>CAZOBL010000084.1:0-8092 GCA_964578185.1 uncultured Thermoplasmatales archaeon
ATTTCTTTTTTAGGTGATTTTTGTTTTTTCAATATATTCATCCACTAGATCAGTCATTTTATTTTCTCATTATTTTGTGGTATTGTATGTTTGCAAAAATATTAAAATATAATTGCTAATTCAATAAAAAAATGAGAAAAATAATCTTAGATAAACTTGAAAAAACAATTATCATCTTATTTATTATCTTGGTGACGTGGTTTTATCTATTGTCACAATACATGCAAGAAATTACTAATTTAATAGGTCCAGTTGGAATTATGGTTATTTTTTTGTGTTTAATATTTCCTTTGCTTTATTGTAACTATCTTTGGTTTGGTGGTGGTAATCCATCAAATTTGTCTAAATGGTTTGAAAAGTGGAAAAAAGGAAGTAAAAAAAGAAAAAAATATGATATTGTGTTTTTCATAACAGGATTTTTTTGTGTACTATTTGTTTCTTACCTTGATTTCAATGTTTTTCATTTTCATGGAAAATATACCTTGACGTCAATTATTGTTTTATTTCCGTTGGTAATAATTTATATTTATTTTCGGCCAGATAAATAGGTTTTATAATAAAGAAAAATCCTTTCTGCACTATATATGAAAATTTGTGATATTTCGAATTTTATTTGTAAATTTTTAACCTTTGTTTAATCAATAAATTTAATTTGATTACATATATAGTTAAAGATAATTTTTTTGGGCATTTTTGTCAATTTTATAACATTCAAAAAATATATAAACAATATGTTACATATATAACATAGTAGAGAAATACATTATTTGGGGGTTGTAATAATGGTAACCATAAGTCAAGTGGTCCAAAAAAAACTAAAAGACAGAGTTTTACTACAAGAATGTATAAACTCAGAAATTGTCTCTTTTAATAAAATCGCAAAAAAATTAAAACCAGAAATAGAACAAGAAATGAATAAAAAGGTCAAAACCAACTCGATTGTAATGGCAATAAGAAGAAACTCAAAAGATCTAACTGAAAAAAGTAAAAGAGCATCCTTTAGCTATGCAATTGAAACAATAAAAACAGACATATGCTACATCGTGCTTGAAGAATCACCAACACTACTTAGCAAATTACAGAACCTATATCCAATAATTGACTTTAAAAAAGGGGGATACTTAAACATAATACAGGGTAATTACGAAGTAGCGATAATAACCAATAAAAAATACAAAGAAGAACTAATAGATCACCTGCACGAAGAAAGAGTATTAGATACAATTGACGACCTAGTCTCAGTATCTTTAACATACTCAAAGGACTACCTTTACATGCCTGGTATTATGTATGACATATCCCGTTTTTTAGCATGGGAAAACATAAACATATATGATATAATCCTTACAAAGACAGAGTTGAATATAATTATTGATAAGAAAGATCTTACAAAATGTTACAAAACACTTGGCAGATTCTCAGAAAATAACAAATAAACACTATTTTCACTAAATACTATCATTTGCATGAATTAAAATAAATCTTTCACCATTTTTTTCAATATATTCAAAGCTAAGAGTAATTTTACCTGAATCGTTAATTATGAAACCTTCATTTTCTTCATTTATTGTCCATTTATCATTTTTGTAAAGTCCTTCTCGGAATTTAAAATCCTCATTTAACCAAACAGATTTTTTATTTCCCCCCTCAACTCTATAAAAAATTACATTACCCTCACCTGTCAAACCGGTTTCTAATCCACCGGCATTATCTGGGTCGGGGTCAACTCCAAAAGAAAGAAATAAAATGTTATCAGGTAGAGTGAAGCTTTGACTTCTAATTGTGCCCATTGACGCATCGACTTCATCGATGTCTCTTGTCTCACCACTGGCAAGCATACTTGCTAGTTTTGATTCAAGTTCTTTACAATATGTTTCAACCTGGTTTTCTGAATTTGTTACACTAAAGCTTTTGTAACCAAAAAAAACAAGTAAAGCAATAACTGAAATTATTGCTATCGTTACTATGAGCCTTGTCGGAATTGTCTCTACTGCGAAATCATCAATTTTTTTCATACAAATCCAAATTATCTTAGTTTTTTGTTTATCAATAACGATTCTGCTCCGCCATGCCAGCTTTGACGTGGTCTAATCTTTATTATATGTGAAGATTCTGATGTATCATCAATTATTAGTGCAACTCCTTTTTCATCTCCAACTTTTTTTATTGATTCTCTTATTGTTCCATGCATATAAGTTGGCCTTATTTTGCTTAAAGAATCGATGTCATCTTGTGATGTTAAACGATGGCAAATAATTATATCGCTATGGGATAAAATTTCAGGATCTAACGCACTTGGCCTCTGTGTTGCCATAATTAACGATAAGCCTGGCTGTCTTCCCTGTCTCATCCATTGTTTAACAAAGATTTCTTGACCAAGTGTTTTTTTATCATTTGGCATAAAAAGCTGTGCTTCGTCAACTGCCATCCATACCATAGGCATACCTTTATCTTTTATTTCTGCACCCATTTTGATTTGTTCTTGTATCTTTCTAGCTTTGATACGTTCTTCAAATATTTTTTCTCCAATGATTGATGTGACAATATCTTTTAGAGTTGAGTTAGTCAGTTGACTGATATCTAGTACAGTTATTTTTTCTCTTTTTACAAGTTTGCTTATTGGTATTCCTTCTTTGTCAAATATTCCCCAGGATTCTGCTGTTTTAAATAGGTTTTCTGCAGCTCCTTTTTCATTTTCCTTTACTCTTTTATCGTTTTTTACACAGTTTAATATGTCTTGTATTGAGTATTTATCTGATTTTTCTTTCATTTTTTGTACTGCACGTGTTAATGCTACTCCTAGTGGTTTTATTTGTTTTATTTCAAATAGTTGGCACCAATGAAAAGAAGTTAATTCAGATGTTCTAAGTGAAAATTTTTTTGCATCAATATTGTTTTTTTGGTAATCTTTTACAAATTTTTTTGGAACGTATAGCTCTATTTGGAATCCTTTTGGTTTTAGATTCCAATGGTTTAGTTTTTTTATTTCTTTATTATTTTCCTTTTTTGTAGTCCAATATATACCAAGTGTGTCTATGACTATGGCTGCTAAGTTTTCTTTGCTTTCTTTTTCTAATTTAGCTATTTCTTCAATGAACACTCCTATCGTGTACGATTTTCCGTAACCCCTTTTTCCGCATATGAGTGTTATATGTGGTCTTTGAATATCTATGTATACATTTGTCCCTAGTGATGAGTCAAGTGCATAGTATTTACCTATGTTTAGTATTGATTTTTTTTCTTTGTTTTTCCGCCCTAGTATGTATGTTTTGTCTGTTATTTCTGAGCTGATTGATTCGTTTTCCATTGTTGTTCACAATTTTATATTTTTTTATTTTTATATATATTCTGTTTTATATAATTTTTCCCAGCATGGTTAACATTATTATAGAAAGACTTTTATATTAAACGATATTTATAAAACTATTTTAAGATAAATATGACCAAAAAGGCTGAAAATTTTATGGACGACAAAACCTGTGAATACAACGCAATCCGTCGAAGAGGGAGCAAAACAATCATAATAAACTGCAGAAATTGCCAAAAAGGCGACTCAACAATATTTGACAAAATATGCAGATCAAATATACTAAAAATACTTCAAAAAGAACACGGGGCCACACGACTAATACTAAACCATGCATTTGTAAAAGTATTCAGAGACAAAGAACTTGAAATACTCAAAGAACTCTCAAGATTTATAGAAGGGCTAAAAACCTACGGTTATCTAAAACTCCCAGATAAAAATTATGTAGAATGCAACAAATGCAACGAAACAAGATTCAACCAACTCAAAACCATAATAGACAACTCACAACAAAATCCAATTACATCCTTTTTTGAATTAAAAAAATTAAAAGAGTCACAAAAAACAATAAAACCAGATTGCCAACAATGTATACAAAAATTCAGGGATCTAATTGATGAAATGCTAGAAAAAGGTCAACTCAAAAAGTTTATTTCAAAAAACCTAGAAGACAAAGAAATATTTTATACAAATTATATCCGCCCATATGTAAGACCAGGATTTGTTGACTCATATATCCAACTAGAACCACCCGCGGATGCAGTATTTTTAGAGTCCTACGAAGTAAAAAGACGAGATCAACGTCCAATGAACGTTACACTTTACACGCTTAAGTCAAGACCTGAAAAACTCTATTTTGTTACACCATCAGAATACGACCTGCCAAGAGATGAAATATATCTTTTGGAGAGAGTTCGTTCATATCTTTCAAAACATAGACCAAAAGATACATCCTTTATGGACTCAGAGGCATCACGTGAATATTTTAAACATTTCGCAAAAGAAATACTATCAAAAATGACTGAGGAAGAAAACCTAGAGTTAAATGCTTCAAGAATCGAATATCTTGCAGATGTTTTTTCAAGATATACCGCAGGTTTTGGTATAATAGAGGATTTACTCCTTGACAACAGAGTTCAAGATGTATACGTAAATGCACCAGTTGTAAAAAACCCACTACACATAGTATTAGACGGAGAAGAATATACATCAAATATATTTCTTTCAAATGGCGACATAGACGCTTTGTCCTCCCGTTTTAGAACAATTAGCGGACGAGCGTTTTCTGAAGCATCACCAGTTTTAGATATGGATTTAGAGGGATTTCGTACTCGTGTTGCAGCAATCTCTAACCCTCTAACCCCTAAAGGTATAGCCTTTGCTCTACGTCGCCATAGAAAGAAACCATGGACTCTAACACATTTTATTTCAAATAAAATGATTTCACCACTAGCTGCTGGTTTCTTAAGCTTCCTAATAGACGGGCAAGCATCACTTCTCATAGCTGGCAGCCGGGGAGCTGGTAAAACATCTCTTCTAGGCTCATTAGTTTTAGAAATCCCTCAACGTTTCAGAATTCTATCAATTGAAGATACTCCTGAAATTCCAATTGATGACCTGCAAAAATATGGCTATAAAATGCAGTCACTTATAACAAAATCTATATCTTCAGGTGTGTCATCAGCAGAAGTAAGCCCAACAGATGCCCTTAGAACTGCCCTTAGACTTGGTGAATCAGTATTAATACTTGGAGAAGTTCGAGGTGTTGAAGCAAAAGTATTGTTTGAAGCCATGCGTGTTGGCGCGGCAGGAAATCTTATAATGGGTACAATACACGGCTCAACCACTAGAGATGTCTATGAACGTGTAGTATTTGATATAGGTGTACCATCAACATCTTTTAAAGCAGTTGATGCGGTAGTAATTGCAGCACCAATACGAGTTGAAGGTGGCATTGAACGTCGTAGACGAGTCATTCAAATATCTGAGATTACAAAAACAGGTTGGACGACAAACCCGGACCCTGATAAAGTCTTTCAGGATATAATGATCTATAACACATCATATGATCGGCTGCAGTCAACAGATCTACTTGATATGGGTCAGTCTCAAATAATTGAAAACATCGCAAAAAAATGGGGAATAACTGTTGAAAAAGCCCTTAAAAATATTAATCTAAGAGCAAAAATCAAAAAAACAATCGCTCAAGAAGCAGAAAACTATCCCGCTCTTTTAGAAGCAGAAGCCAACCGTGATGCAAACAATGCTTTCTGGATGTTTCTTGAACAAAGCAAAAAAGATGACAAACAGGTAAACTACAAAACAGTGGAAAACAAATGGAACAAATGGTTTAAAGAATACATTGGACGATATCAATGAAACAAGACAATCATTGGTATGAAACAATCTCTTTTTTTTCAAAGAAATATTTCTCCTGGATAGTTAAAGACAATAAAAAAACCCGTGAGAAAATTAAACAATTCTTCAACAAGGATTACATAAACAACTTAAATTTCACCGGGCTAAAAGTTAAACCTATTGATATTTTACGTTTATCATATACTACAGCGTTTCTTACGTTTTTATCTTTGTTTTTATTTGACTTAATAGTAATATTATCATATGGCTCAGATATTTTTTCAATTGATCCGATTACACTTCTTTTAATGTTTTCTATAACGTTTATCTTGCCTTTTGTTTTAATGAATCTGCTGGCAAACTATCCTAAAACCTATGCAAAATATATAAAAATCCACTCTCTGGGTGATATACCCGAAATTACTAGTTATCTTGTAATGTATTTGAAACTCGTTCCAAATCTTGAAAACAGTGTAAAATTTGCCGCATCTGAATCTTCAACTTCCTTGTCAAAGGATTTACGTAAAATGTTATGGGATATGGAGATACGCATCTATCATGGTGTAGATGATGCACTCACCAGTTTTGCAACAACCTGGGGGGAGTGGAGTGAATATTTTAAAAGATCACTTCATCTAATCCGAAGCTCAATACAAGAAAGAGAAGAGGCATCACGAATAATAACTCTTAATCGTGCACTTGATGTATCCTTAGATGGCACACGTGAGCTGATGAATAAGTTTGCAAGCAGACTACATCAACCAACTATGGTGATATACTCAATAGGCATCATGATACCACTCGCAGTAGTTGCAATGCTACCCGCGGCAGGTCTCGTAGGTCTTCAAGTTACAATCATTCAAGTCTTTATACTCTATGATATCATTCTTCCATTGTTCATATTTTTTTATACACGTAAAATACTTCTGTCTCGTCCTGCAACATTTAATCCACCAGTTATACCAAATGATCACCCTGATTTAATCCATATCAACAAGAAAAGACGTATGATTTACTCAATAATGGTTGGTTTTCTAGTATCTTTACCAGGCGTTTTTTTTGTTTTATTGCCACTTTTTTATCCTAATGGTTCATCTAATAGTGTTTTAAACTTTATAGTTTCAGCAGATGGTCTCAACACTTATTTTCCGGTGACTCTTTTTTTCATATGGGGATTTACCGCTGCAATAAGTCTGTATTGTATCAGTGTCTATCATCCATTTAAAAAAGTCCGTGATAGTGTAAAACAAATAGAGCGAGAATTCTCTGATGCATTATACATACTAGGAAAACGTATAAACGAGGAGAAATCACCAGAAGAAAGCTTTTTGTATGCTGCAGAAACCATGCAAGGCTCAGAAATATCAAAAGTCTTTCATCAAACAGGATATAACCTAACAGCCTTGCATACTGATATAAAAGATGCAATGTTTAGCAAAGAATACGGCTCTTTAAAACATGTATACTCAGATAGAGTAAAAGCCATAATGAAACTTTTCGTCGAAGGCATTAAAAAAAGCCAGAAAGCCGTAAGCATATCAATTATAAGAATCGCGGATCATCTTAAACAACTACAAGAAGTTGAAAACAAGATAAAAGACACCCTTTACAATTTAACATCTACACTACGTGCAACAGTAACAGTATTTGCGCCTCTCATAGGTGGTATCACACTCTCGATTACAAAACTTATAACAAATATTTTAAGTGATATGTCAGGTAAATTACCTGATCAATCAACAATGCATAGTGCAGGTAGCACGCCAAGTATTGCAACATCATTTTCAATACAAAACGTTCGACCCGAGTTTTTCGTACTAGTAATAGGAATTTACATAATTGAACTAATCTTTCTTATGACACGTTTTACAAATGGTATCGATGAAGGAGATGACAAAGCAACCTATATGTACAACCTGGGTAGAATAATGCCTGTATCAATAGCAGTCTTTACAATAACAGTAATACTTGGTCAGATGCTTTTTACCTCTATAGTACGAGTATAAAAATAAAAACTTTTTTATGCTTCTTCATCTGGTAATAAAATCTTAATAATCGAAAAAATAAATATAAAAAAATACACAATAAATTGACCTGGGAACCATTTAGATAATGTTTCATACTCACCATCTAATATTTGCGAAATAAAGTTCTTTTTTCCTATTTTAACATATTTCATATCATGATTATCAAATGTTGAAGCTTTAACAGTAGGTAAGAATACAAAAATAAGAATTAATGCTGTTGAGACACTCATGATTATTTTTATTTTATTCATTTTTTTTACATCCAAAAAGCCAGATTATATATAAATTAACATATTTTAAATATTACTAGTGTAAAAATTTTGAAAAAATGTGTTTTTCAGTTAGATATTCTTTGGAATCAAAAATACAAGATAGTCAAATAAAACTATCCCGTAGGTTT
>CAZOBL010000085.1:0-7929 GCA_964578185.1 uncultured Thermoplasmatales archaeon
CAGACCATGGAAGATATTTTTGTAAACACTTTTTTCTCCCGGGAGAATTTTATTTATAAAAATAGGTTCCATCTTGATGTTAATACTGAGATTTGCAGAGTCGATAGTATATTTTTTATTTATTATATCTATGGATAATTGACCGGTTTCTGTTAGAATCTCTCCTTTCATTTTTATCTTTAAATCCTCTTCATAGATTTTCGGGTTTAATTTTGCAATATGGGCAAGAGTCCCAATAGTAAGCTTACATACTTTGGAGAGATATGAAAAATTCAAATATTCTGATTTATCTTCAGATGTATGATAATAAGGATTTGCGGAGTTTTCTAAAAAGTAGCTAGCATCATATCCTGCTTCAACGAAAGCTTGATGATCACTAAAGGTTACATGGGGTAAACAGCGTATTTCTAAATCTATATATTCATGATAACTTTTTGAAATTTTTAAACTGATATCCTGCATCCAAGATGATTCAGGGTTTGCAAAATGACGTATTTTACTTCCATTCTCAGATGTACTCGCATAACCTAAACCATCCAAATTTAAGACACCCTGAATATTAATATTTTCTTTTGAAATCTGCTCTACATAGGCTCTGCTTCCTAGTAGACCCTGCTCTTCACCCGAAAATAAAACAAATCTTATAGTTGAGTTAAAAACATAATTGCTAAGTATATTAGCTAATGATAAAACAATTGATACGCCTGATCCATCATCATCTGCACCAGGGGAAACATCAACACTATCATAATGAGCGCACACAACAAAAACTGTTTTGTTGATTTTCCCAGATAGAGTAGCCTGGATGTTTTCTCCAGAGAGATCTTTATTCTTCCAAGACTGTAATTCTATATTTAAACCTGTTTTGTTTAATTCACTGTGAATATAGTTTTTTACATAATCTAGCTCTTTTGAACCTGTAGGATGGGGGCCAAAATCTTCTATCTTTTTAATATATTCTTTTAACTTTGAGTCATTTACTTCTGAAAACATTTCAATTAAATCATCTTCTTTAAAATATACAGTTTCATGATATTGTTTACCTGTAATTTTTTTGGCTGTTGTAGTTATTGTAAAAGTTGAAATAAATAAAAAAGTAGTTAAAATTAATATAATTAATTTTGCTAATTTTTTTTTCATAAACTGTAAAGCTCCTTAAATCATTTATAGATATACAAATATATAAAAAATATGGTTAAAAAAGAATTACTTTAATTTCTTAATTAGTGACACTATGGCTTACATTTTTATTATATTTATCAACAACAAAAAACTTTATTTCATAGTTTCAATTCCTATTCCTGGAGAAAATTATGAATGAAAAATTAAAAGAAGGAGATAGTGCACCTGATTTTTGTCTTCCAAATCAAGATAATGCTAACGTATGTTTGAAAGATTACCAGGGGAAAAATGTAATACTTTATTTTTATCCAAAGGATAATACTCCAGGTTGTTCACTTGAAGCGATGATGTTTACTAAATACAAACCAGAATTTGAAAATCTAAATACGACCGTTTTAGGCGTTAGTAAAGATAGTTGTGAATCTCATAGAAAATTTATTGAAAAAAAGAATTTGAATTTAACATTAATTTCAGATGAAGACAAAGAAATTCACGAAAAATATGGTGTTTGGCGCCTTAAAAAATTTATGGGAAAAGAATTCCTTGGAACAATTAGAACTACTTTTTTAATAAACTCAGAGGGTAGAATCACAAAAATTTGGGATAAAGTAAAAGTTAAAAATCATGTTGAAGAGGTACTCAACGAAGTTAAAAAACTATCTTGAATAAAACGTGATATTTAATATATCCTTCTTTAATTATTCTTAGGTAATTATGCAAAAAAAAGTGTTAATTTATGCTGTAAGCATTTTTATAATTCTCATACTTTTTAGTGTTAGTTATCTAGTATTTTTCGACTCAGAAAAGAAAAAAGATACAACAAAAGAAGAAACTATCACTCCTCCAGTTATTAGACCTGTTCAACAAGAAGTAATACAGAAAATTAAAGCATTTAAAATGAAAAAGTTGATCCGTCAACGTGATTTGATACTTAGAAAGGAAAACTTTACTCAAATCTCAGATTATCAGAAATATGTAACACCAGATAATTCGGTCGTAAATTCTTATGTTTTAGACAATAATATACTCAATATTCAGCAAGCATATCAAAAAGCTGTAAGTTGGACGTGGGTTTCTGACTCAACTCTTCATGGTCGTAATGAGAAATGGCTAATGCCTGAAGCATTTATTGAAGATACCCCTCTTATGCCAAGTAATCCTGTATCGGGTATGGCATCTGATTGTGAAAGCCAGGCATACACCTTGGTTTCAATTATTGAAAACACAGGTTTTGCAAAAACAAATATACGAGTTGTTGTAGGTGAAGTAAATTTTTCTGGTGAAGTTGGTGGTCATGCATGGGTTCAGATTTATATGAATGGTGAATGGTTTGAACTTGAGGCTACTAGTGGGCCTTATTGGGATGATGACGATCAGAAAAAAGTTGTAAATTCTGGTTTTGATTTTGATTACTTCCAGAATTATAATTATCCAGTTGTTGAATACTGGGCTTTTTTTAATGACGCATTTTATTATAACCCGGATACTGGTAAAAAAAGTCCGAATTTACCTACTCATTGGTTTAACGCCTGAATTATTTCTTTAAATCATTTAATATGATTTCAACAGTCCAATAAGCAGTTTTTCCTGATACTTCTGGGCATTTGTCAACATGAGCACCCATATCTTCAAATTCTTGATACTCTTGTTTATCCATAAGATTAAAGGTTCGGCCAAAAAGCATTTTATGTATATCTTTGCAGAGGATTGAACCATATTCTTCTTTGAATTTTTCGTATAGTTTTTTTGATGGCTGAAAAACCCTTCGTCTTCTATCGCCTTTTGAAAATTTCTCATAATCTCTCCCAGCGATACTACTTATTGCCATAAGGCCACCGACCAGGGCTCCGCAAGTACCATCTGTACTGAGACATGTGCCACCTGCCAAGCAATCTGCTGCTTTTACAACGGATTCTTCCCCAATGTCAAGTGTTTCCATTATCGCTGAGTATACACATTGAGGACAACTGCCTCTTTCTGCCTCATATTTAAACGCAAGTTCATATGCTTTATTACAAAGTTTATCTTGTTTTGTATCCATAAAATTCTCTGCTCTCTTATTTTTTATATATCAATGATTTTCTCTAAATCAGATAGTTTTTCAATTCTGTAGTCAGCATTAATTCTTACACCTATAACCTTACAGCCTGCTTCTTTTCCGGCTTTAATATCACTTTTTGTATCTCCGATGAGAACACAATTATCTGGTTTAACATCTAATCTTTCACAAGCTTGCAGGACAATTTCAGGACTGGGTTTACCCATTCTAACTTGATCACTTGTAACAATTACATCAAAAAAATTATTTAGAGTTAATTTTTTTAATATTTGGTCGGCACAACTCATAGGAGTGTTTGTTATAATAGCTTTTTTGTATCTTTTAAGTTTTGTAAGTACTTTTTTTGTATCCTCATAAATTTTTACTAAGTCTATATGTTCAGGATAAGCATTATTACAAAATGTTACCACTCCGGGATTTAAATCCATTTTTTCAAGATTAGAGTTTAGATCGTGACCCCAGTATTTGTCAATGAATTCCTGCCGGGTGATTTCTTTATGTTTATATGCTTTCAGGGCATCGTTTAAAGATTTCCACCATGAATCAAGGCTATCTATTAATACACCATCCATGTCAAAAAGGATTGCATCAGGTTTTATTTTCATATTATCAAAGTCTGCCAACAATTTATTGCTTTATTTTGAAATGGTTAACAAGCTTTTGGTTTAAAAAAAGTTTGAAAAGGAAAAATGAGAAAATATATCCAGCTATTTCTAATGATGAAGATAAGTTATACTATAAATTTGACTGGATTGATGGAGAAGTATCTGGGTCGATTGGACCTTTGAAATCATGGCAAACTTGTAGTGAGTATTACACATAGAATAAAAGGTGATCATATAAAATTAGTGTAAAAGCAAAGGATGCAAATGGTCTTAGAAGTTCTTGGGGAACTTTTGAAGTTTCATTACCAAAAAGTAAATCATCAAACCGTCAATTTTTCATTAGTATCCTTGAAAGAATATTAGATCAATTCCCAAAACTAAAACAAGTGATTATAAAATAAAAACACCCTTTTTTTTATTTGTTTCAATTAATACAAGTAATATTGCACTAAAAATTTTATATATTTATTGAAATAATTTATATCTTATGGCAAAAACAAAAAAGAATAAGTATATGATTTTCGCAGTGGGTTTTGTTATAATTCTATTAGCAAGTATTTTAGTTTATAACTTGCCTTTTAATACAGTTGAAAAAGAAAAAAGTGAAGAATTAGAAACAGCAATTCCAAAAATACAATTACTAACTAAGACATATGCTCAAATGGAGCAGGAAGGTTTACTTGAGCAAATGGAGGTTATTGATCCAAGAATTGCTCCTTATGAAAATCAAGGAGTTATTTTTGAAATATTGCGAATCAGGCATAGAGGACTTCTTGATAAATTGTTAACACCAGGAGGTTCCTGGAGAACTAAACCAGAATTTTATTTTATTACAAATATTGATGGAATGGAACATGTAAGTAAGGATGTTCAACAGCAACAGACGGCAAAAGAAATATTGTTTAACACTTGGGATAGTATATTTCAGGAAAATAAAATCATGAGGACTGCTGAACAGGAACAGGACACATCAGAAATTACTCTCACCATAGTTGAACGTGAAAAAATTGGATTATTAGGCCGGCGAACAAGAGATGTTGAAAAAGATTCATTTACTGTTACTTATTGTTATCGTACTGGTAGATGGACTGGTGATAACAATTTTGGAGAAAAGGAGGGTTATGGTTATTATCTTGGTGAAACCTTTGAGATATGGTTTAATATTTATCAACCTGACTTTGACAATGATTATATCCCATACTGGACAGAAGTAAACATACTTGGAACAGATCCGACTAAAGCTGATTCAAAACTTGATAAAGATGAAGATGGAATACCGACATACTGGGAATGGAAATGGGGTTATAATCCGTTTACATGGGATGATCATTTTACTCTTGATCCAGATATGGATAGTCTAACAAACATATGGGAATATAGGCTAGAAAAATATTTTGCAGATCCATTCATTGAAAATATTTATCTTGAAGTAGATTTTATGGAAAGAACTGGTTTGATCTTTGATCCACCAACCATTTTCTATGAAGAGACCAAACAAGCACTAATTGAAAGATATGCACAACATAACATAAAAGTTTTCTTTGATAATGGATGGCCTAACACCCCCCAAAACGGAGGGGGAACAATTGTACCTTACATTGAAATGATGTCACAGGATTCTGGGATGATACTTCAATATTATAATAATTATTTCCCTGACGAACGAAAAGGAGGATTCATATATCTTCTCCTTGGTTATCTAATAAGCGGTGGCTTTCAACATCCTGCAAAAGGTAATGTATATGATACCATCTATATATGGGATATTCCCTTTGGTAGTTTAACCCCAATAGAAACTATGAAAGCCTGGATAGGATTGGGAAGGCTACCAACACCAAGGGGTGCAAGAATTGGCCAAGCAGGAATATTATTACATGAACTTGGGCATTTTGGCGGACTCGTAAGTGAATATTTTGAGGGAGTAGATAAAGCAATACCGAATTCAGGTGCCGCCGCTTTTGATATACTTAAACCTAAAGAATATAAAGAAACATGGGGAAAGTATAGAAGTGTTATGAACTATGCTTATGCACTAAGTCAACTTGATTATTCAAATGGTCAAAATGGCCCTCCTTATGATTTCAACGACTGGGCAAACCTTCATTTTGGCGGATGGCAGGGCGTTTCTCCATTTTTAGAAGAAGCATATTGTTTAGTTTATGGTGAAGAATGGGAACACAAAATTGAGCATCTAATTCAAAAAGACTTAAATGAGATTGAAACACCTCCAATAACTGGTTATATCTATGACAATAATCTTACAGAAACATTTGAAAAACAGGTGAGTTCTTGGTCGCCAAATACCCGTTGGAATGTAGAATGGGAAGTCCATAGGCTTATTGACAAAAAACAATATCCAGATTACCGAGATATCAAAATATTGGTATCACCTAAGGATATTAGAAGTAAATACCACATTGTTTGGTCATTATTTATGGAAGGTGATTTTGATACTGAGGGAAACATATTGTTTTCCAATGGCATCCCAATTAATAAATTAACATTACAATGATAATACTGATGATAAATGTATAGAAAATCATATAAATAATATAATATGAATAAAAAAATAAAAGGTGTAGATAGAATGAAAAATAAAAACACAATATATGCAATAGCTGTAATATTACTAATTGCGATTATTACAATAAACTTGCCAACAAATGTAAAAGCAGATGATGATGGAATAGGTGATACAACATATAATATCTCTGGAGGTAGTAACCAGGACCTTTATCCATTTATGAATCCAGATGGATGGTTATTTCCACCAAGTAATTCTTATATGACTCTTTACTCAACAGATGATACATACATTGCTCAAAATCACCCAAGTTATATTTTAGGGGATTTAGATTATGTAAGGACACGTGGATTAGATGATTGGATATTCAATGTTTTAGTTAGATTTGATCTTTCCTCAATTCCTAAAAGTATAAATATTAAATCAGCAGCACTTAATCTATATTATTATGATTATATAGATGGTAATCCTACTGGACATCCTATAAATCTTTATAGGATTACTAGCGATTGGAATGAAAGTAGTACATCATGGAATAATCAACCTAGTTACAATTCACAAACAACATCTTCAGCAAATGTTCCATCTTCACTTAATGTATGGATGACATGGAATGTTACCAATGATGTAAAATCTTTTGTCGATGAACAATACATTAATTACGGTTGGGAGTTAATTGATACAGTAAATTCTAGTAATGCTTGCACATATTTTCATACAAAAGAATATGGAATTTACATCCCTTATCTAGAAATTGAGATAGCCGATGTTTATGTGGATGATGATGCATCACCAAGTTGGTATGATTCAACACATGTACCTACAATACAGGAAGGAATAAACAACGCAACAAGTGGTGATACTGTTTTTGTATATAATGGCACATATTATGAAACAATTAATATAAATAAAGAATTGCATTTAACAGGTGAGAATAAGTATAATACTATAATTGATGGGATGAAAAGTGGCCCCGTTTTGCAAGTAACAACTGATAATATAACTATAAGCAGATTAACACTTAAAAATAGTGGCCCAGATTACTCAACTAATTCTGCAATATATATAAACTCCAGCTATAATCAAATCACTGAAAATATTATACATGATAATGATTGTGGAATATATCTGAAGGATTCCAACATGAATCATATTTCTGATAACATTATATATAGTAATCGTGCTGAAGGCATGGTACTGATAAATTCTAATGGAAACACTTTAAATAATAACAAAATTTTTGATGAGCATACGAGTATTTTTTTAATGGGTTCAATTAACAATAACATCAACAATAACGAGATTTTCAATGATTCTACATCTGGTATAGTTATATCCTCTTCAAATAATAATGATTTATGTTGTAATAAAATATACAAAAACGATAAAGGTATATATATCTTAAATTCAGATAATAATTCTTTAGCCGATAATGACTTATTTGACAATGAAGATAGCGGTATTTTATTACATAATTCAGATAATAATTCCTTGTTGAGGAATAATGTACATAATAATAGCCATGAATATTCAAGTATTTACGCAGAAATATTTATTTCAAAATCATGTAATAATCAATTATCAAAAAACGATATTCGAAGTGAAAAAACTTGTATAGG
>CAZOBL010000086.1:0-7703 GCA_964578185.1 uncultured Thermoplasmatales archaeon
CATTAGATATATTAGTTGAATCTTCAAAAACAAATGCACAATAATTTATAGTAATCTCAACGCCCATAAAGTTACCTTCTGCATCAGCCCAAAAGTCACAATTAAAAAAGCTAATTGTAGGTTTTAAATTCCCTTGATAAAATTGAACAACCTCTGAAACATTTTTACAGGTCATAAAAATTAAAGGCCACCAAAACCAAAGAGGAATACCTTCTTCACCTCCTTTATCTGGTTCTTTCCCATTTCTAGTTCTTGTTGCAACATCAGTACCCAATAAAGCTAATCCTTTTTCATTCATCAAAGGTTTTTCAGCAATTATTGGAATACCAAGTATAACATAGGAGTATTCAAAACTTTTATATTTTTTAACCCAAATATTTGGAATCCAAAGTTTTGAATACAATATTCTAAAATACATAGATTTTAAATTATGTTTATATAAGTCCATATTCTGTGTTAAAAAAGTTTCATTATTTTTAGTAGCATTACCTGTAGAAACCGTAACAGTGCAACCATGTCTCATAAATGACTCAAAAAAATTTTTTAAATAAAGAATCCGGTCTATAGATATAGAAGTAGCATCAGACAAACCTCTTATTTCATCGAAAATCTGTGGGCAATTATTCTGTAAAAAAACCTTTTGGTTTAAAATCTTAGAACTATAAATATTTCCATTATCAGAAAACTTAACTAAAAAATTAATAAGTTTATAAAAAAAACCATATTTTCTACCAAGATTTAATCCTAATTTATAATGATTTTCTGCTTGTACATGGCCAATAATTATTTTGTCATCGTCAACTTTATTTTGAAAATTACTTATTATTTCCCCTCTTTTTTCAGTAGGATTTTGATAAAAAGCTGTAATACTAGGAGGTAAAGATATTAGTAATATAATTATCACACAAGTAAACTTTTTTTTAAACATTATTATAATCAGCATTAATATAATACTAATAAGATAATATATAAACGTTATAGAACAATTTTACTAATAAATCTCAATTATATCTATCTAATTTATAAACTTAATAAAAAATATTGTCTCTATATTATTTCAATATTAGAAGACTAAAAACATAATCTTTCTAAAGATAGAATTTAGGCAATATTAAAGCATTATAATTTATAAAAGCATGGGCCCGCCGAGATTTGAACTCGAGTTACTACCACCCCAAGGTAGAAGGATGCCAAGCTACCCCACGGGCCCCTAAGCATAAAATTTTTTTGGAGTTCTAAATTTGTTTACTATACAAAAAACTATCTAAAAAACACATAAAAAAAAAGAATTTATTGAAGTGTAGCATGACGCCTGCGCATATCTTCCTCAGTTTCGGATTTAGCTTCCATAAGCTCAGCGATAAGTCCATCTAGTAAAACCCAAACACTAGCCTCAAACAAAGTACCAAGCGGAGCAAATCTCCTACGCTCTTTATCACTACAACCAGCTGAAACAAAAAGTGTCACATCAGCAAACTTAGAGATATCTGAATTCTTCTTACCCGTAATAGACACAACATTAGCACCTAGATTATTGGCAATCTCAGCAGTCATCACCGCAGGAATTGTCTCACCACTTCCAGACACAATAATGACAAGATCATTTTTTTGAACAGGACCCGTGATAGTCTCACCGATTACAAATGTTTGAAAACCCAGATGCATAAGACGCTGAGCAAAAGCCCTTGCTACAAGACCTGAACGACCTGAACCATAAACAAAAATACGCTTTGATTTAAAAAAAAGTTTTTCAACTTTTTTAATGTCATCTGTTGAAACATTTTTTAAAATATCATCTATTTTTTTATGTATATAACAAATGGAATCCGTGAAAACAAAAGAATCCTTCATATAATCTCCGAGAGGTCGCGATAATCTGCTTCTTCACGCTCAACACGTTTCATAATAGCTTTTTCAACCTGCAGGCGTATGTATACAGCATCATGCTCAACCAGTGGCGATTCAGAAATAAAGGTAACTTCATAGTTTTCATCTAATATAAGATTGATAAGAGGCATAAGAGGTAAATCACCCTTTTTAATTGGCACATGATAAAACTCATTGCCATCCTCATATACAACACCTGTAACATGAATTAGATAATGATCAAGTTTTAATGGTTTTAATTCTTCAAAAATTCGTTCAAAATCCTCTCTTTCCTTTAAACTCCCATCAGTTCGCGCATGAATATGTCCAAGTCCTATAACTGGAAATACTTCCTTGACTTGAGTACAGATATCAATTATCTCTTCAAGACTCCCAAAAACACGTTTTTTACCCATGGTCTCAAGACCAATTTTAGTTTTAATGTCTTTATCATCAAGCATATCAATTAATTTATTTACATTACCAACTATTTTCTCCATTGTCTGCTTTGCTTCATCTTCACCATAATAACCAGGGTGAACTACAACATTATCTGCACCCATCCTTTGAGCGGTTTCCGCAGAATATACTATTTTATCAAAACTAAGATCTATTTCCTCCTTTGAGCCGGCTAAATTTGTATAATATGGTGCATGAACATTAAGTTTAACATCATTTTCAAAAGAATAATCCTTCATAAATTGAGCTTCTTCATCTTCCATTACATAGAGACCACGGACAAACTGAACCTCCATAGCGTTTAAATCAAGAATTTTCCTCGTATATACTAAACCATCTTTATTTGTCCGACCTTTACATGAAAGCGGAATTCCTGCTGGACCTATCCTTATCATAAAACTTCTACCTCAAATTAAATCAAATTTTTAAGCTTACTAGTTTTAAACCTCAACCATAATAAAACTTTCGATTTCTAACTTGTAATAAAAACATGTAATAAAAAATTATGCCAATTCCTCAAGACGACTCATAATATTCCAAATAAGTGTTCGACCATGAAGTGGAATATTTGGATCATTTGCCAGTTCATCTAACCGAGAAGAAGCATTAGAAACTCTTACATCTAATGGATCATTATCACTCAGCAAAGTAGTTTTTACTTCTTCTGCACCCCTACGAATATTACGAGGAATAGAATTATCCTCATTTAGCATATCTAATCCATCACAGACCTGTTGAATTATATCATCAGAAGACATAATGCCATCACCATTACGATTAATTTTTTTTATTTATTATTTTAGCCATGTAATAATGTTTAAGATAAAAATATTTGGGAAAAATTTATATCCCCTCCTCACTCACCATATTCAGCTTTCAACAAATCAACGATATCAGATGCGATATTTTTCCCAACACCTTTAACATGCATTAAATCCTCCTCAGAAGCATTAACAAGTGCTTTAATACTACCAAAATGACTCAAAAGCCTTCTAGCTAGAACCGCTGATACATTTGGAAGACCCTCAATTAAAAAATGCTGCTTTCCACGAAGAGACATCATAGGTTTATCACCACGAACAACAACCACTTTCTTATCTTCACGTTGCTCCCGTTTAGCGATAGTATAAAGCAAATCCGCAGTCTCAGAAGAATTCTTAGTTGAAAGGATAGTCACACCAAAATCAACAGAAATAGATGCAAGACTCCCAAAAATCGCATTATGATTAATATTACGACGCTCCAACAAACGTTCACCCTCAATAACTAGAACAGGACGAGAATACGTATCCTTCAAACTAGAAATCTGCTTAAACAATTTACCAGATATCATAGAATCCAAAAAATCATCCACCTCTTTACGTTCAACACCAATACGTGAAGACAAAACGTAATCACCAACATCCAACTGCGAAGGCTCAACAAAAATACCTTTAACAGCTAGATTCTTAACCACATCAGATCGATACTCACGATTATCAACAACAATTTGAACCTCTTCTTTTTTATTTTTAGAAAATTCCTCTAAATTCTTCTGATTAGATTTATCTTTTTTATATTCTCTAAAAAAACTCTCAGGATCTTTAAGCTCTTTTTCAATTTTTGAGCGCAAAAGATCAAGCTCCGATCTCATCCGACGCTCTTTGCGTTTTGCAGACCAATAATAACCCTCATCAGAAGTGCCTTTTGTAATAAGAATAATAACACGACCAGGCATTTTACGAGCAGTCCTACCACGCCTCTGAATTAGTCTAATCTCAGATGGAACAGGCTCATAAAAAACCACCAGATCAGTAGAGGGAATGTCAAGACCTTCCTCAGCAACAGAAGTGGCAATTAAAACATTATACTCTCCTTTTTTAAATTTTTTAATAAGTTTAATCTGATCCTTCTGAGAAAGACCTTTATCATCAACCTTCGAAGACTGACCTACAAATCTAACAGGAGATGCCTCATCAATTTCATCTAAAACATTACAAACATTAGAACTAGTATCCCGATAATGAGTAAAAACAATAACACGAGAATCAGGATTCAGCCGAAGCTGACGACGAATAATATTTGCAATCTCAGGAATCTTAGGATGCTCAACATTTAAAGACTTAGCAGAAGCAACAGCTTCAACAATAGTAGAATCCGCTATAAGATTTCTAGAAGCCTTACTACCACCCTTAGAAGCAGCCTCTTTACTCATACGTTTAAAATAATTCCTAAAAGCATTCACGCCTTGAGTCTGAAAAAGCTCAAGAGCATAATGAATCTTCATAGCCTCACTTTGAACAGAAGCAGCTTTAAAAAGCCCTTTAGAAGGCTTAGGACTAGCTCTAATCTCTTTTTGTATCAACTTCTGAGCATCTAAAAGTTTACGCTTATTAACACCAGAAACAGAAGCACTCTGCAAAACACCAACTTCTTTAAGCTTCTTTAAACGACTAGAAAGCGCTTTTTTCAAAAGCTGAACAGTATACAAAAAATCACCAGGAAGAAAAACCTCCTTCCAATCAATCTTTAAATCATGAACATAAGGCTTAACATCAGAATCATACTTAGAACGAATCTCAATATTATCAATACCTAAATTCTGACAAACCTCACGAATCTTATCAATATCATTACCAGGAGAAGCAGTAATACCTAAAACATGCCCATCCTTACATTGACGTTTATACATATCAGATACAAAAACATAAGCATAATCACCCGCAGCATGATGAGCCTCATCAAAAACAATAAAAGACACATCCTCTAAACTAAAACGTCTATTCAACAAATCATTTTGAATAACCTGCGGAGTAGACACAACAACACGACAACCATCCCAAACCTTAGAACGCATCTCAGGTGATACATCCCCCGTAAAAACAACAATATCTTCACCCTTAATAGTTAAAAACTCACGTAAAAAATCGGCATGCTGATTAACCAAAGGTTTAGTCGGCGCTAAAAACAAAACTTTACCCCTTTTTTCTTTAAGCTCCTCAGCGATTAAAATAAGAGCAATAACAGTTTTACCCAGACCTGTCGGCAGTACAACTAGACTATTCTTACCAAAAGAAGACTTTGCAATATTAATTTGATAATCACGCCTTTCAACTGAATCGGGTTTAATAAAATCTTTTTTTATATACACAGATTAAACAGAATGATAAAAGGGTTTTAAATTGTTTTTACCAAAAAATAAATAAAAAACATTAAAACACCAAAATGTATATAATATACAAAAAAAAGAAGGTATTAAATGGAAATATTAGGAGTAACTCTACCTTTAGCAGCTGTTTTTTTAATAGGAATTATACTAGTAGTTGTAGCATGGAAAATAATAAAATTTGCACTAAAAATACTGATATTCCTAGTGCTAGTCTTTCTAGTTTTAGTAGGACTTGACCTGTTAAACGTCTTTGAATTCCTTCAAAACCTATTAACAGCCTTACCCAATTCTTTAATTTAGTTATCTCGAGTGTTAAAAGATATAAAAAATATTTCTTTATCTACCAACTCAAGTTTACCGAATTCTTTATTGTTAAAACTGTAATTATTCTTGTTTTCTAACATAGCTTTTTAAGCCTCTCCCCAAATTTGTTAAACGCTACCAAATACTAAACTATTATTTAAATTCTTTTCTTTCTCAAACTTCAAACTAATTTATTATATAAACGATCTGGTTTGAACTATATTTGATGACGGTAAAGTAAAATGAATAGTTGTACCAGTACCTTTACCGTGGCTTTCAGCCCAAATACGTCCACCATGCTTCTCTATAATACGTCTACAGATTGCTAGACCAAGACCCGTTGAATCAAGTTTATGCCGTGACTCATCAGCCTTGTAAAACTCATCAAACAAATGATCAGTTTGATCACGAGTTAAACCAATCCCAGTATCAGTTATAGAAATCTGAACAAAGGTATTATCATCTCTGGTGATATATTTAGCATCAAACTTAAGATCGCCACCATCCTGCATGCTATTAACGGCGTTGCTAGTAATCTGATCAAGTAACTCTGTTATCCTTGACTTATCTGTTTTAACATAAATATCATCAGATATGTTATTTACAACCTCTATCTTAAAAGTCCTAAAGACAACATCATAACGCTCTTTTAAATCTTCAACAAATTGATTAAATTGTTCTTTATTTAACATTAAATCCGTAGAGCTTAACTCAGCGAGTTTTCTAGTATTATTCACAACTCTTTTTATGTATTCAGCATTTCGGATACATGTATCCATAAGTTTTACAGTTTCAGGGTTTTTAAGTTCCTCTTTTATAACAGGCAATAAAGTAATTAATGGAGTTAACGGAGTCCCCAAGTCATGACTTAAATTATCAACAAATCTTGTTTTATGTAAAAGAAGACGGTTAACTTCAACAGTGCGCTCTATAACCCTTTTTTCAAGGTTTCTGTTTAAATCACTAAGTTTTTTCTCCTTCTCCTCAATTTCTTTTTGAAGTTTTTGAATTTGCTCATCCTTTTTTTTAAGTTGCTCTTCGAAATTTTGTTGAGTTTCCTGGGGCATATAACACCATTTCCTAAAATAGATATGCTTTTCATCATTAATATAATTTTGAATTTTAAACTTTTTTGTAAACCAGATAATAAAATAAAAAAACATTTATAATATATATCATAATATAATATAGTGATATGAAAGACCGCGAAAACTTCAAATCATTCATACCTCCTGGAAGAGAAATACCAGAGTTAACATTAAAAGCCGTGCTAGTCGGTGTTTTTTTAGCTGTTCTTCTCGGTTCTGCAAATGCCTATCTAGGTCTTTATGCTGGAATGACAGTATCAGCAATAATTCCAGGTGCTGTTATGGCACTTGCTTTATTGAAACCTTTTAAAGGAACAATACTTGAAGTAAACCTTGCAACAATGGGTGCCTCAGCTGGTGAATGTATCGCAGCAGGAGTAATATTTACAATCCCTGCTTTAATAATTCTAGGGGCATGGACAGAAATCCAGTATTTTGAAACTACTTTGATATCTTTATTTGGAGGAATACTTGGAATTCTATGGATGGTTCCACTTAGACGTGCACTAGTTGTAAAAACTGATTTACCTTTCCCTGAAGGTATAGCAGTAGCAGCAGTTCTTACAACAACTGTCGGTGGAGAAAAAGCCAGTGAAAAAGAAGAAAAACATGGTGTAAGTGGTATATGGCTTGCAGTTGGTGCAGGAATTGCCGCGTTATATAAATTTTCTGAACTCTCATTAAACATTTTTAGAGGTACAATTGAGCATGCTGGAAGTATTGGAAGATATGTTATAAATGGTAAATCAAACGAGGGAATATTATATGGTGGTATAACTACCTCCCCTGCTCTACTTGGCGTAGGATGGATAATTGGACCGAAAATAGCCTCATATGTA
>CAZOBL010000087.1:0-7663 GCA_964578185.1 uncultured Thermoplasmatales archaeon
GCAACGATTAAACTTGAAAAAGATTTTGAAAGATTAGAAAATAAAAAATATGAAGATAAACAACTCTATAAATTTATTGAAAGAGCAATTGATGATCTAAAGAAAAATCCTACGTGTGGCGTGAAGATCCCAAAAAAACTATGGCCAAAAACATACATAAAAAAATACCGAATCAAAAACCTTTGGAAATATGATTTACCCGATGGATGGAGGCTTATTTATTCAATTTATCAAGATAAGCTCATGATACTCAACATCATTTTAGAATGGTTTTCGCATAAGGAATATGAAAAAAGATTTGGATATTAAATAAATTAATATCTACAAAAAAATTAAGCACCCTGAAAAAAAATTAACTTTCAAGTTATTGAGTTTCAATATATAGCATTTTATTTTAATAATTGAATTAATACTTTTAATAATCCCTTATAAGGAATAATAAATCATTATTCTACTAATACATATTATGTATGAGGAAAATTATAAATATAATGCGTTATATAATAACTATAGTGAATATATAATGAATAATACAACAACTATACAATTAGATAAATCTGTAGTACAATCTCTAAAAAAAGCAAAGGAATATCCAAGGCAGACATATAACGAATTAATAAACCATATGATTGCTATTTTTATAGAAATAAAAAAGAGAAACCAGTATGACGAATTCTTACATAAAATACAACAACCAAAAATGAAGGAACTTTGGGATAACCCTGAAGACGAGGCATGGGAAGATGCCTAGACCTGGCGATGTAGTACTTGCAAAAATACAGTTTACAGACACCTACGAGATTAAGAAAAGACCTGCTCTAGTATTGTTTGAGGAATATGATAATTTTGTTTTGGCTGGCATAACAAGTAATCTAGAAATGAAAGGAATTCTGCTAACTAAAAAGGAAGGAGCAATAAAAGATAGTGTAATTAAAACTAATTACATATTCACAGTTTCAAAAGCAATGATAGAAAAAAATCTATTCCATTTAAACAAAGAAAAGAAAAAACTTGTTTTTGAAGAACTTACAAAAAAATTAAGCAAGCTGAAAAAGAATTAACTTGCAATTTATATGAAAGAATCTATAGCATTTATTCTAATAACTAAATTAATACTTTAAAAAGTTCTTCTCTATTTAAATACGTCTTTTAAATCATGTTAAAATAGTCAACAAATGTAATTTTTCTCAAATATTAAGAAGCAACCTCAGTTTTTTCTAACTTAACTTCTTCACCCCAAACAACTATCTTTCGAAATGCCTTCTGCTTTTTGCAATCTTTTGTCTGCACATATAATGTTTCATCACAGACAATAGGTGCAGATTTTCCATCAGGATTTACTCCATCATCACCCCTGGAATAAATTTTATCATTATGTGTATGACCTGTTAACACAAGATCTACATCATATCGGTTACAAATATTCATAAATTCTTCTTTGTTTTGACTTATGATACCATTCCCCCATCTCTTCCAAAACGTTCCTCTACAATTAATCACGGGATGATGCATAAATATAATTTTGTTAAAATCACTACTATCCGCCCCGTCGCGTACACCATCAAGATCATCTAAATTATTTTCCAACCATAATTTATCATCATCAAATATTCCAGCTCCTCTTGGCGGAAATAAAGATTTACGATATTCAACATCACAACCCGAATTTAAAGATATAAAATGAGTATTTGAATAGGTAAAAGAATAACGATTTCTACTATCAATAAATTCATTATAATCATCTAGATTTCCAATCCACGGTGGCACCACCAATTTGTAATAATCATGGTTACCTGGAGCGCAATAATAAACAATATTATGACCATTAAGAATTTCTTTGAAATCTTTGTACCATCTAGATGAAAGTAAAGCATCTCCTCTTTCAACGATATCACCAGAAATAACTAGAAACTCAGGGATCTTATCAGAAGAATAAATAAAATCAATACATTTCTTAAAATTACTTTTTGCACCAAAAGCACCAATATGAGTATCTGTAATATGTACAAAATAGAAACCAACTGTAACAACATTACTCATCGTATTCTGTGAGTCATTGTTATCACAAACAGTCAGTGAAACACTGTAATCACCAGCAGAAGAAAAACTATGAGTTACTTTCTTTCCAAATCCAGTGTTACCATCACCAAAATCCCAGATATACTCAACAATTTCACCATCAGAATCATAAGACACGGATGCATCAAATATAACATCCACATCCTCCAAGGGTTTATGAGGAGAATAAGAAAAACAAGCCACAGGCACTCCACTACTTTCTTCAAACCAAGGTTTCATCAACGGATATCTATCTTGACAAACACCCCCAGAAATATTATACGGTGTATCACCGATTCCATCTTCATCTGCATCTGTTCCATTATAATCATCCCAGTAATTTCCACCACTAGGATAACCATTATCCCAAACATTCCCCCCTGTTATATCAAAAGCATTACTCACGTTATTCTCTATAAAATTATTATGATAAATCATACAATCTACATTAGAGCTACTATCAGACATATAAAGACCATAAACACTGTTATATTCAAAAATATTCTCCGAGATAGTTGTATAACTACCTCCATTTAGATATAAACCATAAACTCCTTTAGCTAGAATATTTTTAGTAACAATAGTATCATTTGAAAAACCTTTAACATGTATACCATTTGCATGTCTAGAAATCACATTACCCTCTAAAACATTAGAATATCCCCTCAAACAAATACCCTCACCAGAAACAACACTATTACCAATATTATTACTCAAAACATTATTAAAAGAACCAATCAACCTAATACCATGATCACTAACATTTTTAATATTATTTTCAAAAACACAGTTATCATCTCCGTTTAAAAAAATTCCATCATCCGAACAATTAGTTATCTGATTATAATAAATCGAGTTATTGTTACCCCCTCCCTGATAAATACCATTTGATTGACAATTAATAAAATTGTTAAAAATATTACATTTATCAGAAGAAAATATTTCAACACCTGTAGCATATATCCAATTGTTTTGATTAAAAACGTTAAATGATACATTTACTGATAAAGAATACCATATTCTAAGTGCTGCATTTTCACAACAAGAAAAAATATTCTTGTAAAAAATAGTGTCTGATGAATTCCAATTATAGACACCATTATCACTATCTGTTATTTTATTTGCAGAAAAATTATTTGAATGTGAATCCTCAACGAAAACACCATTATAATTATCCTTAAGTGTATTATTCAAAATAACATTATTACATGATAAATTCGATAAAAGCATACCATTTTGTTTTTTAGATATATAGTTATCAGCAACAATATTATCAGATGACGCATTTATCCAAATACCATTAAAAGGATGATATTGATTTGAAGAAATAAACCTATTATTGGATATAGAATTTGAATTAGAATTAACATATAAACTCGCTTTTATCCAATCATCACCAGCATAATCTACCGTAAATCCTCTAAAGACAACATTATCAACACTTATACAAACTACATATGGAAATGATGATTGTGCTGTAATAATTGTATTATTTGCTCCATCCTCAGATATTAACGTTAAAGATTTATGTAATACAATATTTTCCTCATAGGAACCATCTTTAACTATAATTGTATCACCAAGATTTGCGTTATCAATTGCTGCTTGAATTGTTGGATAGTCATCTGGAACATATAATGTGTCACTCAAAACCGTGTTATCACTACTAGTATTCGGAACATAAATAACCCCTATAAACAATACAACAACAAAGAAACACAACACCTTATTTTTAACATAAAAATACATATTTTTTATATTTACAAACATAAAATTTCCCTCAGATATAAAAAATATCTTTTATACAAATATAAATTTATGGCACAAGGAAATAAAAAAATATTACTAAATATGTGTGAGTTTCTTTTAGAATGAAGGTTATTTTTAATAAACTTAAATACTAATATAACAATATTTAAATAATAATAAAGATAATTAATATAAAAAAAGAAGGTTTACAAAAAAATGAACCAAAAAACAGCCTTTATAGCAATCGGATTATTGTTATGCACTTTACTATTAACCAATAGTGTTTCAGCAAGTGGAATAATCGACAAAATTATTGACCCCATAAAAGAAAAATTTGAATTAAAATCTGAATTAGAAATAAGTGTTGACGAAAATTCCTCAGCAAACAACCTACTAATTCAACCAGGTACTTACAAAAACATAACTGTTAACGTTAAATATAGATTAAATGTAAAACCTATAGTTTCAAAGTTTATAACAGAATCAAAAATTGGAAAAATTTTATTTTTTAAAGAATTTGATGCTGAACCAAAAATGAATATAAAAATTGAAGCTAAAGCCCTTGATTACTGGTATTGTTATGTAGCAGGTAGTGAAAAAACAATTACAGTAAATCTAAGTGATGTTTTTCAAGAAACATCAGTAAATTTTAAAGTATTTGTTGAACCAAATGCACAAGCCCTCAATACAAGTACAATAACATTTTCAGCAAGAACTCAAACTGGTGATTTAAACATAGAACATGTATCAGATAGCACACAAACTGAAGTCATATACGGTGGCGATGTAATAATATCTGTATCAGCTATACATCTAGATATAGTAGAACCTGGAGAGGTAAGCGCAGTACCAATAACAATAAAAAATTGGGGAGATTTAAACACAACTGTAGATTTAAAACTACTAAATACACCTGAAACCTGGGAAGTAGAACTAAACAGTTCTTCTTTTAATCTCGGACCAGCAGATCAAAAAACAATAAATCTTAATGTAAAAGCTAAATCAATAAATAGCAAAGATGAAACTGTAAAAATAAAGTTCACACCAAAAGCAAATGTAGATTTAGGTTTTGAAGATGAATCATTTATCGGACAAGAAAGATACTTCGAAATGGATCTTCTAGGCTCAAACATTAAAAATTTTAATAACAAAACACAAGATCTACCAGGTCTTGAAATATTATCAATAACCCTAGCATTGATAATAGTCTGTACAATAATATTTATATCAAAAAGAAAAAAGAAATAAAAAAAACCACAAAAATTTTTTTATTCCTTAACAATTACACTTCCATCCATTGGTTTTATAGCCTCACCAAAAGGATCACTAGAGCTGGTCAACGAGGTTTTAAAAAAATTTTCACCCTTGTTTAACTGCTCATAAAAAAGCTCCCAATCAAGTCTTATACTATCACCAGAACCCATAAAATTCTGCGCAGTAACATTAATATGTTTAATATGAACAGTTAAAACAAAATCATCACCCGCAGAAAACTCATCAGTTATATCACCATCAATAAAAACATTATGAACTGTTCCAACTCGTCCATCATCATAACTAATACTAAAAGGAATCACTGTAAAACCACCATCAGAATAATATTCTATATCATCAGGAATCTCATCTTCAATAATCAATGTATCACCATCTTCTAAAGTATCAAAATAGACAGCAATACCCGTTCCATACAACTCCCAAGCAGTAATATTCCCCTCAACATTGTAATCCTGCATAAATCTTTCAATATCCCAAGTATAAGTATCACCAGTAAACTCTATGTTATTATCATTTGTATCATCTTTTTTTTCTTCAAAACATCCAACAAAAAATACAACAATTAAAAATACAATAACTAAAAAAAATAAAATATTCGTTTTCATCACATATCCACAAAAAAAAGTAAATAAAATAATAATTTATAAACTAATGGAAAAAATCTACAAAACCATAATTCTTCTTGATAATTTCAATATAATTAACATTAATTGCGTTAGGTCGCTCAATATTCATCATTTTTTTTAAAAAAAAGGTGGAAAAATTCATATTATCAATTCAAACATCAACCTTTAATGGTTTATTTGGAATTCCACGATTAAAATGCGCAACATTTTTTCCATCGATATAGATATCAAAATAAAATTTTTTTGGATAAGAATTCTAAACCTAATCAATCTTAGATCCGCAATATTGGCAAAATTCAGAATTTAAAGGAATTTCTCGACCACAATTAGGACAATATTTTAAATTTTCATCTTTTCTAGTTTTATGTTTATTTTTCAAATCTGAAATGAAAAAGAATAAGCCGATGATTAAAACAAAAATAATCAAAATAATTGATAATATGCCGCATACTTCGTTACCATCTAAATTGGCACCATCATCAGATAGAGCAACAGGTTGGACTATTATTAAAACTAAACAAAAAAACATTATAAGAGATATCTTTTCCATTAATTATCCTCCCTAAATAATGTATAATGGATAAAATAAGTATTTATAAAACCTGCTAGCTCTATTTTACATATCTTACATATAAAATATTTATAGGTAACTTTCTATTTGTTAAAAAGTTTCATATGCTATAATTTGAGATAAATATATGAAAATAAATTAGTTTTACTTATTGTCTTATTATTGATCATCAAGTAGGAAATTAAGTTTGGTTCAGTTTTACCTGAAATATTACCATTTTATTTTTTCCGATTTCAATTGCCTTTATCAAATTGATAAAATTAATATTGTTGTTTTCTAAAAAATTCAAATCAAAAAAAATTTACCATGTTAACAAAATATTATATGTAATCTATATAAGTCACATCAATTTCAAGACTATAACTATTTGAATTATCTTCTATTGAAAGTAAATCCAATCCAAAAGCAGGATAGAAATTTTGGCATTCTAAAAGCTTTACTTCAACATGTGCATTAGAATTTAATTTGCTACCAACTTTATCTTTTTCATATTTTAAATTGATAAAACCAATTTCAGTATGCTGATTAGTAAAAATATCAGTGTCAATTAAACTATTATTAACTATAATCTTTGCCAGAAATGTATCACCTTTGTTTTCAAATTTTCTAATACGCTTGATATCTTTTTCGTCGGACCAACTAAGATTCACAGATATCCTTTCAAGATAAAAATCCTCATAAGACAAATCATATGATACAGATTCGCTCCTCTCTAAGCTCCCTTCAAATAAATAACTTTCATTAAAATAGGTCCAAGTCTCATCATCTAAGACATTACCCTGATGATCTCCTTCAGCTAAAATACCCCTATAAATTGGATCAGTGCCTAAAGAAAATGCTAAAATCAAAATAACTGGGATAAAAAGCAGTGGAATATTTGCAGAAAGCCTGGTCTTAATTTTCCTTCGTTTTTTATTATAATGACAATCATAATGAAGAAAAGCTGTTGCTGAAACCAAACCAATAGATGCTATAATCGCCCAAAACAAACGACCTAGAGCCATATTCTCAGCGATATAATAATAAAGAAAACCACCTGCAATAGGTGCGGTAACACCAGCAATAGACAATGGGATAAAAGAATAACCCATATAGATAGAGCGTTTATCTTTAGGTGGAATTTTTGATACATAACTTAAAAAAGCAGGATATGAAACCAGTTCACCAAAAGATAAAACAATTATACCTGAAAGAAAAATTACAGGATTCATGGTAATGCCTACCATAAAAAACCCTGTTGAAATAATTAAAACACCTGCAATAAGCATTTTTAAAGAATCAATATTACGACCTTTTATAATATACGCCCAAACCTGCCCTAGAGTAATAATTGTACCAGGATTGAGAGCTGCAAGAACCGGAATAAACCAAGCCGGCAGAATTC
>CAZOBL010000088.1:0-7633 GCA_964578185.1 uncultured Thermoplasmatales archaeon
TCCCTTCAACAAGCCTACCGTGTAACTCTTTTTCATGTGTTATGTTTCTTCCAACAAATAGTGCGCCGAGACATTCTTTTTTTCCCCCTTTGATATCTGTTCCAGATATTCTTATAATTTTTTTTTCGTTTTCCTTGGTTTTTATTATTATATCTGTCCTTGGAATGTCTTTTTTTTCACATACTAAATGAATATGTTCTTCAACTTTTTTAGGGTTTGAAAAGACTTCTAATTTTTTTACGCTTCTATTTAAAACTTCTATACTTTTATAGCCGGTTATTTTCTCAGCTGTTCTATTCCATAGTGTCACCCTATTATTCATATCAAAAGAGATGATCATTTCTGATGCGCTGTCAATGATGTTTTTCATATATTCTTTTGAATTTTTCAGGTATTCTTCAGTTTTTTTCTTCTCAGATATTTCTTCTTTTAATTTTTTATTGGTCTCATCTATTTTTTTTGTTCTTTGACTAATTTTTTTTTCAAGATTGTTATTTAACTCTTCTAGTTTTAATTGAGCTTTTTTTGCTTTAGTTATATCAAAAACTATGCCTTTTATAATTAAGGGCTTACCTTTTTTATCGTGTTTTACAATTGAACCTCGGTCATAAAACCATTTATATTCGCCATCTTTTGTTTTAATTCTATATTCTATTTCATATAGGTTCTTTTTTCCTTCAATGTGATCGCGCATTGCATTCATAGTTTTTTCATAGTCATCAGGATGAACCAAATCTGTAAAAGAGGTATAATCAGGATTTTTAAAATCCTTCATACTGTAACCAAGCATCTTAATTTTATTTTTGTTGAAAACAACTTTTCCTGTCTGCAGATTCATCCCCCACCATGCCAAATTACCTGCTGAAAGACAAAGATCAAGTCGTTCTTCAGTTATTGATTTTGATTTATCTTCTACTATATTTCTCCCTCTAATTTTTGTTTATTATATCACGTAATATCTGAGAGCAGATAATGACCATTGGAACACCAATACCGGGGTGATTGTAATGACCTGTATAATACAGGTTTTTTACTTTTTTACTTTCATGTTTTGGTCTGAATATCGCGGTTTGTTTTAGAGTATGGGCAAGTCCTAATGCGGTTCCTTTATATGCATTGTATCTAGTTGAAAAATCGTTATGTGCAAAAATACGTTTTACAACAATATGATCTCCAAGGTTTTCACCAGCAATTTTTTCCATATGTTTAATTGTTTTTTCGTAATATTTTTCTCGCATTTTATTATTGTCTTCAAGCCCTGGTGCTACAGGAATTAATACAAAAACGTTTTCACCGCCCTCTGGGGCTGTATCAGGATCTGTTTTGGATATACATGAAACATAATATGAGAAATCTTCAGGCCACTTAGGTTCTTTGAATATGTCATCAAAGTGATCTATCCATTTCGGGTGGAAATAAAGGTTATGATGTTTGAATTTTTTAATTGGTTTATCTAGCCCTAAAAATAAAAGATATGCAGATGGAGCAATCTTTCTTTTTTCCCAGTACTTTTTTGAATAAGAACGATATTTTTTCTCTAAAAGATTAAGTTCAGACCAAGCGTAATCAGCGTTTACAACTACCTTATCTGCTTTATATGTATTCTTATTGGTTTTAACAGCAGTTACATTGTTTTTTTCAACCTTTATTTTTTCAACAGTTTCATTAAAAACAAATTCTGCACCTTGTTCTTCTGCTAGTTTATGCATGACCTCTGAGAGTTTACCCATGCCACCTTTGGGAAACCATACACCCATATTGAAATCTACATGTGACATCAGCGAGTACAATGCTGGGCTATCATAAGGGCTCCCACCTAGAAAAACTATAGTATATTCGAGGATTTTTCTGATTTTTTCACTTTTAAAATATCTCTGAGCAAAACTATCAAGTTTCTCAAACATATGAAGTTTAGTTCCTTCAACTATAAGTTTAGGTTTAAAAAAGTCATATAGATGTTTATAATCCTTGTATATGAAATCTTTCATTGCTATATCATATTCATATTCACTGAGTTTGAGATACTCTTTCATCTTTTCTTTTGCACCAGGCTCTAGTTTTTCAAATAATTCAAGGTTTTTTTCTAAATCTTTTGATATATCAGCATAATCATCTTTTGAGAAAAAAACTCTGTAAGCCGGATCTAATCTAACCAGATCCATGTAATCCTGTGGTTTTTTTCCAAATTCTGCAAAATATTTCTCAAAAACATCTGGCATCAAATACCATGAAGGCCCCATATCAAATGTAAATCCATCTTTTTTCCAGACCGATGCCCGACCACCAGGTTGCCCGTTTTTTTCAATTACGGTTACTTTATGACCATCACGGGCTAAAAGAGCTGCAATAGAAAGCCCACCGAAACCTGAACCTACAACTATTGTTTTATTTTCCATGTATTTCCTCCCCCAATATTCTATATAACTTTCTTAATATTTCATTTTTTTTCAATATTCCATCTTTTTTTGAAATAAATATAAATTAGAAGGTAAAATGAAAGCATTGAAAAATTATAAAAAAAATCCTCCACGGGTATTGTAGTAATTCGACCGTTCCACGCTTGCATGTTACCCCACATTGCATTAGGGTTATACAAGACAATAGGAATACTTGTAAGCAAGTAGTTAAAGATCAAAAATGGAATGAAACTTAACACAATATACATCCAGTATAGCCGTGATTTTAGTATTTCTGGGTAGAGTGTTGAAGCTGTTAAGAAAAAGACTGCACATGAAAACAATGAAAGAATAGTATAATCTTGATAGTAAAAAACGAGTCCACCACATAAAAAAGCCCCAAATAAAATTAGATAAAACCATTTGTTAAAAGGAACCTCTTTTTCACCAATGAAATGGTTTAGATTTTCGTATATAAAGATACATGCGTATGGAACTGTTACAAAGAAGAGTATTTCCTCAATTGGTAGGCCTGCTATTTCAAATCCTAATAGGTATTTATGGTTAAACCACCAGTCGCCTCTATATGTGACTATTACATCCCATATTATGTATGTTCCACCGACGATTATTATTGATGCTAATAGTGGTTTGTAAAATTTGTAATATTTAAATTTCCATTTAAATGAGAAAATTAAGGGAAAAATTATTATTAAAAAATCCAGTAGTATGTAGTTAAGTGTTATCTGCAAAGATTCATTATCCTCCTTTTTGATTTTTTAATGTATATTTCTTTTGAGCATATAAAAAACCGAAGCAGACACCTTGGTGTGCCTTGCTTTTTTGATGATGTACAGAGTGAGCATTGAGTACTCTTTTCATGTAGTCACTTTTAGGTCGATATTTAATTTTTACTCTATGGTGAAAGAATGTATCATGGACTATGAAATATCCTATTCCATACATCATTACACCTATACCGATAGGAAAACGTATGTCATAGCCACCTAGCCACCCAGTAAAAATTAGCGAAAATGAAACTATACTGAAAAATAGACCGAAGATATCATTTTTTTCAAGAATTCCTTTTGTATACCTATGGTGATCTTCATGTAGGAACCATCCTACTCCATGCATTACGTATTTGTGTAGGAACCATGCTACAAATTCCATAAAAAGAAACGTTACAAATACTGTAATAGCATATAGTATAATCAATTCCAATAATGTCATATTTTTTATATTCCCCTGGATACAAGAGAAGATATAATTTTGTTAAATAAACATATATTATATAGTTTATCCTAATTGGAACAGTGTCCATTTTTCCACTATTTTTTTAAAAACTGCCGGAATTATACCGGGTAGTGTAATATTTTTATAGACTATTAATCCGTTATATTTTCCAAGTCCTATTATCAGAGGAGTTTTTCTTATTTTGTACTTTTTTAGTTTTTCATTATTTTTGAAACGAATTATGTTTTCTGCAATAAGTCTCCCATGTCTTTCAGCATTATAACCTGTTTTCTCTTCACCAACATTTGTTATATCTCCTCCGACAAAAATGTTTTCATATCCTTTTAATTGTAAATATTTGTTTACAACTAGAGATTTTTTATCTGTAAAAAATTTTTCGTTGAAATTTTTCATAAAATATGGGTTACATTTTACTCCTGCAGCCCAAATAGCGAGATCTGCTGTTATTTTCCTGTTTTTATTTGTCATAAAATTATTGTCTTCTTTTTTTATGATTTTTTCTTTAAAAACTATTTTTACTTGCTTTCTTTTGAGGATATTTTTTGTTATTTGAGAAGCATGGTATGGGTTTCGTTCTATTAACCTGCTATGAGGATGCACTATGGTTATTTTTGTTTTTTTGGTTTTATCTACAATTTCACCAGCAGCTTCTACACCTATTAAGCCACCACCTATAATTAGAATTTTATTTATGTTTTTCAAATTTTGATTTATTTTTTTTACTTGATTGAAATTATTCAAGGTAAAAACTTTATTTGTGTTTTTAAGAGATATAGGATACTCAATACCTGTTGAAATTATTAATATATCATAATTATATCTTTGTTGTTTTTTTGTAATTACTTTATTTTTATTTACTTCAATAACTTCATCTTCTATTAATCTGGCATTTTTCAAAAAATCTGAATATTTTCTTTTTATATCTTTGAGGTTTTCTTCTTTTTTTATTGAACTTGGAAGACCTGGGTAATATTCAAAAAAGGTTTTTTTGTCTATTAAAGTTAAATCAATATCTTCATTTTTATCTAAGATTTTTGCTGTTGTACTACCACAAAATCCTCCGCCTATGACTATAACTTTCATCTTTACGAATTACATCCATAATTATCTGTTTTTATTTTTGTGTATTTTTTTACGCAACCTTTTTTATAAATTTAGAAAATATATAAATACTTGGAAAGTATAATTAAAGAATAGATGCGCCTTTATATAGGTTTTATCAAAAAGAATAAAAAGAAATTCTTAACATTGGCACTAGTTTTATTGCTGCTTATAAACATTGTTAGTCTTAGTTTTATTTTATTTGATTTTGGCGTTATAAAATCTCCAGAAACAACTGTGCAGGTTACTATCAAAAATATAACATTAGATGAAATTATTATAGAAAGTATTATAAAAGTTAAAAATCCCAATTCATTTGATATCTCAATTAAAGATATGAAAATTAGTACATTTTCAAATGATGGTTTTAAAATTGGAATTCTAGAAGTCAAGGGCGGAGATATTAAATCAGGTAAATCAAGGGTATTTAAAAATACGGATAGTTTTGCTTTTCAAGGACATGACTTTAAGATTCTTAAAACAAAAATTGATGGAAATGTAGGGGTTAAATTATTCGGTATTTTTGAGAAAAAAATTCCTTTAGATATCAAAATTTTAACATCCGTTGAAAAAGTAATTGATGATTTCAAAATACCTCAAATAAGTTTAGATGCCGATTTTGTTGATCTAAATCCATCTGGTATGAATTTTACATGTGAAATTAATGTTGTTAATCCAAATGATTATAAGTTATATCTTCAAAATGTAATTATATCAGTTGAAAACTCATATAACAGACTTAGTAACATAATTTTTAAAGATGGAGCAGTAAAACCAAATGATATATCTTTGTTTAGAGTAAATGGCTCGGTTTCTTATGAGGCTTTGGATGTTGGTACTCTCTTTTTAAAACTTACAGGCGTAGCAGGTATCAGATTTGGTGGGATTGAACAATTTTTAAATGTTTCAACATCCGCATCATTAGTTATACCTAATATTTCTGATTTTATTTTTCAAGGTGAAAGAATTGATTTTGATCTGCCGGTTCAATTCAAGGTTAGGTTGCGAGGTGTTGAAAGCACCGTTGGTTTTAAGATTTATAACCCTAGTAATATACCTTTATTGGGGGAAAATTTGATTTGTAGCATATATCGTCTCGATGGAGAAAACAAGCATCTTTTAGACGAAAAAAAGATGGATAGTTGTCCAATAGGCCCACATAATAGAGTTTGTGTTAAAACAAAGCTTTTGGTGCCTTATAGAAGATTTTTTAGCTCGGGTTCAGGTCAGATTCTGCCAGATAAGATTATACTAGGAATTGATGGTGATTTATCTATTGCGGGTACAAATCAGAGTTTTCCTGTATCTCTAGAAGCATATGTTGATCCTAATATTTTTAATCCTTCAGATGTAATCTTTGAAGAGTGAGAATATTTTATTGACGATAAATATTATATAGATTCTTTTCTTGCATAATTTCCGATATTAATTAGGTTGAATAAAATGGGAAAAAAATTAGTTATCTTTACAGATCTTGATTCTACTTTACTTGAATATAAGAATTATTCATATAATGAAGCTGAGGATGCGCTGAAACTTATAAAAGAAAAAAATATTCCTTTAGTTTTTTGTACAAGTAAAACCCGCAGGGAAATCGAGTTTTGGAGAAAAAAAATAGGTAATGGTGATCCTTTTATATCTGAGAATGGTGGTGGAGTTTTTATCCCTAAAAACTATTTTGACTTTAATTTTGAGTATGATAAAGAAGAGGACGGATATCTCATAAAGGTGTTTGGTGAGGATTTTAATAAACTTAAAAAAGTCGTGGATCTTCTAAAAGAGAAATATAAAATTAAAAGTTTTCTTGATATGACCGCTGATGAGATATCATCTGAGATAAATCTTGATTTAAAACAGGCTGAGATGGCACGGGATCGAGAATTTGATATCCCATTTAAATTAATTGATAAAGATATAGAGGAATCTGTATTAGACGACATAAAAAATTTTAAACTTAATTATATGATTGGTGGACGATTTTACCATTTAATGGGATATAACAATAAAGGAAAAGCTGTAAGTTTTCTTAAGGAACTTTATAAAAAGAAATACGACGAGATTTTTACTTTGGGTTTCGGCGATTCTCAAAACGATTTTTCAATGCTTGAAAAAGTGGACAAGGGTTTTCTAGTTAAACGCCATGATGGCACTTATAGTTCTGACATTTTTTTGAAAGCAGAGGGCATTGGACCTATTGCATGGAATAAAGTTGTGATAGCTGAAATTAATAAAAATTTATAGATATTGCTAATTAAATAGCTTGATTTTGTATTTTTTGTTTATTTTTTACAAATTGGCAAATGATTCGTCTTGACTTTCTTTTATATCACTTACAATCTTTGATTTTATTGAATCAATTCTTCCTAATATTTGGATTCGTTCATCGTTTGTCATTTTGTCAGGTATCTTGATTTTATCTTCCTTTATTATTAGTAATGGTTTGTCATATTTTTCAGTGAAATCTTCTATTGGTGTTATTCCGAATTTATCTTCAAAATTTGAAAAACCGATATCTGTTATGAATTTTCCTTGTTTTTTTAGCATATGTAGCTTATTTTCAGTTATATGTATATCTTTTGATCCGCATTTTTCACAGCGAGTATCCTCTGTTTTTTCTTGAGGCGTTAGTTCCCATTGCCAATCGCACATTTTACATTTGATTGATAGCAATTTAAATTTATGCATTTATCCCTCCACAGGATGCTTCTAAAATATTTTGTTAATTTATATACTTTTTATGCAGCTACATGTGCAATAAGTTTACTATTTCTACAGGTAGCTTAAAATTTATTATTATAGAAAATTTTATATAATTAAGTGATACACAATAAAATATTAAATATTATATTATAATAATAGGAGCCGTTAAAAATGAAAAA
>CAZOBL010000089.1:0-7551 GCA_964578185.1 uncultured Thermoplasmatales archaeon
GAATCCTGCATATTAGAGGAAAATCTTATGATCCAAAACCATACGGGTACTCAACTGATATATCTGTATGGGTTGAAAACAGCCAGGGGCAAACAATATATGAAGACGAAAGAACAGGTACAGAAATGTACTCTGAAGGAGATTGGACAGTCGGAGAGCAACTACTCAACGGTAGAGCAGGTGGCTCATATTATATGCCCAGTAACTTCAATTTTGACCATTTATGGAGTTCAAATGGAGAATTAACTGGTGATCATGACGTAATAAATTCAATGAGCTCGGGCTGTGGATTTGCATTTTTCTCAGGGCATGGAGCACCACATGTATGGGCAAACCATTATCCTGGAATACCTGGTAATAGGCAACATGCAGGTGTTGATGGATTACTCATTTACGATCTTTTAAGCTTCCCATTTATCGGCTCAATGAATAACTTGGATAACAATAACAAATATCCAGTAGTTGCAGTAGGAGGATGTCATAACAGTATGTTTAACGTAAGCCTCCTTGCAACATTTCTTGATAAAGACAACTCACAATATATGCATAGTTATGGTTATCCAACACTTGAAACATGGAGCTGGTATCTCACAAGCATGTCAGGCGGCGGCGCTATTGCAACTATGGGAAACACAGGTTATGGATATGGAATACTAGGCGAATGGTGTACAACTGGAGGACTCGACAACTGGATAACTACAGAGTTTTTCAGACAATACGGCACAAACAACAAAGAAATTCTTGGAGATGCATACAAAGATACATTAACCAGTTATATTAACACATTTGGAAAATCAGATGACGGACATGCAAAAACAGTACAACAATGGGTTCTACTAGGCGACCCAAGCCTAAAAATTGGCGGATACGAAAACAATTTGGAACAAACAGTCATCTTAACAGGAGATGGAATGCCAGGCATACCTGTAAACATGGTAGCCGAATCTAATCAACAACCTGAAAGTTACCATTGGGATTTAGACAACGACGGCGAGTTTGATGATGCAACAGGTGAAAACATACAAGGCCAGTGGGATTTACCAGGTGTATACTGGGTTGGAGTTAAAGCAGTATACCCAAGTAAAGAAACAATATCACATAAAGCAATTGAAATACAAAAAGACCAAGGACCCGCAAAACCAACAGCACCACAAGGACCCAGCCAAGATCTAGAAACCAAGAAAGCATATACATACACATTTACAGCTACAGACCCATATGATGATGAACTATGCTACCTCATCGACTGGGGCGATGGTACACAATCACCAGCTGGAAAATTCGAATCAGGAGAAGAAGCATATGCATCACACACATACAAAAACAAAGGAGAATACGAAATTAAAGTAAAAACATATGACAGCTATGGACGAGACACACAATGGTCAGACACACTAACCATAAGTATAACTGAAGAAGGAAAAGGAAAAATGATAACCACACCACTAATACAATTCTTACAGACATTATTACAAAGATTTCCACTACTGCAACAACTATTTCAGAACCTGATAATAATACAATAAACACAAAAAAAACTCAACTTCTCTTTTTTTCTTTTATTTAATTTTCGATTTAGAAATAAGCAAAAAGTAAATTAATGCAATACTAGATATTTTTTTTAAGAAAACAATATAATTTACTTAAGAAAGCCTAAAAAATGTTTATCTAAAAAGAGGGCAAAACAAGATGGTTGATGATAAAGCAGTTGAAGAATTTTTAAAAGAATTCAAAGATGCAGATATACAGAAAAAACTTGACATGTGGGTATATGCACTAGACCAAGAAGGAATATGGGAAGAAATGCTAGATGAAATGTCATTGATAGCTAGAAAACAACAAATAAAAGAAGCGCAAAAGATGAAAAAATAAAAAAGGTGGCAATATTTTATGGATGATAAAGCTAGAAAAGATTTTTTAGATGAATTCAAAAAAGCAGAAGGTTCAAAGAAACTAGATATGTGGGATTTTGCTTTAGAAAACCAGGTTCGATGGGAAAAAATAATATCTGAAATGCAAAAAATTGCAAGCGAACTAGGTGTAGACAAAAAACTTGATAAAATGATGCAAGAAGAAATGGAAAAAGCAGAACAAGAAATAAAACAATAAAAAACCCTCTTTTTTTAAAATAATTTTAAAACCCAATAAAATTTAAACAGTACATATACATTACCAGTAAATAGGATGCAAAAAAATACTGAGAAACTATACAATTTAGTAAAAGATATTAAAAATAAACAGGAATTTGAAAAAGAAATCAAAGAAACACAAAAAAAATATGATTTTCTTTTTGACGAATACACAACAGCCCTATTAATAATAGATAAATTAGGTCGAAATAAAGAAAACATCAGTAAAATATCGCAAATAAAAACAAATCAGGAATGTACTGTTTATGGTAAAATCACAAAAATAAATAACACTAAACATTTCACCCGAAAAAATGGTTCAAATGGAAGTGTTGTAAACATAGAGATAACAGATGACAGTGGATCCACAACACTTGTTTTATGGGGGAAAGACACAGAGCTTGTAGAAAATGAAAAAATAAAAATTGGAACCAATGTAAAAATAATAAATGGATATATAAAAAAAGGTTACAGTGGGCTTGAGATAAACCTTGGGCGATGGGGTCTTATAGATATAGAACCAGATGATATGCCTAAAATTGAAAAAAAAGTGAACACTAAGCAAAAAAAACCAGAAGGAATAATAAATAAGATACTACCAACTCGATCTTTTATAAAAGATAATGGCAATTTTGGTTTTTTAACAAAAGTACAGATAAAAAATAACACAGAAAAATTTGAACTATTTATATGGGATCAAAAAGTAAAAGAAATACAAAAACTAAAACTGGGTGACAAAATACGAGTTGAAAATGTTGATATCCGTAAAAAAAATGGTTATGAAGAATTTCATGTAAATGGAAAGAGTATAATTAAAAAAATTTAACATCCGCCTTGAACATATTTTTTATTTTTTTCAAGGGCGTTTTCTGCTTTTTGTAATTCCCGGCCTAAATACATATAATGTGAGGGTAACAAATCTGGAAGATTTCTGGCTATAGTATCACAGATAGCTGCAGCCGTCTTTCCTTGAAATACTTTTTTTAAATTACCTGATGCAATTTTTTCTTTTTTATATACATTTGAGTAATATTCAACCCAAATAACATTTTTTCCTTTGCGTATTTCAATTATAAAAAATCCTTTCGGATCCAACTTTATATCTTTTTCAGATGTTTTTTCTGCTTCAATTAAAGGAACTTTATTATCCATAAATATCACTTTTTGCTTTTACCATATTTTCAAGTTTTTTTCGAGCAGATTTACGGTTTAACATTCTTAAACCACAATCCGGTGCAATCTGTTTTATTTTATCATCAAATATCTCAATTCCTTTATTTATATGATTTGTAATTTCTTCAATAGATTCAACACGGATGTTGTCAGAACGCACGGAACCTAGACAAATATCTTGATTAAAGCCTAAATAATCTTTAAAAGCATCAAAAAGTTTAGGTGTAGCTTTGAACTCATGAGATAAAACATCAACGTTTATATCAATTAACATTGGAAGTATATTTGATACATCACCACATACATGAAGACGAGTTCTAGCTTTAGTGTTTTTTGTTAATTTAGTGATTAAATCATTTGCATAATCAGGCATTTCATTGCTAAAAAAAGGTTCATCAATACTTATCATATCAACAAATTTATCAATCAAGGAAATCTCTTTTTTTAAAGCACTTGCAAAATCAAATGCTAGTTCTTTTTCATCACCATAATAATTATCTACACATGACTTTGTAAGAGTAAAAGGGCCTACTATCAAACCAAGGATTTTAAAATTTTTACCTAATCTTTTTTTAACATATTTTATATCATCTAAAGTGATTGGCTCAACATGTTGCACTGGGCCTATTACCTCAATTCTATCACGAATCCTGCAACCTCTTAGCTTTCGAGCAAAAATATGAACAAAAGGATCACGGGTTTGACCATCTGAGATCATATCCAAATCAGCATCCATCATATCATCTATCGCTTGATCAATGTATCTTTTCCAAGACACTTTTTCTTGATTAAAATAAGATTGAACTAAACTTAAATTATCAATATTTACAGGATAAGAACCGATAACTGTAGTTTCAACGTCTTTCATTTATAAAAAATCCTCCGAGGATGAAAATCCACAGGTTTTACACCAAAATAACTTTGTGTATATTCAGATATTAAAATATCCTGCCATGCAATTAAAGGAAAAACAAAATCTGCATGTTGTGCTGGCCCAAAAATCGCAAAATCTCCACCGAACATAGAAATATTTAAATTAGAAGCGGCATCAACAATTTTTTTCACAGATCCATATTCATTTAACCAACCAGATTTTTCGACCACATTATGAATAGCACAACCAGAAGGATAACCATATTCCTCTTTAACAACTGGAAGAGCTGCTATAGCTCCACCACTGTTTTCACCAGGTGCAAGTGCGGCTGTATCAACAAGAATTTTTTTGATACCAATATCAACACTTATATCTAAAAGACCCTTTTCAGTTAAATTCGCGCCATTTTCCAGAACTTCAATCTTTCCATCTGGTGATTTATCTTTAGGATTGAATGCTACAACAATAGAAGCTTGAGGTGTAAATTTTTTTAGAGTTTTTTGTTCATCTTTTGTAATTCCTACATGAATTGAGTTATAGATTGTTCTATTTAGCAAATTTTCATCTGCTAGTTTTTTTAAAACCTCAATTTTGACATCTGGGTCTGTTATATCTACAGAGAAAGGATAATTATCAGATAATGAATTTTTTATAAAATCTATGATTGGTTCGATATATTCTTGTTTACGTATAAAGAAATCAGGAATAGCAGGATTACCGGTTTTTTTGCTAATATTAAGCATTTTTTGAAGGTTCTTTTTCGCGTCTTTAAAAACAGGTTCTCCTTTAAAGAAAAAACCTCCAAATAAAACTGTAGGATTTTTCCCCGGTTGACCTCCAATTTTTAAACCACATATATCAAATTCTTTTTGTTTTTTAGTAAATGAAAACACGACTAGATCAACTCCTCTTTTCTACTTTTCCCAAATAGTCTATTTTTATTTTTGAATGTAGAGCTCTTTTATCATCAATTTCAAATTTCTTTGTTGATTCAATTCTAATAGCTATATAGGGTTTACCATATACTCCAGGGTTATTAAATATACATTCATATATCTTTTTATTTATCTTTTCAATGTTTTTAACACCAATCAAATCTACAATTTCAATTTGATTTTGAAATCTTTTAATAGCATCTATATCCAAGTTTTCAATATAGGGTATTGCACCTGGGGCACCAATAATCTTATTATTACCATCAATACCATTTTTATTAAGAGCCTTAAGAGACTCACCTGATTTATGGCCTCTAATTTCATTACCACATAATAAAACAAATCTAATATTAGGATTAGAAATAACATTTGCTACTATCTTTTCAATACCAATATTTTCTGTTTTTAAAAAACCATAAATGGCGACATTTTTTGGAGGAACATAATCGATATTTAAAAGAACAACAGCAACACACCCCCTATCATCACAGACAGTAAATTCACCAGGCCAAGGATAATATTCTTCTTTCATAACAATCAGTAATTAATTAATAAATTACAAATAAAGAATTAATACTTTAAATATACCCCACCACATCTTTATAAATAGTAATCAATTACCCAAATTAGGGAAAATCTTATGGTAAAAAAAGATCAAAAAGAAGAAGATGAAATATCCAATTTATCAGGCGTTGGACCTGCAACAGCAGACAAACTTATCGATTCAGGGTACAAAGATGTAATGACAATAGCTGTTGCCTCCCCTAGTGAACTAGCTGATGCTGCAGAAATAGGCGAATCAACAGCTAATAGAATAATCCTTGATGCAAGAAGAAAAGCAAAAATAGGTGGATTTGAAACAGGTAGCGACCTATATGAAAAAAGAAAAAAGGTAGGAAGAATTACAAGTGGTTCAAAAACTTTTGATCAACTTCTAGGAGGAGGATTCGAAACACAATCCATTGTAGAATTATTTGGGGAATTCGGATCTGCTAAAACCCAAATAGCTCACCAACTATGCGTTACAGTTCAACTCCCCAAAGAAAAAGGCGGGATGAACAGCCATGCATTCTTTATTGATACTGAAAATACATTTAGACCTGAAAGAATAATACAAATGTCCGAAGCATATGATTTAGATCCAGATAAAGTACTTAAAAAAATTCATGTTGCAAGAGCCTATAACTCAAACCATCAAATGTTACTATTAGAAAAAGTTAATGAACTTTCAAAAAAATTTAAATCACATCTTTTAGTAGTCGATTCGTTAACAGCTCACTTCAGAGCAGAATATGTTGGACGAGGAGCTTTAGCAGATAGGCAGCAGAAATTAAACAAGCACATGCATGACCTTTTAAGATGGAGTGATTTAAACAATGGAATTGTCTGTGTTACAAACCAGGTAGCTGCAAAGCCTGATGCGTTCTTTGGAGATCCAACCCGTCCAATAGGCGGGCACATTGTAGGACATACTGCTACTTTCAGGATTTATCTGAGAAAAAGTAAAGGTCCAAAAAGAATAGCTAGGCTTATTGATTCACCCCACTTACCAGAAGGGGAAGCGGTATTTAATGTTATAGAAAAAGGCATAAGAGATTAAAAAGTCTTATATCTAGAAAAATAAGGAAAGACTTAAATGTCTGTATAAGCATTTCTAACCTAAGGAGGTAAAAAAAATTATGGCGTATACACATGATGGTTGGACTTTATATAAGAGAGATGTTCAGTTAAAAGGTGGTAGGAACCAGACAATTTATTTTTTCAGTAAGAGGACTCCTAAGAGTGGAACACCCTGTGAGAAACCTGATGGATACATAGTTGGCGTAAACAAGAGAACAGGTCTTCCTTACTTGAAGAAAAAATAAAGGAAGCTGTTTTTTACTTTATTGCTGACATTAAAGGTCCATTAATATTTAATGTCAGCTTGTAATTTTTTTTTAGTAGTTTTTTTATATACCAAAGTTATTTTTTATAAATATTAAAGGTTCTTTGGATAAAAATGAAAAAAATCGGTTTTATTGTAAATCCTATAGCAGGAATGGGTGGAAAAGTAGGCCTTAAAGGAACAGATGGAGTGCTAAAAGAGGCAAAAAAACGTGGTGCAAAACCTATTGCTCATAAAAGATCAAAGGAGATGCTTGGTTTTTTTGTTAAAAATTATTCTCAGAACGAAGAGACAAAATGGATAACCTGCAGTGGTAAAATGGGTGAGGACGAACTCAAAAAAACAGGAATAAAACCGACAGATGTTGTATATGGTAAAAAGACCAAAGAAAGTTCTTCTGATGATACTAAAAAAGCATGTGAAATTTTTTTAGAAGAAAAAGTTGACATTATAGTTTTTTGCGGCGGGGATGGTACAGCAAGAGATATTGTAGATGTTGTTGATAAAAAAATACCGGAACCATTCAGGACGGGACGGTCGAAGTTCCTCCCGGAA
>CAZOBL010000090.1:0-3437 GCA_964578185.1 uncultured Thermoplasmatales archaeon
AAAAATGTAAAAAAATAATAAATTTGGAGGCTGAATAAAAAATGGCAGAAAAAAAAGAGATATATAAATGTGAAATATGTGGAAATATTGTAGAAGTAATTCATGGCGGAAAAGGAGCATTAGTCTGCTGTGGGGAAGAAATGAAGCTTATGAAACCTAAAACAGAGGATTCATCTGTTGAAAAACATGTGCCATATGTTGAACATAAAGATGATGGAATATTAGTCAAAGTTGGTGAAAATACCAATCATCCTATGGAAGAAAAACACTATATTGAATGGATTCAGATATTTGCAGATGGCAAATCATATAGAAAATTTTTGAAACCTGGTGACAAGCCACAGGCATTATTTGAAATAAAGGCTGATAATGTTACTGCTCGCGAATATTGTAACATTCATGGTCTTTGGAAAAATTAAAAAATATTAATTTTTTTAAATTTTTAACTGTGGAATAATATATGGGTATACTTGAAATAAAGGATTTAAGTTTAAAGTTTGATAGAAAACAGATTCTTTCAAATTTAAATTTAGATATATGGAAAGGACATGTTCATGCAATAGTTGGTCCAAATGGTGCAGGCAAAAGCACTCTAGCATCTACTGTTATGGGTCTTCCAGATTATAGAAAAAGTACAGGTAAAATCTTGTTTAAAGGAGAGGAAATACAGGATTTAAACGTCGATGAACGAGCGCGTATGGGTCTTACATTTGGATGGCAGGAACCAGCTCGATATGAGGGTTTAAAAATCCGGGATTTTGTTTTAGCTGGTACAAAAAACAAAGATGAGAAACTTTACAAAAAAGTACTTGCGGATGTAGGATTAGACTATAATGCTTATTCAGATAGAGCAGTTGATGACACGCTATCTGGAGGTGAGCGTAAAAAAGTCGAGCTTGCATCAATTCTTGCACTTGACCCAGAACTTTTAATGTTAGATGAACCAGATAGCGGTATAGATGTAGCAACACTTGATAAGATGTTTGAAGTGATAAAAGAACTAAAAAAGAAGGGCACAACTGTTGTTTTAATAACCCATAGTCTAGCAGTTTTACGTCAAGCCGATCACGCGTTTCTTATGTGCCATGGTGAAATAATTGAAAAGGGAGAAGCATCAGAGATTATTCCATATTTTGAAAGTAAATGTATACCTTGCCCGCATAAAAATGAGCCCGAGGAAGGAGGTATATCACTTGACTAGTGAAGATATGCAGCTTGCACAAGATCTTTCACGGGTTTCAGATATTGATATTTTAAAAAACCCTGATATTGCCCATGTATTTATTCATCATCACAAAGTAGTGCAATCCCAAACTGTTAAAGGTTTAGATGTATCATTGGATGAGAAGAAAGATAGAGTAGTAGTAAAAATTCGAGTTGAAGAAAACGCAGTTATAAAAAACCCGGTTCATATGTGTTTTGGGATGATGATAAAACAGGGCACTCAAAAACTAGAGATGGATATTAAAACAGGTGATAATTCTAAAATTGAAATCGTTGCACATTGCGCTTTTCCCAATGCAGAGAACGTGAAACATATAATGGATGCAGACATCAATATTGGGAAAAACTCACTTTATTCTTATTTTGAGCGTCATATACATGGTGACTCAGGTGGGGTAGAAGTAATACCAAAGGCAAAAATAAACCTCAAAGAAAATGCTAAATTTCGAAGTGAATTTGAACTTTTAAAAGGACGTGCTGGTGTAATTGATATTGATTATGAGACTTTTTGTGGGAAAAATAGTACACTGGAGATGATATCACGTATACATGCAAGAGCAGATGACAAGGTAAAAATACGTGAAACCGGACATCTAAATGGAGACTACTCACGTGGTTTTTTAAACAGCCGTGTAGCAGTACGCGGCAGGGCAAAAGCAGATGTATACAATAAACTTACAGCTTCAGGTGCATATGCACGTGGACATGTAGACTGCACAGAAATAATACAAGACAATGGCGAAGTCAGTGCAATACCCATAGTGGAGGTTACCAACCCAAAAGCACATGTTACCCATGAGGCAAGCCTGGGAAGCGTTGACTCAAAACAACTTCAAACACTAATGGCACGAGGACTTACTGAAGATGAGGCAACAGATTTAATAATACAAGGAATGCTAAGCTAAAAAAAATACTATGAATATATTTATAACCACATTTGAATCAGTAGCAATACTGCTTGGAATCGGGCTGGTAGGATTCTACATCATAAAAAGAAATCTAATACCTGCAAAAATTTTAAGTCTACTATCGCCCCTCGCGCTAGAAATAGCACTACCAAGTCTAATATTTGTAGATATATTCATAGATTTCACACCACAAAAATACCCTAACTGGTGGCAGCTACCAATATGGTGGATAATATTTACACTTATAGCCGCGGGGTTAACCGCAATATTTGCTTTTATATCAAAAAAAGAAAACAGACGAGAATTTGCTGTAACACTATTTTATCAAAACGGAATATTTTTTCCACTAGCAATACTAGCGGGGATGTACGGATCCGCCTCATCATATCTTATAACACTCTTTCTATTCACAATTTTTTACCCAGCTTTCTTTTTTTCCACATACCCATTCTTTTTTCCAGGTAAGCAAAAAAGAAAAATTGATTACAAAAAAATATTTCACCCAGTACTAATAGCAACAATAACTGCTATAACAATAGCATATCTGGGTGTTCAAACACTTATACCAAAGCTAGTCATAGATATATTTGCAATGCTTGGAGCAATGACTGTACCGCTGCTAATGATAATACTAGGGGGAAATATATATGCTGATTTCAAAAAACAAGGAAAAACACAAAAACTAGAAATCATCAAATTTGTATCAATAAAAAATATTGCATTCCCATTAATATTTCTAGTATTTCTAATTACAATAAAAAGCTATATAACTTATCCTGTGGCATTAATTATTTTACTACAAGCCGCAGTCCCACCAGTAACAGCAGTACCAATTGTTACTGAGAGAATGAATGGTAATAGAACCATTGTAAGTCAATTTATGATAGGAAGCTTTTTATTCTCACTTGTTTCAATTCCTATTATGGTTTATATTTTTGATTTATATTTTTAAGATAATTCAAAATAAAAGAACAAATTTTTTCTTTTTTTTGGCATTATTTTATTTTTCTTTGTCACACATAGTGCAGAAATCTTTAAATTTACCGTTATTTCTTATAGTTTTGCAGATTCGACAAGTTTCAACTGTTACATGACCGTTACCATTTTTAATTATATTTTTAGTAGAAATGAAGATTTCTTCTTTTATTGTGTTGTCGATAAGATTTATGTTTATTTTCCCGCCTCTCTTTTTTGAAAGATATTGACATACAGCTGCAGGCGTTATACCAAGTTTTTCAGCGGCTTGTTTTTGTGTCATTCCAAAATCTGTTATCATGCATAGAGCGATTTCTTTTCTTATCACCG
>CAZOBL010000090.1:3447-7499 GCA_964578185.1 uncultured Thermoplasmatales archaeon
ATTCGCAAGGTGTCCGAATCATGTCCATTAATGTATTTATTTATACTTATAATTAACGATTGTTTAAAATATTAACACGTGTATATTTTAGTCTGCTTTTTTGAGAAATTATTAAGAATCTCTATTTTTTATATTTCAAGAGTTATTGATAAAGACAGGTTCGAGAATTGCTGTAAAATCATTTTTTCCCCGGAAGTAGCTCTTCTCAATTTTTAGCCTTAGTACAATATAATAAAAATCATTTATTATTCTGAACCAGGGCCGACTCCCTGTCTTTATCTTTTTTTAAGTGAGCAAACATGACTTATTGCATAATCAAGCTCACTTGCATTATACAAAAGTGAACACCACAAGTAATATCAGTTAGGGGTAAGATGAATTTTTTCTCCTTGTAATGGCCACTATATTATATGATTATCTTTATAATATTTAAGTATTGTAGCACAATCTTATCGTTTTAAAAAAAGTTTTTACATAAAATTGATTTTTTTTATGAGCAAAAGGGGATTGGTAAGATTTCATTTATTAACTCAATTAATTTTTCAAATCTTTCATCAGAGTCACTTATTTTATCTGGAAATTTCATTTCCTCTCTAAGTAAACCTATCCATTCTACACAATCTAGTGGGTTTTTATCATCTGAAAAATTTTGTTTATATCTTAAAATAAAACTCTCAATTTTATCTTTATTTTTTATAATGTAGACTTTTTCATTAGATGTACGTTTGTATTCTTTGTATCTGGGTTTATCATCTTTTTTTAAATCTACGTAATTATTCTTTATTTCACCCAATTCAACAATATCTTTATCTATTAGCCTTTTCAGGTGATATTCAATAATTTTTGGGCTTCTTTTTAAGTCTTTTATTAGTTTAATTCTAGATATAGCCTGACTAATCATAAAATAAAGTATGATCTCTCTATCAATTTCATCTCTAAAAATATTCCATAATTCTATATCTTCTTTCATATGTTTTTTAGCGATATAAAAACGTTTGTAACCATTTTCTGATTTGGATGTAACCAATTCTTTTCTTTGTAAATAGTTTAAATGGTATTTTATAGTACCCTCGGATATTTTTGTTTTTCTAAAAATCTCTCTTAAATGTATTCCGGGTTTTTCAGATATTATCTGATATAGTATCTGTCTGTTTTTTAATAACACCTTGTAAGTGAGAAATCCGGAGACTTTAGTCTGCGGATGAATCACGCACTATTAGAAATCGAAAAATAATAATTATTGAAGTTCAAAAAGAAAATTAGAGTATATTTTTTTATACCGGGTTATTTTGGTTGTTATTCGCTGCTACTGTTATAGTTGATGTAGTTTTTGTATCTGTGGCTCCGTTATCATCGTCTTCTACGGTTATACTAGTTGTATAGGTTCCTGCTGTACTATAGGTGTGTCTATAGGTTTCACATCCATTGTTTTCATTGTCTCTCTGTGTTACTGTTGTTTCACCAGTGTCAAATATGAAGGTGTATTCTCCGCTGCCGCCATCGGCCCATCCCTGGAATTCTACTGTTTCGCCCTCGTCCACGGTTATCGTGTTTTCTGCTGGTACTACGGATATCAGGCAAATCGGCTCAGGATTTGGTTCGGGTTCTGGATTGGGGTCTGGTTGAGGTTCTGGCTGTGGCTCAGGATTAGGCTCAGATTCAGGATCTAGTTCAACTTCGGGAACAGGGTTAAATAATCTGGTTTTAAACTTAATAGGAATTTTGACAAAATTACTTTCATCATCTCCATTTTGTAATGTAATAAAAGTATCAACGGTTTTCAATGGTATGTTTGGAGTCAGAATCGATACTTCTACTTTACAAATATGGCCTTCATCTCTTGTTTTGATGCTGTGTCCATAAGGCAGAAACATATCAAAAACCAAGTCCAAAGGCTCAGATACAACCTCCCAGTATAACAATGAACCAGCATCGCCGTGATTTTCAACAATAAGATCTCTATGTATCCAAGTACCTCGGTTGACTTTTTCATCCCATATAAGATCATCATCACAGTAAAGCTTGGGTACTTCTTCCCGAATATCAATGTACCTTGAAGGTGACCAACCACTTTCTACACCATTTTGATCTTTTGCTTTAACTTTTACATTATAAATTCCTGGGCTATGCCATGTGTGTGAAGCAAGACATGTTCCTGAAGAATATGGGCCTAACCAGCTACTGCTTGAATTATCACCCCAATCAAACTTATAAGATACATTATAACCTTCAACATCAGGCGCCCTTGCAGGTAAACCAAATGTATAACTATTTCCAACTATCCCATGATCCCCCAAACGAAAAATTGGCGGTTCCTCTATCTCAAAAGGGCAATTATAATGAATTGTAAAATTATATATTTGACTTTTAGAGCTATTTCTACCAGAACAACCTTCGGGAAAACCATATCCATCTTTTGCTTTTGCATACCATCTGTATGTTCCAGCTTCTAGTTGTTGCCATGTAACCCTTCCGTTTTCATTTGATTCTTTCCAATCAGTTGTACCAATAATTTCATTTGTTTCTGCATCACAGAATATATATCGTATTTTATCTCCATCCGGATCAATAGCTCTTGCTTTTAATGTTACATCCATCCAACTATTACCCCACGGATTTCCTGGGCCAATCTCAAATATTTTTCCATCAATTGGACTTTTTAAATCCGGAGCATCCGGCTTTACGTTTCCTGTAGATTTATAAGATGCAATAGCCTCTTTTGTTTCACTTATTGTTCGAGCATTATCTGCATCATCTTCTTCTCCTGTTGGGTTACCAAAGGCTTCTACATCAGGATTTGAAAAAAATGAGGTGTGCTGCTCATCACCCTCCGGATAAGCCATAATAGTACAATATTTATGACCCTCTACACTTCCAGTCCCAGTCCATCTCCAACCAGCTGAATAATCAAATAAACCAGGACCTGGCTGAAAATCCTGATCTTTAGCATGATGACATCCAAAGTTATGGCCAAATTCATGGATTGAGACAGGCCCCCACATCATATTTTGTACACTAACTAGTGAAAAACCATGAGAAGGAGATCCAGATGGATTATTCAATAGATATGCTATACCTCCAACCTCGTTTGTGCTAGAAACTAATTGTACAAGATCGGCTCCATAAAAATCTCTCCAATTATGTACTTCATCCATATAACCATCATTCTTAGTAGCTAATCTTACAAGATCCATATCTGCAATCCCGCTTTCAGTATAATCTATCTCTAAAGAACTTACAAGATTAAGATATGTGCCTGTTTCACTAATACGCAAAGCAGAATTTGCTTGCCCCATGGCAGTTGAAATAAAACTATTAATATCACCTATACCACTATTGGCAGCATAATTCTTAGCTGCTGGTGTATACACAAACATCACATCAATAACCACATTATCATCTCCCTGACTGGTTGTGCCTAATAACTCTGAGCCCTCTAAATTATCTTCTTGCTCCTGACTTCCTTCATTTGTAGACTCTGGTGCTATTATTGGTGCAGCTAACGGCGCTCTAAGATTCGAAAGGGCACTTGAGCTCATTTCTATTATACAATGAGTGTCTGTATCTGGGTAGTTGGTAATCTTATAATACAATTCTTTTTCAGGAATACTTAAGCTTCCTAAACTATGATCCATAGTTGTAGAAAGAGACAAATATGAATACTTATAATCATCTAAATCAAATCTAATAAACTGACTTTCACCATATATTTGTGCTTCACCAAAAGATGCAGTGTAACAAGCATCATCAAACAAATTTAATACAATACTATTTTCATCTTTATTTTCAACATCAAAAATCTCTTGGTTTATTTTAACCTTTCGCCATCTAATAATATCAGGAAAACGCGAGGATATAAAATTATTATCGGCAGTCGTGCTACTATTTGATTCAACAAAAATATTTATGGAATTTGGGCTTTCAGAATTGCTTTCATCTGAATTTACAACACTTTCAACATCTACATCTATAAAATTTTTAAAAAATGCTATATTTTCCAAATGAGGCATTTTTTCAACCATTTTCTTAAAAAAACCAGATAACTTCTCAGA
>CAZOBL010000091.1:0-7406 GCA_964578185.1 uncultured Thermoplasmatales archaeon
TTTTTTTGTTTTTTTTCTTCTTTCTTTTTAGATTCACTTTTTTTCTTTTTCTTCGCCATGACTTATTCACCCCTCTTCCTTTATGTCTTTAATTATCCGATCGACATCAACTGCTTTACCGTTTATACTCCTTGTAGGATCAACACCATCTTCTCCATATTTGAATTGAATAATTTCTCCACCTGAATGACGTACTGTTCCATCTTCTTCTACTTTTACATCTTCTAAAGCGTTGATGAGTCTTCTCTGCATATAACCTGAACGACTTGTACGTACAGCTGTATCTACTAAACCTTCACGACCACCCATACTATGGAAAAAGTACTCAGTGGGGTTTAATCCTTTTTTATAACTGCTTGCTACAAAACCTTTAGCATATGCTCCAAGGTCGTTTTTCTTGAAATGAGGAAGCGTTCTATATTCATATCCTCTATGGATACGTTCACCTCTAACTGCCTGCTGACCTACACATCCACTCATCTGAGAAAGATTAAGCATAGAACCACGTGCACCTGACTTAGCCATGATTACACCACTATTGTTTAATCCAAGATGTTTACCTGCTATCTCACCGGCCATATCACGAGTTCTACCTGTTACACGCATTATCTCCATTTCAAGTGTTTCCTGAAGACTTCTACCAGGTAGGGATTCAAGTTCACCATTTTCATAGGCTTTAATTAAACTTTGAATCTTCTTCATTGCTTTATCGATACCTTCTTCAATCTGGTTTTTTGCCTCTGTAGGAATGTCTTCATCATCAATACTTGTTGTAAAACCAAAGGTGGTAATAGTAGCGATTGCAAGACGGGTTACCCTATCTATAAACTCTCGACCAGCATCCATACCATGATCGCGGATTATGCGATCTAGAATTCGTCCTTTGAATGCACCTATACTGTTTTCATCAATTGTACCCTGCATTAATCGGCCTTTTTTTATGATGACATATGCATTATGTTCACAATCAGGTGCAGTACATTTTTCGCAGTTAAAACAAGTATTTGCCTTAAATTCAAGGTTTAAATCATCTGGTAAGATAGTGCTGAAAATATCTTTCACATCAACATATTTGTTTTTGTTTTCTTCAATAATTTTTGGGAAACTTCCCTTGTATTTAACAGCTGAAAGTATTTTTGATGCTGTTGAAAGTGGGATTTTCCGATCTTTTTGTGTTAATAAAAATGCACCAGATATATGGTCATGTATGCCACCTATAATAGCTCCTCCGAACCTTGGGCTTAGTATGTTTTCCTGTACTTTCATAAGTATTTCAGCTTCTGCTTTTGCCTCTTCACCTTGTATTACATGAAGGTTCATCTCGTCCCCATCAAAATCAGCGTTATATGGCGGGCAAACACTTAGATTGAAACGAAATGTTTTATATGGCATTACACGCACTCGATGAGCCATCATGCTCATACGATGTAGAGATGGTTGACGATTAAAAAGAGTTATATCTCCATCCATTAACTGACGTTCTAGTACTGCTCCCACCTCTAGTTTTTCTGCAACGGTTTCTGCGTTACGCTCTGTTACTTTTATACGCTGTCTCATACGATCAGTATTACGGAGAACATAATTTACAGTGGGTTCATAGTTTTTTGATTCTTCAGTTATTTTTATTTTTGCTTTTTTGCATATAAGTTCTTTACACCACTCAATATTAAAAGGTGTAACTTTTACGGGTATCGTTAACTCTTGAGCAATCTTTATTGGAACACCTATTTCATTTATACTTAAATTTGGATCAGGTGAAATAACAGTACGTGCACTAAAGTTTACACGTTTCCCTGAAAGATTACTTCTAAATCTTCCTTCTTTACCTTTAAGCCTCTGTGCTAGAGTCTTAAGAGGCCTACCAGAACGGTGACGAGCTGGTGGTATACCACTAGTCTGATTATCAAGATATGTTGTTATATGATATTGTAGTAGTTCCCATAAGTCCTCAACGATAAGCTGAGGTGCACCTGCATCACGGTTCTCCTGCAACCTTTGATTTATACGGATAACATCTACAAGTTTATGTGTTAAATCATCCTCTGATCTCTCACCGGATTCAAGAGTGACACTAGGCCTTACAGTTACCGGTGGTACTGGTAAAACTGTTAATACCATCCATTCTGGACGCGCTGATTCTTTATTTATGTCAAGTAGTACAAGGTCTTCATCTCGGATTTTCTCAAGCCATTCACGTACCTCTGATGGGGTAAGTTTTTTACCGTTTTCTCGAAGAGTCGTTGGTTTGTCAAGTTCTATTTTACCTCTTTCACGTCCACATCTAGTACATTTATCGGCTTTACGACATTCTTTTATTATTTCTCTAAAGATGTATTTTTTATCTCTGTTTTCTTTTTCATATTGTTTTAATCTTTCAAGATATTCTTTTTTCTGTTTCTCTGTTAATAGTAAATGCCCGCATTCACGACATGTTGAACGTAATGAATTTCTAATTGTTTTTATAAAACCTACATGTATAACTGGCATAGCAAGATCGATATGTCCAAAATGCCCTGGACATTTATCTTTTCCAACTCTAAGACCACAGGTTTTACATCTAAGACCTGGCTCAATAACACCCAAACGCGGATCCATAAGACCCATAGCTATTGGAAAACCATCATCATCATATGTATCAGCTGTTATCACTTTGGTCGCACTCATTTTTCTAAGCTCTTTTGGTGATAGCATTGTAAAGCTAATACTGCCGATTTTTTTTGTAACACTTTTTGTTCTTTCCATATTAAACTACCTTTTAAATAACAATTCAATAAACATCTTTTTTTTATACAAGTGACTCTAATTTTATACGTGGTGCTATAGCAAGTGATTTAAGCTCATCAAGTAAGAGCTTAAACGCATAACTCATCTCAATTGGATATATCTCAGCTTTATCTCCACAAACAGGACAACGCATTGTACCATGTCTGTCAGAAAGCGCTATATGACCACATGTTTGACAAAGATACTTAATAGTAAGATCTGACTCATCAAGAAGCCTATCCTTAATAACCATTGATGCACCATGACCTATCAGGCAATCTCTTTCCATTTCACCAAAACGAAGACCACCTTCACGTGCACGCCCCTCAGTTGGTTGACGTGTTAGAATCTGTACAGGTCCACGGCTTCTAGCATGCATTTTTCCAGCTACCATATGATGAAGTTTCTGGTAATAGATACAACCAACAAAAATGTCACACTCAAAAGGCTCACCAGTTTCACCATTAAATAGCATCTCTTTACCATGATGTTTGAAACCATTTTCAACTAATGTTTTACGAAGTTTTTCTTCGTTTTCACCACTGAATGCTGTACCATCAACGATGCGTCCTTCAAGTGCTCCGACTTTACCTCCGATCATCTCTAAAACATGACCTACAGTCATACGACTGGGTATAGCATGAGGATTTATTACTAAATCAGGGGTCATCCCATTTTCGGTAAAAGGCATATTTTCCTGTGGAACTAGCATTCCTACTACTCCTTTTTGACCATGTTTACTTGCAAATTTATCACCGTACTCTGGAATCCTTTGCTCACGAACTTTTATTTTAACCATTCTGCTACCATTCACTGATTCACTAAGCATTACCTTATCAACTGTTCCTCCTTCGCCGTGTTGTACGGTAACCGAGGTTTCACGGCGTTTTTGAGGTGTTAGAAAATCAGTTGGCTCTTCAAGAAAACGAGGTGGAGATGTTTTACCAATCAGCACATCTGATCCTCGTACATCACACTCAGGTGAAATAAGTCCATCTTCACCTAAACTTACATATGACTCTTCGCTACGTACTCCTCGGCACTCTGGGTCGGGTACTTCAAAATGATCCTCTTGGCCTCCAGGGTAACGTTTTTCTTCGCTACTGTATGTTCTAAAAAATGTGCTTCTAGCCATACCACGCTCTACACTTGCTTTATTCATCACAAGTGCATCTTCCATGTTATATCCTTTATAGGATGCTACCGCGACAATAAAGTTTTGACCAGCTGGACGCTGTGTAAATTTAAGATATTTAACAGGATGAGTTTGGACAATTGGTGCCTGAGGGTAATGCATTAAATGCTCACGTGTGTCAGGTCTAATACGATAGTTTGATGCACCAAAACCTAGTGATTGTTTACCCATTCCTGCGCCCATTGTAATACGGGGTGATGCATTGTGTTCTGGATAGGGTACTAAAGATGCACCAATTCCAAGTATACACATTGGATCCATCTCCATATGAGTATGATCTTTGGTTACATCTTCCTCTTTTAATGCAATAAGTGTATTTTCTTCTTCTTCGGCATCAATGTATTCTACAATTCCTTCGTTTATTAAATCCATCCATTTTTTCTTGCCTTTTTGTATATCGTCAAGATGTTTTTTTTCTAAAAGTATCTTACCATTTTCAACTACAACTAGTGGTCTTCTCAATCGGCCACAGTCACAGTTTACTATAAGATCATTATCATCTTCAAAATATGCAACGTTTACCTCGTTGTTTAAAAGTCCTTTTCTTCGTCTTTCCCTTAGTTTTTCTACAAGGCTTTGTCCATCAGAGTACATTCCTATGAGGTCACCATCTAGAAATACTCTTGTCCCTGAGGCTTTCTTTGTTATTTCTCGTACGCCCATATCTCTTAAACCGTTTTCAACTTCTTTTACAGGGAACCCCTCAGATATTTCTACTGCAAGTGCTAGGTTTTTTACTAGCCCACAGTTTGGTCCTTCAGGTGTCTCATTTGGGCAAAGTCTACCCCATTGGGTACTATGAAGATCACGCGCTTCAAAATGTGGCTGAGAACGAGTAAGTGGAGATGTGACACGTCTAAGATGACTTAAAACTGCTAGGTTGCTTGTTCTATCTAAAAGTTGTGATATACCTGCACGTCCTCCAACCCAGTTACCTGTAGCCAGAGCATGATGTATCCTTTGGCTTAAAACATCTGAACGAAGACAAGAGCTAATCTTTATCTCCTTACCTTTAGCATTAACACGCTCAATTTGATATTTTAAATCTTTACAAAGAGCAGTAAAAGCAACACGGAAAAGATCTTCCATAAGATCTCCTGCGAGTTTTAAACGTTTATTTGCATAATGGTCTTTATCATCGGGTTCACGTTTACCGAGTGCAAGTTCTAAAACTGCCATCCCCATACGAGCCATAAAAATAGCTTTAGTAATTCTATCTTTTGGGTCATTTCCTAGATGTGGTAGCAGGTTTCTATCCATTAGTGTTTCAACACGTTTAATACGATATTCTTTAGCTTGCCCACCTGCAAACTTTTTACCAAGAAATGCAATAGCTTCTTCTTTGCTTGTAATACCATATTCATTTGCGCATTCTTCGATATTTGCAAGTACAAACGGCTCCATCTTAGGGTCAACACTAATTACATCTACTATTTCTTCATCGCTTTCCATACCAAGTGCACGTAGAAGAATCATCAATGGAATCTGCCCATATGTTGTTGGAAGTGAAACCATCAGCATTCCGTCTTTTTTCTTCTCAACAACAGTTAAAGCACGGTATCCTTCCCTTTGAGAGAATACTTTAGCGACTTCAACTTCTTTACTATAACGTCGACTTTTTTCAACTAAAACTCTATTTGGTGCAAGGTCTTCAACGGTTATAAGTACACGTTCTGTACCATTGCTAATGAAATATCCACCAGGATCCAAGGGATCTTCCTGGATTTTTTGTAGTTCTTTATAATAATCTTCATTAGAAAATTCATGTCCTCTCTCTTCTTCAAGATTGCTTCTATAGAGGTTACATGCTCTTGATTTAAGCATAATAGGTAGCTCACCGATTTTGACTTCTTCAGGGTCATATTCTACTTCATCTTTTACAGGGATAAATTCAAGTGTTAAAGGTGCTTCATAGGTTAAATCTCTTAAACGAGCCTCCATAGGGGTTAGTCTTCTTACAGTTCCATCTGCCTCTTTGACTTCTGGTTTACCGATTCTTATCTTACCGAATTTTATTTTATATCCCTCAATTTCAGGATATATAAAACCCCGCTGCATTTCCTCTTCTTGACCTATCATTGTACTATCAACAATATTTTGAAGTCTTCTCTCTAAAAAGTCATCATAAGATGCAATCTGATGATTTACTATACTTCTCTCTTTATAAAAAGCATCCACAAGTTTTCTCATATTTATTTACACCACAATCTTTAAAATTAACTCAATAAATTTAATTGTCACTCTCTACAACTAGTCTATATGCTATTGCCTCATTTGCAGTTTGACTTTTACGTGTTACTTTTATTATTTGACCAGGTTTTGCCCCGATATATATGCATGCCGGATCTGTATTCAATATTTTTGGTAGTTGCTCTGGTATAATGTCATATTTATCAAATATTTTTTTTTCTTCTTCTTTATTAATTATCTCATGTTTTGGCACTAATTTATGTTGCAATATGTTTAATTTCGGTTCCTTATTTTTTTTGGCTTTTTTTCTAGCCATTCTCGTATTCCCCCTATATTATTGTCTTGTCCTTTGTTTTTTTGTTCCGCATCAATAGCGGGCCTGAAGGGATTCGAACCCTTGGCCACCTGGTTAAAAGCCAGATGCTCTACCTAGCTGAGCTACAGGCCCATGTTGAAAAGGCCAAGGACTCAACTTTCTAAATTTTAATATAGTACACACTATCATGTTTTAATTCTGAAACAGTCTACCCGCTATATTGGTTCCCATATAAAAGCTTAACTATTATTAATATTATTTATTTTGTTGTTATTTCTTCTTTTATAGAATTTAATATTACTTGATTTTTATGTTTACTAAATACTATCTCATAATCTTCAAATATAGGATGTCGTCCAATAAGGACAGGTATATCATTACGTGCTGAAACATGAATTAGAATTTTTTCGTAAGTAACTGTATTGTCATCCTTTCCGATTACCATATCCAATTTAGCTTTAAATAAATCAGCAGCACCCCCGGCTGTATCAACAGAACCAGCTTTTTTTAATTTTAGGTCAAGATATTGTGCAATTGGAAGCGGTATTACTATAAAATCTCCTCCAGAGTCCAATAAAGCATCAATGTATGGGGTTTTTCTACCATTGAAAAAAAACTTAACAGGTATTATTGGATATCTTATATACTCAAATATTAAATTTGGATTAGTCATTTTTTATCAACGAATATGTGGATCATCTGAAAAAACTTTTGATATTTTTATCTCGTCTCTGGGGAAATCTTCCTCTGGATATTTTTCTTCAGCTGTTCTTAAAATTTCTTCAATATTACTACTATGATCGACTATTTCATCGTTAAATAAAAGTAGCCATTCACCTGCAAATTTTTTTTGAATATTATCTTTTGTCATTAAATAGGCCTAGATTATAGTATCTATTTAAATTTTTTGTTCATATAATTGTAGAATTTAATGTTTATTTA
>CAZOBL010000092.1:0-320 GCA_964578185.1 uncultured Thermoplasmatales archaeon
ATCATTTTTTTATGATGATTTTGATCATTTTTACTTTCAGTCATTATTAACCTCAAAGGGTATTATATATTTCCAAGATGAATATTTTTTAAATCATGTTTTTTACCAATTTTTTCAGCTAACTTAATTGTACTAACAGGTGTAGGTTTTGTATTTTTATATTGATAACTTGGATAAAACCGACTTATATGCCATGGGATTTTTTTATCTATCGATGAAATGAATTCTGCAATATTGTTTAATTCATCTTCTGAATCATTTTGATTGGGTACTACCAATGTCGTTATTTCAATCCAGATATCATTTTCATACATGTTTTT
>CAZOBL010000092.1:330-7271 GCA_964578185.1 uncultured Thermoplasmatales archaeon
GCTGATAGGGCACGGTGCTGTAGCCGAAGTTATGTTTTTTATAGATTTTAAAACTGGTTTTAAATGTGCTTTACAAATATTTTTGTAAAAATCTTCTCGAAAACTTTTTAGATCTATGTTTGCGGCATCCAGATAAGGTGATATCGTTTCGATAGCTTCTTTTGTTATATATCCATTTGTCACAAAAATATTTTTGATATTTTCTTTTTTTGCGATTTTTGAAGTTTCATAAGCATATTCGAAAAAAATCGTTGGTTCAGTATATGTATAGGCTATAGATTGGCAGTTGTTTTCTTTTGCCTTTCCAACTATTTCTTTTGGTGTCATATTAATGCCATTGTATTCTAAAGCTTCATTTGACTTATATTGTGATATTTGCCAATTTTGACAAAAACCACATTTGAAATTACATCCAGGTGTTGCTATTGAGTATGATTTAGTACCGGGTAAAAAATGATATAGTGGTTTTTTTTCGATGGGGTCAACATTTGAAGCGATAACTTTCCCATATGCGTATGTGAATAATTCCCCTTTTAAATTTTGTCGGATTCCGCAGATTCCAAATTTTGATTCTTGTATTTCACATTGATGTGGGCATAGGTTACATTGGACTTTTTTGTTTTCTTTCTTTTGGTAGAGCTTTGCAGGATGTTTCATAATATCCCTATAATTCAGTATAATATTCAAAAATATATGATAATTATCTAAAAATAACTTAATTTATAGCCTATCTATACATGTTTGGGATAACTTTTTGTTGAGCTTGTGGTGCTTGTTTAGATTGTTTCATATATTTTTTGATTTGTTCTTCAAGTTTTTCTGCTTTTTCATATAATGGTCCAAGATCTAATTCTACACCGGGCAGCATACTATCTACTTTTTCAAGTAATCTTCCTGCAGCTCTGGAATCTGGATAAGCAGAGTGTGCTGCAGTGAGCATACATAACATGTCTTTATTTTTTTCTGTCTGTGAGCAGAGTAATGCTCCTGTGAAACCCGATATCATTCCCTCTTTAGTTTTCTCAATATTGTAATTATCAAGTATTTCTACCATATTTGATGTGCTACCTACACCATACACATCAACTTGATCTTCTTCATGATCTAAAGACTTCATACCCTCTAATCCTAAAATTAATGATGTATTGTGTTTTTCTGCAAAATCATTGATTTCATTAATTAATTTATAGGCGGCACTTGGTGGAACTGGAAATTCAGAAACAATAGTTAGTAGATTATCGCAGATATCATTTTTTTTACAAATATCAGATCCTGCATGATAAATTCTTACTGGCGGCATTGGTTTTGAATCATGAATAATAACTGATGGCATAAAGTGTTTAGAATGTATTGAACCAATGCGGCTCATATTCAGTGAATCAGCTATATAACTACCAGCTATAGAACCCACCAGTCCAACCGTTGGAAATCCAAGTATTAACATAGAATTGTCAATTTTAACATCTTCTTGTAAATCAATAGATACATTGTTCATTGTATTTCACAACATCAAATATCCATCATTCTAAGATACTTAATAGTGACTTAATTATAGATTAAAAGTAGTTTCAAAATAAATACAAAATTATTATAGGATTAATCCGTTTCTATTACATCTACAGGACAAATTTCAACTGCTTTTTTAACACAATCTTCCAACTCATCTGTGATTTCCCCTAGGCTTTCATTATCTGTTTGATATTCCTGTTTTATTGTTGCTTTTTTACCTGATTCTTGGACAAAAACCTCAGGGCATTCATCTTCGCATCCTCCACATTCTATACATCCGTCTTGATCGATTATTACTTTCATATTTTTAACCATATAACTTATCTTTTTTTATTATACAAAAAAAAATTTATATTTCAATATACCTTAGATATAAATAAAAAACGATACAAAAACAAATTAATTATTAAGTCAAACTAAAATTAATATTTTATTTTAGTTGCTAGAATATTTCTCAATTTTGATTATTTTTTATCATAATCAATAACATCTTTAATCTTTCATTTGCTTTTACTGCATGAGGTTTACCGGCGGGCATAATAATCATATCTCCCTTTTTGAGATTAAAAAAAATTTTTGAAATTGAAATTTCTGCTCTACCATCTATTACGTTTAATATCGCATCAAAAGGAGTAGTATGTTCACTAAGGCTTTGTCCTTTGTCAAAAGCAAATAAAGTAACAGTTCCAGTTTTTTTATTAACAATTATCTTGCTTACTATAGAATCTCTTTGATATTCAACAATTTCTTCTAATGATAATACTTCTGATTTTTTAATAATAAATCACCGGCTCTTTTATACATATATTAAAATCCCAAGTATTCCATGGATAATAGCTAAAAATATTGCAATATAGGCTAACCATATATGCCATTTTAAAGGATACTTTATCAATCCCTTACGCTTTGAAACTGCTAAACCTGCTATTAAAATAAATAAAGCTAGAGTGACGATTCCAATATAAAGGATAAATGGTAGTCCAAAAATGGAGTAATATATTATATCTTCAACTGTAAATTCTGACTCAGATTCAGTAACACCCGTGGATGTTACACTTATTTTTTTAGTTAAATCACCACCTACATTACAATGAGTATAAACCTCAATTTCATCACCAATGGAAGCATTTACATCATAAGTATATGTAAAACTTGAATCAGTTGGTTGACCTGTATATGTAAAGATTTCATAGATTTCATCATTTATTTTTATGGTAACATTATCAATATAATGAGAATTTATATTTCCTACATTATGAGTGATTTCTACATTTAATTCTTCATTATCATAATCATAGCTAAGAGTCATATCAGATGCTGGATGAGCAGATACATTTATACTAAAAAATATGCTCATTACTAGAACTAATACAGTTACTGATAACAATATTTTTATTATTCTTTTATTTATATTTGATCCCTTCATATATATCACCTATTTTCAATTAAATCATTAATTTTTTTCCTACGATTTTTTTTACTTAACTTTTTTTCAAAAGGATTCCAATCACCATATAACTCTTCGCTATATGTTGGTTTATCATTTTTATAAAAAACACCGATTGGTAAGCGTTTTTCTTTTTCTTTAGCTAATTTAATTGCGTCTTCAAATTTATCAGGTGTATCCTCAATTATTTCAGTGAGTTCATTGTATTCTTCATAAGTATTATGAAATACAACACTGGGTTGTAAAACATCGATAAAAGAAAATCCTCTGTGAAGTATTCCTTGAACAATTAAATCAGACAAATGATCGAGTTTACCAGCATAACCTCTTGCTACAAAACTTGCACCTGCTTCCAGCATTAATGTAAGTGCATTTAATGGATTTTCAGGGTTTCCTTTAGGTGAGGATGGTCCTTTAAAACCTTTTACACTAGTAGGGGAGAATTGACCAGTTGTTAGAGCGTATGCACCATTGTTGTGGACTACAACTGTTATATCTATATTCCTTTTAGCTGCAAAAATCATATGGCTTATTCCTTCACCGTAAGCATCGCCATCTCCTGCAAAAGTTAATACTTTTAAATCAGGGTTTCCTATCTTCATACCCTGGGCTGTTGCCATAGAGCGCCCATGAATTGAATAAAGTCCATTTAATGAAACATAATCAATAATTTTTCCGTGGCATCCAATACCACTTGTGAGAACTAACTCTTTTTGTTTTATACCTACATCTTTGAGTTTCTCTACAGATTTTTTCAAAGCATTTAAAATACCAAAGTTTCCACACCCTGGACACCATGTAATTTCAGCAGTAGTAGAAATATCATTTTCACCCATTTTATAAAACCTCCTTTATTTGTTTAGATAAAGTAATTGGGTCAAAGGGTCTTCCATCATATTTTTTAATAGAGTTTTTAAATTTGATTCCTGCTTTCTCTTTTAAAAGAGATTCTAGTTGACCAGTGCAGTTCTGCTCTATTACAATACCCAGGGGTTGGTCTTTAAATTTTTTTAACTCCCATACAGGGAAAGGATTAAGATAGATTGGTTGAACAACACGTGCATTTATATTACCATATTCTAAAGCCTCTAATACACTCATAGTAGTTGAACCAAAAGTAAAAATCAAGGATTCTCCCTCCCCAAAAATATTAACTGTTTTTAAATCACTCATGTATTCTATCAAAGTTGAGAGTTTCTTTTGTCTTTTTTCATGCATTTTTGCCACAAGTTTTGGTTCTTCAGTTGTAAATCCTTCTTCATCATGTTCATAGCTATTCCATTTAATGAGTGCATCTGATGGTGGAAACAACAAAGGTGAAATCCCATTTTGTGTATCTTTATAACGTTTATATTTTCCTGATTTCTGTATAAATGGCCGGGCCCATTTAACATGATCTGGGTTTAAATTTACACTCATACTACTCTCCAAAAGATGCTTTTCTGATAACAAAATACCTGGTGTCTGAAAACGCCAGATAAGACTCATCATTTCAGCAGTTAAATAAAACGCTTCCTCTAAACTACCAGGAGATGATACAATACGTGGAAAATCTCCTTGACCTGGATTTAATGCCATTAAAAGATCTGCTTGTTCAGTATATGTAGGAACGCCAGTAGACGGCCCAGGTCTTTGACCTAAAACAAATAACACAGGTGCCTCACACATACCCGCAAGAGAGAAAGCTTCCTGCATTAGACAAAATCCTCCACCACTTGTACCAACCATAGTACGAGCACCGGTAAATGCAGATCCAACAGCCATGTTAGCAACAGCTATCTCATTTTCAGCATGCATTGCTACAAGTTTTAAATCATCCTGATGTTCTGCAAAAAAATGAAGTAAACCAGATGCAGGAGTCATAGGATATGCTATATAAACATCTAAACCCGCTGATGTTGCCCCTAAAGCAATACATTCATTGCCATCAAAAATACTATGTTTTTTATCTCCTGTTTTAACATCAAATTTATTCTCAATTTTTTCATCTGCAATTTTAAAAACTTCAGTTGCAAACTTTAGGTTATCATCAAATCCTTTAGGATATTCAGATTTTATAATTTTCTTTAATTTATCTTGTTTTAAATCAATTGCGGCGCCCAATACTGCTATTGCAGTTACACCTTTGATTAACTCATTTTTATCATAATCTTTAGCTTTGTTATTAATATCAATTCCTATACCAAGTTTAGCATTTTGAACTTCATTTGAATTATAAACAATAATTCCATCATCTGTTACATGGTTTTTATGCAAATCATAACTTTTTTTATCAACTACAACTACTAAATCTGCTTTCATATAATGAGAATTAATTTTCGAGGTGGCACTACTCACCACAGAAAAATTATGTCCACCTCGTATAAGACTAGGGTAATCGTTTATTTGAAAAACTTCACGATTTAAACTATTAAAAAAATTAGCTACTACTACACCTGCTTTTTTCATACCCTGACCTGCTTTTCCACCTATCAAAACAGTAAATACATTTTTAGTCATAAAAAACTCCAAAATATCCTAGAGACTTGCAGTCCAACCACCATCAATTACTAAAGCATGTCCTGTAACATAATCAGATGCCTTTGATGAAAGATACACAATTGTTCCAATAAGCTCTTCAGATTCAGCATATCTAGCAAGAGGTACATTTTTCTTAATATTTTCAATAAATTCCTCACTTTCAAGGATATCTTCAGTCATATCTGTAGCAAAAACACCAGGGCAGATAGCATTTACGTTAATGTTATGTTGACCCCATTCAGCAGCTAGTGTTTTAGTCATTAAAACCACTCCACCTTTACTAGAACTATAAGGTACAGATCCAGCATAGCCTTGTAAACCAGCTATACTACTGATGTTTATTATACGACCATTTTTTTGTTTAATCATCTGTTTTCCTACTTCTTGAGCGCAATAAAACTGACCAGTTAAATTGATATTAATAACTGAATTCCAATCTTCTGTGCTAATCTCCTCTGCTTTGCTTTCTCTTAGGATGCCTGCGTTATTTACCAATATATCTATTTTTCCATATTCATCAATGGTTTTTTTAACCATTTTTTTAACATCATCAAGATTACTAACGTCTACTTTTAGCATGAACGATTCTCCACCGAACTTTTTAATTTCCTCTTCTGTACTGCTAGAATCTTTGACATCTGCTAAAACAAGTTTTGCGCCTCTTTTAGACAAACCAATAGCAATCGCTTTACCTAATCCTTGGCTAGCACCGGTAACTATCGCAACCTTATCTTTTAAGTTAAATAAATCATCCATAATTAACGCCTTTTTCCTAGTCAAATAATTTCTATAAAAAATAAAAAAAATTTGAAAATAAAATTTATTTTATTTTTATTTCTTTAGAGTTCTGCCAAAGACCATGTATATTACATAGCGCCATTGCTAAGATTTTACCAGGTTTACTAGTTTTAAAAGATGTTGTAACCGCATGATGAGTATATATACTACTTGAATCTGGACCTTCTGTTGATGCACCATGTGCATTAAACTCATATCGACCTATATGATATGGATATTTTTCTCCATCAGGGTGAAAATATACATCTATCCATCTTATATGATGTTTTGTTTTATTTGGATGAGCTACCTCTTTTCCAAGACCAACTTTAACATCAAACATTTCATCTTCAGCTACTTCATCAGGGCTTTCGATAACTGGGACATGTTTTTCTGTCTTCCAATCATCTGTTTGTAATAGCTTCCCTATATCTTCTTTTAATTCTGTTTCCATAATTTTTTTTACCTCCATATTAAAATTTTTATTGTAATTTTTTTAGACTTGCGTTGATAAAGGCTGGAAGATCCCCGGGTTGTCTACTAGATACAAAGTTATTATCAACTACTACTTCTTCATCTAAAAAGTCAGCACCTGCATTTTTGATATCTTGTTTTATAGATTTCCACCCTGTAACTTTTCGACCCTCAAGTTTTTTTGCAGAAATCAAAAGTTGTGCACCATGACATA
>CAZOBL010000093.1:0-7246 GCA_964578185.1 uncultured Thermoplasmatales archaeon
ATGGGCCGGTATACTGTACATCTCCTACTAGAGATATGATGACGCTTTTGCAGATGGATTACTTGAAAGTTGCGGCAGCTGATGCAAAAAAGATACCTTATAGTGCGGAAAATATTAGGGATGTAATTAAACATTGTATTGTCATGGACTATGGCGATACCACTGATATTACTCCTGATGTAAGACTAACTTTTCATAACGCAGGTCATATCCTTGGTTCTGCTATAGCTCATTTTCATGTAGGTGAGGGTATGTATAACATAGCATTCACCGGCGATATAAAATATGAGAGAACCTGGCTTTTCAACCCTGCGGTCAATCGTTTCCCTCGTCTTGAAGCTATTTTTATGGAATCAACATATGGTGGGAAAGATGATTTTCAGCCATCCCGCAGGGATGCTACTATAAGATTAAAGGATATAGTTTCTGCATGTTTGAAAAAGAAAGGGAAAGTGTTGGTTCCTGTTTTTGCTGTTGGTAGAAGTCAAGAGGTTATGATTGTACTTGAGGATCTTATGAGACGTAAAAAGGTACCTAAGGTTCCAGTGTATCTTGATGGTATGATATGGGAGGCAACAGCTATTCATACCGCGTATCCTGAGTATCTTAACAATAAACTGCGTGCAAAAATCTTTCAGCAGGGTGAAAACCCGCTTTTATCTGATATTTTTGTGCGAGTTGATACTCATGAGATGAGAAACGAAATAATTAATGATCCTGCCTCATGTATTGTACTTGCTACAAGTGGTATGATGACTGGTGGACCAGTTATGGAATACTTTAAGGAATGGGCTGAAGAGAAAAAGAATACCATTGCATTTGTAGGTTACCAGGCAGAAGGCTCCATTGGTAAACGTATTCAAAAAGGATGGAAAGAAATACCATTAAATGTTAGCGGTAAAATTGAGAATATTAAGATGAATATGAATGTTGAGACTTGTGATGGTTTCAGTGGTCATAGTGACCGTGGTCAGCTTCTTAATTATGTTAACAATATCTCCCCACGTCCTGAAAAAATTGTTTTTGGACACGGAGAAGAATCAAAATGTTTGGAGCTTTCATCAAGTATTCATAAAAAATATAGTCTAAGCACTACTGCACCTATGAATCTTGAAACAATTAGGTTTAGATAAAAAGAGAAAAAAAAGTTTTTTTAATTATTTTCTTTTTTGTTTTCTTTGGTATTTGTTTTAACAGGTTTTGCTAGATCCCACATATCTTGAAATTTGTCATTTATTGTTTCAATGTCATGTAGGTCAACATATGCTGTTCCGATATATGAGGGTTCAGTGTGTTCTTCTGGTAGTATTTTTATACCGTTTATTGCGATTTCTTTACCATATACATAGTTACGAAGTGTTCCTGATACATCTTCTGCAAAAACTCGGATATCTATTTTATCACCATAGTTGTTTTTTAAATCATCAATAACGTTGGTATCAACTTTTGAGTCTACTATTAACTGTACTTTAACATCTAAATCCAAAAATTTTTTGAAGTATTTTATGAAGGGATCGTTGAAAAAACGTTCTCCACCGATTTGTAGTTTTAAGTCATCATTTTTCTCAATTAGATTGTTTAATGCATTATATAGGATCCATTTACCACTGTATTGTAGTGTTACGTTTCCGTTTCTTTTGAGTTTTATTCCGTATTTCTCAAAGTTTTGCATGTAGAAGTCTGCATAGTTTCTAAGTCTTTTTTCTATCACAGCATAAGTATCTTCAGCTATCAGATTTTTTAGGTCTTTTTTACAGTCTTCCCATATTGCTCTTGGGTGTACTGGTAGATATGCCTCTCGTCCGAAATCTTCATCTGTTTCGTTTGAAAAAAGGACTTTTGCTATAAGACCGCTTTTTAAAAGTGAAGATCGACCTGTTTCAAGTGGTCTTCTAGTGATATTTGCTAGTTCTTCAGCAGTTTTTAAAAACTCTGAGAATTCTTTTGGACAATCTACTATTAAAATTGTATAATAAACAGCAGCTTCACGAGGACGATTAACCTTCATCCTCTCAAACATCATTTCAAAATCTTGAATATAATCAAGCTTCACCTGGGTTTTGAATTCACATCCCATCATTTCACACCAATCCCTATATCATACCATAAATAAAAGCATATGTACTGCTGCTCATAATTATGGCAAATCCACTCTAACAAAAATAAGTTGAAGTCTTATAAAACTTATGCATGCATATTCACAAGAATATACATATTATGATTTTTGAAGGATATTTCTACAAAAAAAAGGAATGTTTATAATAAGTTTAATATATTAAAAACAAAATATTGTATTTTTGGGTTTTAAACCTTATGCAGAACAATATTTATCCTAGAGTATCTTGTTTAATAATTGTACTTTTCTTACTAACTCAAATCCCCACCGCTACATCAAATAGTATCAACCAGGATTCAAATGATATCTTATATGTGGGCGGTGCAGGGGCTGCAAATTACACTACTATACAGCAAGCTATTAATGAAGCAACCAAGGGGGATACAATATTTATCTATAATCTTTCATCACCATATGTCGAAAATATTGTTATAGATAAAACTGTAAATTTAGTCGGACAAGACGGAAATACAACTATTATTGATGGAGGTGCTAATGGGGATGTTATACAGATAAAGGCAGATAATGTATTGTTGTGTAATTTAACAGTCAGAAACAGTGGAATTGGAAACAACCTTGAATTTCTTTTTAACTCAGCTGTAGAAGTCTACTCATTAAATAACACAATAAGAAACTTAAGATGTCTGGATACAAACTATGGTATATGGGTGGAAGAAGGAGGATATAATACAATAATTGATAATTACATGGATGCATACTATGATGGTATATCCCTAGGAGAAACAGAACGTAATTACCTAAGAAACAATGAAATGTATCACAGTGGTCTTTTATGCGATGGAATACAGGATATCGACACAAGCAACACACTTCATAATAGACCAATATACTATTACTATAATCAATCAGGTATAATCGTTCCACAGAATGCAAGTCAAGTAATCCTTGTAAAATGTGAAAACTGTTTGTTATCAAATCTAAACATATACAATTCAACTGATGGAATAGCAATACAACATTCAAACTACAATCTGATATGTAATAATAAAATATATAATACAACAGATTTTGGGATTAGACTATACAAATCTAACCATAACATAATTAAAAACAATGAAATAAAAAATAATCCAATTGGAATTGCTTTAATGAAAGATGGATTCGACGGATACCAACAAAACGCAGATTGTAAATATAATAAAATCTTAAAAAATAATTTCACCAACAGCATATATGTAGGATTAATTTTAGTAATGTCAAATAAAAATAAGATATATGAAAATAACTTCATTGAAAATAAAATAAACCATGCACGTTTTATCTGCTCGCATCAAAACAAATGGAATAACAACTACTGGGACAACTGGATAGGACTAAAATATCCATTCCTAGGACTTCTACCCAAAATAATAACAGGCAGTCCATTTAAAAAAATAGGATGGGCTAATCTATGGTTCAACTTAGATATGAACCCATCGCCTCAACCATATAAAATATAAAATATTATTCTTTCTTAAAATCCAGCGCAATTGAATTTACACAAAATCTTTTTCCAGTAGGTTGCGGACCGTCATCAAATAGATGACCCAGATGGCTACCGCATTTCGAGCAAACTACCTCTGTTCTTTTCATACCAAAACTTAAATCTGCTTTTTTCAAGATATTATCTTGTTTGATTGGTTTATAAAAACTTGGCCAGCCAGATCCTGATTTAAACTTTGCATCTGAAGGAAAAAGAGGGTTTTTACATGCAGCGCATCTGTAAACACCTTTTTCTTTATTGTCAAGGTATTTACCTGAAAACGCTGGTTCAGTTCCTTTTTTTCTTAGGATTTTATATTGATCAGGAGTTAGAATTTCTTTCCATTCTTTATTACTTTTTTTGATTTCGTTCATTAAATATAACCTATTTTTTTGATTGTTTTTTATCCATTTCACGGAAATATTTCCTGCAGTCCCTTTTGATATTTGCTATTTGCTGCTGGGGTATATTATAGTTGTATTGTGTGTATTCCAATGCAAATATCATACCGTGAACAAAAGCACCTAGGTTGTATTTTTTTTCTTTACCCATTTTTAATATTTCATCTGCGATTTTTACAGCATCATCTATTGTGTAGGGAAGCTTTTGTTTATCTGAAGTAGTTTTTCTTTTATGTGCCATAAAAGAGGGTTATACACTCTTACTATTTATGTTTTTTAACTAATTACCAAAAAAAATTTGTATCTTCAATGTTGATTAATCTATGCAAATAACTGTTAGTTTTTATAATGACTAGCTTATAGATTCTACTTTTTTAACATATTTTTTAATCTGAAATTTTCTTTCAAGTGCTTTATCATTGATGTATCTAATTTTTCCAAAAATAGCTCTTTCTTTCCAGGGATGATCATGTTTTCTGAAACACCATGCAATACCCGTGTATCCATTGGGATCTCGGCCGTCTAGCTTATATTTGTTGTTTTGTAATTGATTATTTTGCAGTTTTTTAATTCTAAATTTTTGATTCATAACCGTTAAAAATTTATAACTTCTACATTTTTAAATCTATTAACCACAATATATTTGTTTATTTTAATATCTATAAATACTGATTTTTTTGTATTTACAAAATTTGTTAAATATGGATGTTTTTTAAGATATAAATCTTTATAAAAATCTACATCTTTTTCTAGCTCATATGCTGTACCAATACCGGTTACAACAATAGCTTTTTGAATATCAGATTCTGTATTATCCCGGTTGTCGATTAGAATTGAAACTTTTGAATTACTCTTAATATTTTGATATTTTTTTGTATCTTTATTTGTAGCAAAAACTAAATTTTTTATACCATTTGAAGCTACAAAAGATATTAAATTTGTATAGGGTGCATTTTCTCCTTGAGTACTTATAACTGCAAATTTTTGTGATTTTAAAAGTTTATATAAATTTTCATTATTACTGAAATTATTCAATTTTTCACCGTTTTAAATATTCTTTCATCTTTTTTTACAAGTTTATATGCTTTTATAGCACTTTTTTCTTTGTCTTTAATTTCAAGCATTATATCAAAGTTATAATTCTTGGATTTTTCTAAAAAATTTTTAAAATCAATTATATTAATTTTTTCAGCATGAGTACCAAGCCTTGAATTTGGTTTTTGAGAGCTGTAATCAACCATTGGTAACCCATCGTATTCTCCCCATGTTTCTTGTTGTTTTTTTAAAATGTAGGATAAACTCTCTTTATTATTTAGAATACTGTGATGAAAAAAATCAAATAAAATAGGGATTTTTATCTTCTCAAATAGAGTTAAACAATTTTCAAAATTGTATATTCTATCATCATTTTCTATAACCAATCTTTGTTTTATCTTATTGTCTAATTTTTGATAAATTTTCGCAAATCGGTTTAAACTTTCTTTTTTATCACCATATGCACCACCAATGTGTAATTGTATTTTAGCTGTATTATCTAGCTGCATCAAATTAAGTATTTCTGCATGATAAACAAGTTCTGAAACACTTCTTTTAACAACATCAGAATTTTTAGAATTTAAAACAATAAATTGATCAGGGTGCATTGAAATTCTAATAAAATTTTTGTTAATTGTTTCCCCGAGTTGTTTGAATTTTTCTTTAAAATGTTTTTGCCAATTATATGTACAAATTGGATGAGATGCAAAAGGTACCAGATCAGATGTAATTCTAAAAAATAGTAAATTTTTTTCAATGTTGTATTTAAGCATCTTTTGAAGACATTCTAAATTATTATCAACAGTTTCAATCAGTTTTTCTTCTGAATATGATTTCAATCTGAAGCTACGATTTCCTTTACATTTAATCGAACGGTTTATACAAGGGTAACCAATCCTCATTTCCAAAAATCCCTAGCTGCACAAAAATTTACGTTTTCAACTTCCATTAAATCTTCAGGGTAAGGATTAAAATAAGTTTGTTTTTTAAGATATGGCTCATCAAATCTTACAATCCATGATTTCATAATACTAACCGGGACGCTTAAACCAATATGTCCATCTCTAAATTGATTTAAAGATTTTAGAAAAAGTTTTTTTTCATCTTTTTCAAGGTCATCTGAGATATAACCAAATGTATGATTTAAAACATTAATATTAGAGCTGCAATGCGGTGATTCCAAAAAAGCTTGCTTTAGATTGTATTCATAATCTTCTAATATTTCATCAATCTTTTTACCTTTATTATTTGATGTAATTCTCCCTAATATTTTGAGTTGTTTTTGACTATAAGACATAATTAAAAATTTGTTTTTTGTATGAAAATCAATTAAACTTTTTATCGATTTTTTCTTTTTTACTTCTCTAAATGCAGCTAAAGTAAAAATGACTCTTAGGAAATGTTCTTTGATTATATGGTTTCTTAATCGATCCTCATTTTCAATTGGATACATAGGGAATTTACTGGTTACGACAAGGCCGAAAAAGCCTTTATCTCGTCTGATTGGTGCTGATTTTTTTTTAGAGAGATATATTTTAACTGTTTTTATGCCACATGATGGGGATTTTGATTTGAGTATTGCTCCATCGATTTTAATGTTATTTAGAAAATTTTCTGAAAAATTATTCATTTTTTCTGTGACATCTGTATTTGTCTCAGTTTGTATTAAAAAAAGTTCATTATTTTTTTCAACTATTCTAATAGGTTTTCTTGGAATTCCCAGACCAATTTCAACTTCAGGGCAGATTGGTTTAAAATCAACAAATTTTTTTAGTTTTTTTACAAAATCAGAGCTGATAGTTTGTCCGTTGAATCTGCAGCTGTCAAATTCTATACATTTGCTAACAAGAATGATTGGTTTTATAAATTCCATTTTAAATTTTTTCCCTATATTTTGATATAATTATTATGCTATTATAGATTGTTGTATGGTGTTGGTTGTGCTAGTCTTATAGGTTTTATCTTATAGTTTGATTTCTTTGGGTCTATTACGTTTAAAAATGTTGTTGTTATTATTTGTTTAACATTGGGTTTTATTTTTTTGCTGTATACAACGAAGGGATTTTTTAGTATTTGTTCAGCCGTCCAGTTGTACATCTCTGAGGCAGTTTTGACTGGTATAAGATATCTTTTTGGTATATATTTGTAGCCTTGTTCTGCTTTGTTTTGCCATTTTAGATATCTTTGAAGTTGCTCGTTAATAAAACTGAT
>CAZOBL010000094.1:0-7245 GCA_964578185.1 uncultured Thermoplasmatales archaeon
AAGATAAACTGGGGAGGTAGACGTTCCCTGTAACCAGAAATCGTCTTTATGCTGGAGTTGACGTTGCGAGGCGATGTAACGGGCGTCTGCTGATCCATCTTACTGACGATGATACCCTGTCCTTTGGGATCGGAGGTGATGACCCATATAACTGGAGGGTTATATAGTCATCTTAGTTGCGGAAATCGGGTTAGGCACGGAAGTGAGCAGCCTTACCGCAGACTGCTGATGCTCGAAGGGTTAACGGGGTTGAGAAAGTAGATGGGCTATCAGTAGAGGCAACGTGCATCCACTCAATACTTTCTTACACCCGCTAAAAATTTTAATATACCAAAAACTGTATTTCACTTTTCCACAAAAAAACTTTCCATCTATTGGTTTTTTTGTATTTGGGGGAATAAATTACTGTGAAATTGCTTAAGGATGAGAGTTTGGTAGCTCAATGGCAAAAGTTTTTCGAGGAGCATTGTAAATCTGATATTGAGACTGTTGCTTTGTCTTATCCTGAGAAGCGTAGTATTTTTATTGATTATTGGAAGATTGATAAAGCCGATTCTGAGCTTGCTGAGTCTTTGCTTAAGCAGCCTTATAAAGCTTTTTTTAATGCTGAGGAGGCTTTGAAAAATATTGATGTAGCAGCTGAAAATAAGCTTGATTTGCATTTTCGTGTGATTAACATTCCTGATACTAATAAGATTATTATTCGCGGTATTCGTGCTAATCATCTTGGCAAGCTTATGGCTGTTGAAGGTCTTGTTAAGAAACGTACGGAGGTTCGCCCGAAGCTTAAGGTTGGGGCGTTTCAGTGTCAGAAGTGTGGTGCGATTATTCGTATTGAGCAGGAAGAGGATATTCTTAAGGAGCCTTCTGAGTGTTTTGAAAATCAGGGTGGATGTGGTCGTGTATCTAGTTTTAAGTTGCTTGCTAGTCTTTCAGATTTTATTGATTCTCAGAAAGTTGAGATTCAGGAGAATCCTGAGGGTCTTCGTGGTGGTGCACAACCTGAGCGTTTGAGTGTTTTCTTAGAAGATGACCTTGTTGGTGAGATTGCTCCTGGTGATCGTATTATTGCTAATGGTATTCTGCATTCTATGCAGCGTCGGCGTGGTACTTATCGTCTTACTGCTTTTGCAAAGACTATGGATGCAGTGAGTATTGAAAGTCAGCAGCTTGCATTTGAAGAAGTTGAGGTTACCGAAGAAGATGAAAAAGAGATTTTAAAGGTTAGTAAGGACCCTAAGATTTATGAGAAGATGCGTGCTAGTATTGCTCCTACTATTTTTGGTATGGATGTTGAAAAGGATGCGTTGATTTTGCAGCTTTTTGGTGGTACTGCTAAATCTATGCCTGATGGTACTCGTATTCGTGGTGACATTCATGCTTTGTTTGTTGGTGATCCAGGTACTGCTAAGTCTCAGCTTTTGACTTATATGAGTAAGCTTTCTCCTCGTAGTGTTTATGCGTCTGGTAAGGCTAGTAGCGCTGCAGGTCTTACCGCTGCAGCTGTGCGTGATGAGTTTGGAGAGGGTCAGTGGACTTTGGAGGCTGGAGCGCTTGTGCTTGCAGATATGGGTATAGCATGTGTTGATGAGATTGATAAAATGGCTGATACGGATCGTAGTAGTCTTCATCAGGCTATGGAGCAACAAGAAATTGCTGTTGCTAAAGCTGGTATTAATGCTACCTTGAAATCTCGTTGTGCTGTGCTTGCTGCTGCTAATCCTAAGCTTGGTCGTTTTGATGAGTTTATGCCTATTAGTGAGCAGATTAATATGCCCCCTGCTTTGGTTTCTCGTTTTGATTTGATCTTTTCTATTCTTGATAAACCGAATCGTGGTCGTGATACCGATCTTGCAAGTCATGTTCTTAATACTCATATGGCTGGTGAGGTTAGTGAAAATATTAAGAGTTCTAAGAAGAGTAAATACAACGCTAAGCAACGGGATGAGTTGATTAAAATTATTGAACCGGTGTTTACTCCTGAGTTTTTACGTAAATATGTTGCTTATTCTAAAAGGTATGTTTTCCCTGTGATGACTAATGAAGCACGTGATATGATTCAGAATTATTATGTTGATTACAGAAATTCCTCTGAAGATTCTGTGACTTTTACACCTCGTCAACTTGAGGCTTTTGTAAGATTGGCTGAGGCTAGTGCCAAGATTAGGCTTAGTGAGGTAGTAGAAGTAGAAGATGCAAAGCGGGCGATTTATGTAATTGAGCAGTATCTACGTCGTGTAGGTATGGATCATGAGACCGGTAAGATTGATATTGATATAATTGCGACTGGTATTTCTCATAGTCAACATGATCGTATGCGTAACCTCATTGATATCATTCAACGTCTCAGCAATGAATCAAAAGACGGAAATGCGGCTCGTAGTGATATAATTCGTGAAGGAGAAATAGAGGGTCTTGAATCTGGTAAAGTTGAAGAAGCATTAGATCGTCTGAAACGTAACGGGCAGATATATGAACCTGTTCATAATAAATATAGAATCACGGAGTACTAGAGTGTTTCAGATTTTTCAAATAGTAGTTCACCAAATTTGTAGAATACATTCATTTTCAGAAGGAATTTAGGGTCAAAAAAGCCTAGAACATCGAAATGATTTGAAAATGCTATAAAACCAGTATTTGTTGATTGATTTATCATCATAAAAGCTGTAGTACCTGGTGACATACCGAAATGTCCTAGTGTTTCTCTATCTCCAAACCATTTACATTTGAATATCCCCAATCCATATGTTCTGTTACTATGTTTTTCTAGAAAAGATGGTAGAGGTGAGCTTTTAGCATCTGATGGATAAATAGTGTTATGCATCAGCTCAATTGTTGACTCATTGAGAATTCTTGTGTTTTTGTATACTCCTTTGTTCATATGTGCAATTATAAAATGTGAGAAATCATTAATTGTTGTTTTCATACCGGCAACCGATCTGAAACCACTATGGTAATAGTATTGTAGTGGAATATATACTCCGAGTCTGTGTATGTATCCTACGGCTGCTTTTGTTTTATCTATTTCACTTGTACATAATGATGTGGAGTTCATCTGAAGTGGTGTAAAAATATTTTCTTCAACGTAATCTGAAAAACTTGTATTTGTTACTCTATCAAGTATATAGCCTAAAACAAGATATCCTAAATTTGAGTAGTATGCCTGCTCCCCTGGTTTTAAATCAAGCCAATAATCTGGTTTATAGTAGTTTCCTTGAGGCGTGAGAGTTTGATTAATCCAATTTCCAAGTTCATTATAGTGAGGATATGAATTATAAAGATATATTATGCCTCTCATTTTGTATATACAATAATCATATATTCCTGCTCTATGAGAAAGAAGCATTCTAGTAGTTATTTTATCATCAGGGTATTTAGGGTTTCTTAGGCTAAATGGCAAGTAGGTGTTTATATCTTCATCTAAATCGATTAATCCTTTTTCATATAGTTGCATGATTGCTGTTGCAGTTACTGGTTTTGTCACTGATGAAGTCATATATATAGTGTCTGGCGTGGCTTGTTTTCGATGGTATAAATCGTAGTAACCGTATGATTTAGCCCAGGCGATACTGTCATTTTTAATTATACATGTAGAAAGTGAGGGGCATTGACCTATTTTCATTATTGTTTTCATTTTTAAGTCAAAAATTATGTTATCTATTTGGGTTTCATATTCAGTTAAAAAAGTTTTATTTTTGGTTTGTATCGCTGAAGAAGTATTTAGGAGGGGGGTTAATAAAAAAAGTATTATTGTGATAGTAATTAGTCTTTTTTTTGATATATCAATCATTAATAAGACTTTTAATTTTTCAGTATTTATAATTTATAGTACAATTTTACTCGCAAAATAATAAAAGGAATAGGGTTATATTTTTGGTGAAGTAAGTTTTCCCATTGCTTTTTTTACTTGTCCTTTATGTTTTTTACCGATTTCATCGATGATGTAGTTCATAAAACTATTTTTGATGTCATTCCAGTTGAGTGTAGTTACCCCAAAATCAAATTTTTTATCTTGGTTGGCTTTGTATACATTTGGAACCATTGTGCTTGGATCACTGTTGTCCATATGCATTAGATAGTTTTTTCTAAGTGTTTTTTTCTCAATTAGTAATACTTCGAATTTACGGTTGAAGTATTTGTAGTTGTTATCTCTATCGTAGTATCTATATTCGAGCATGTAGTTTTTATTAATTGGAATTGTTCCTTTATCCATAAGTGCATCTCCTTTATTTGATATTATTTAGTTGGTTAATAAGAATTTTTAATTTTTTAAGTAAAATAAAATTTTATTTTTTTATTCTGGTGGAAAGAAGTGGTATCTGAATGTTTCAAGAACATATACATATTTGTAGTTTTTTATTGTATTTGGAAATTTTGTGGATAAATCTTCCATTATATTGTGTACTTCACTTACGTTTTTTAGATAGAATTCTATTTCTAAATCAACATATCCTAAGGTTCTGTCAACTCCGACAAAGTTGGGGTTACGGCTTAGGTATTCTATTATTTGTTTGATTTTTTTATGGTCTTTGAGGTCTATGTCTACTTTGTACCATCTGTAGCCTATTTTTGTTAAATCAAAATTTGTTCTAAACCATTGTATTATTTCTTGATCTACAAGTTTTTTTATTCTATTTGCCACTGTTACGGCAGTTACATTTAATTTTTTTGCGATATCTACTGCGGGCATTCTTGCGTTTGATGAGATGAATGTTAGAATTTTATAATCCACGTCATCTATTTTTACTATTTTTTTTCCTTTGTAGACATCTATTTGTTTTCTTGGTTTGTCATTTTTTGTTAAAAATTGTAGGTTGTACATGTTTTCTTTGTGGTATAATACTAGTTGTTGGGTTGCAAAGTAGTCTCTATATTTTTCAAGTGTTTTCTCCCAGAATGGATAGAATTCGTTTAGATTTTTTGTGTATACATAGATTACTAGTTCATAGGGTCCTTCGACATGATGGATTATTGATGTGTATTTGCTTTTTTTGAAGTAGTTTATTATTTCTTTTTTGATTTCTGGGTTGGCGTATTGATATGTAAAGTAGAATCGGAGAATGTTGTAGCCTAGTCTGTGTACATCTATAATTGTGTAGTAGTTTTTTATTATCCCTTGTTTTTCTAGTTTGTTGATTCTATAGAGTACTACGTTTTTTGGTAGGCCTACTTTTTTTCCTATAGATTTTAGTGATTGTCTGGAGTTTAAATCTAGTTGATACATTATTTTTCTGTCTTTTATATCAATTTTTATCATTGTTTTTTGTATATTGTTAAAAATAGTTTAAATATTTTTTGTTTTGTTAAAATATTGAGTATAAAGTTTTATATTTATTAAAATTAAGTATTATTTATAAAAATGTTGCTATTGGATAGAAATGTTAAATAAAACATATAAAGAAATAATACAAAAATAAAGGTGATAACTAATGAAATTAAAAATTGTTATTATATTAATACTATTCTTATTTGGAAATACATTTATTAGCTCAGGAAATTTCATTAGTGAATCTATATCAAAAAAACAAGACGATAAAGACTGTATTGAAATTCGAGTGGCTCTTTATACTGATGAAGTAGAAAATGAAGAATTCCACAGCCCTTATAAAAGAACCCGCTATTTTTTATATGCGCTGAGGAATTATTCTTGGACGGTAGACGATACTACATATCGTTTCACAATTGATTTATTTCCTACCAAACTACTTTATAAGGGTGAATTATCTAAAGACAACTATGATGTTTTATTATTTCCCGCTTCAACATCCGAAAACAAATTTAGTGTATCTTTATCTCGACTGCAACCTAGAAATCAATTAGAAAAGAAAATGATTTCAAACTTTATTAAAGAGGGTGGCGGATATTTTGGTTCATGCGGTGGAGCATTAGTTGCATGTAAGACTTCACAAAGACCTAAAACTCTTTTTGAATATTTGAACCGTAACTATATGCTTGGAATATCTGCTATTAAAATTGAACATGAATATAGGATACCGCTTTTAAGACATTTAATTGGACAATACAATAAAGTAACCCCAGGTTTAGCATATTACTTCTATTCAGGTGCAAATCAAACTAACTATGACATAAACTATCATACTGCGACTTGTGTAGATGTAAATATTTCAAAAGATCACCCAATTTTTAATGACTTTGTAGGAAATAAAAGAAAAATTCGATGGATAAATGGACCTAAACTTATAATTCCTGAAAATTCAGATAGAGAAATACATATTTTAGGAAGATATCCGGAAGAAGAAATGTCTGATAACAAATCAACCCAAATCCATCATTGGAAATACACCGGAGGGATAAGTGGCATAATTAAAGGAATCTTTCCAGCGGGAAATACTTTTGCTCTTGAAAACCTTGGTGTTTTTTTTAATTTAATATGTTACTCGGGTGATTGGGAACCTACAGATGAAGTCGTAGAGACAAACCTTGCCAACGGGCCATTTATGACAGCAGAAATCTATCCAAATGAAAACAAAGGCAGGATTGTTTTATGTAGTGGCCATCCAGAACATAATGTCTGGTGGGGGGGCCATATAGAAAAAGTAGAGGATGTTGAATACAACACTATCTATGAAGGGCTTTATCGCTGGAAAGACATTATACCTGAAGAAGAAACAGAAGAGGACGAATTTTCGTATAATTATTGTATTATTCGTAGAAGTGTTGCTTGGGCTTCAAAAAAGGTCCCTGAGAACAATCTTCCACCAGTTTATGGAGATTCTGAGGTCTGTGATTTTGAATTAAAGAACATGCCAGCAAAATTTAATGTCTCTTGTATTGTAAAAAAGGAGAACAAACCTGTAGAGTTAAATCTTTACTATAGATATTCAAATGATAATGTAACCTGGTCCAATTGGACTCTATTTAGTAAGGATAATGATAGTTCAAATGGATTTAATTTTGAGTTCACCTCCCCCAATGGATCAGGATATTATCAGTTTTATTCTAAAAGAGTAGTTGATTTAGGTGAATCCTATAACTGGGAGAGGATTCCGCCCGGTGCTGATGCTTGGGTTTATGTGGAGGCTAATTAAATATGAAAGTAAAGATTATCACAGCAATATTGGTTTTTTTGATATTAGGAAACGTGTTTGCTGTTTTTGTTGATTTGGGTAATAGTAAATTACTTGTTTCTAAGATTAAAAATGATGATAATAAAATTTCGATAAAACAGTTACATGGTTCATCTGCTTATGATTATGGTTATAATGTTGGTTGTGATTTTAGAGG
>CAZOBL010000095.1:0-7222 GCA_964578185.1 uncultured Thermoplasmatales archaeon
TACATGTATAAAAATTTAAAGATGTTAAACAATATGCTTAATTAGTAAAGTCTAAATCTTACATTATCAATTTTACATATTTTTAATAAATTAAATTATAGTTTATTCACTAACTTTAATTTTCTCAGAGGTTTCGTTTTCGCCATTTTCATTTAATTCAACTTTTGGTCTTAATAGTATATTTCTAACCGTACTGGGGTGCCACATACATTTTCTATCTACACGTGTAAATTTTGTTTCTACTTTATGTTCGTTTAGATATCTGGCTATTTCGCTATAACTTTTATCTTCTGATCTTAGCTCTATGATTTTGTTTAGTATTTCTTGCTCTTTTGGATTTTCTACAAGTCGGGTATTTTTCTTTCTACCTGCAATGTCATCTGATACTTGTTTGTAACCGTAGGGTGCTTGTCCGAACCATTCGTTTTTCATTTTTTGTTTCACACCAACTCTTATTTTTGAAGCTAATTGTCCCCTAAAAAATTCACTGAATGCTGCAAAGTTTGTAAGGATAAATCTTCCTTGATCACTATAAATATCAATATGTCTTAAAGTATAGATATGTAGTTTTATACCAAATGATAGTAAATCATCCATTATGTTTAGTACATCTTTTGTTGATCTTGAAAATCTGTCATTATCATAAACACATATTCCATCAAACAATTGATTTTTTGCATCAGTTATCATTTCTTGAAATCTAGCTCGGCCTTTGATATCTTTACCACTAGTTTCATCTTTGTATGTTTTTACCCATCTCCAATTTTCTTTTTCAGCAAGCCAACCGTCTAAAGTATTTTTTTGACCTTCAGGACTATAGCCTTTTGCCTGCTCTTCCCTACTAACTCTGATGTAATATGCTACTTTATACTCTTTATCCATCTTATCTCTCCTTATAACCACCATTTTTTTGTATTATTTTTTAATTAATACATCTCTTTTAAAGGACTTTAGTCATTTGAATGACATATGTCAAATGTAAGCAAAAGTACATAAATTTTTGCTAAAATTATGCTAAGTTATAACAAACTAATTAATATCATGGTAAAGATTATCAATATATTTACGTTTGAAAATATATAGAAAATACAGAAAATCGCTTAGAACCCTATTTTTTGATAATTATGCCCTACTTTTCATGCTATTTTTACTATATTTCGCGATTTTGCCCTTTTTTAGATATTTTTTCCAGTAGTGATATCTATATTTAATCTTTTTTAAGTTCTAAAATTAACTCTTAAGATTAAAAAGTAAAGTTTGTAGCTTTTTAATAAAAAATAATTAAGCGTATTAGTAAATTAATTTTATTTTTTGGAAAGAACAGATTTTTCGCCACAATTAGCACATTTTTTCCATTCATCTAAATTTCCATGCCCACACGATGGGCATACCCAAGACAAATTTTTTTTTCTCCTTAATTTTATTATATAATTATATGAATAACATTATCTTTATATACTATTAACTGATAAGTCATATAACTATTTAATTATATCTTTGGATGGGATATTAATAGGATGGGTGTTACTTTGCAAGAGGAGATAATTTTTCTTATTTTTAATAGTTTTAACACCTGTTTTAGGGGTTTTTTATATGCAAAATGAACCTGAAATAGTTAAAGAGATGGAAATGCTTGAAAAGTCTGGGAAACTTTTAGAATATAAGGACTTAAATGCAGGTGCTTTTGAGGATTTTAATACTCAGGAAAATGTTCTTTTGAGTGGTGAAGAGGATATTATTTTTGGTCTTACCTCAGATATTGTTTTGTATATTGATAAGTTTGGTAAGATCCTTAAGTTAAATGACGCCGGGATTGTTTTTTCTGGCTTTTCCAGAGATGAGATTATTGGTAGGCATTTTTGGAAGTTACCTGGTGTTATAAAAAAGGAAAATGTGTCTTTTTTTATGAAGATCTATAGAAACGCCTTGAAGGGCGAGGTTACCAAAAATGTTTTTTTAGATGTAAATGATAAAGATGGTAAGATTCATCGCATTTGTTGGTCTTGTCAACCTGTTTTTAAAAGTAATAAATTTCGATATATGATTGTTGTTGGTAATGATGTTACAGAGAAAAAAAATATTGAAAATGATTTAAAGGATAGTGAAGAGAAGCTTAGTTATCTTACCCAAAATATGGCTGATATTATTTGGACTATGGATTTAGATTTTAATACTACTTATGTTAGTCCGTCTATTGAAAAAATTCTTGGTTTTACTCCTGAGGAACGTAAAAAACATTCTCTTGAAGAGATGGTTGCTCCTGATTCTTTGAAGGTTATTCGTAATAAAATGGCTAAGCAGATGGTTAAGGATAAGTTTAAAAGATCTGATTTGGATCGTTCGCTTACTCTTGAGGTTGAATATTATAAAAAAGATGGAAGTACGATTTGGCTTGAGAATAAACTTAAATGGATTTATGATGAAGATGGTAAAAAAACTGGTATTCTTGGTGTTTCAAGAGATATATCTGAACGTAGGGACTATGAGAGGAAATTAAGGGAAAGTGAGAAGAAATATCGTGAACTTTTTAATAATGCTTTAGTTGGTATCGATATTCATAATTCTGATGGGAGTATTTATTCTGTTAATCATACTGCTGAGGACGTTTTTGGTCTTTCTGAAGAAGAATTAAAAAAGAAGGATCTTGGTTTTTGGAATGGTAAACTTCTATATCCTGATGGTTCAGCTATGAAACCAGAAGATTTTCCTTTATCTGTTGTTTCTAAGACAAAAAAACCTACTGAAGGTAATATTATTGGTTTATCGATGTCTGAATTTGAGGAAGTCAGGTGGTATATTCATAGTGCCAGACCTATTTTAGATAAAAATGGTGATATTGATAAAATTATAACTTCGTTTATTGATATTACAGATTTAAGAAAGTATGAAGATGAATTAAAGAAAAATGAAAAAAAATATAGATATTTGTATGAAACAATGTCTCAGGGTGTTGTATATCAAAATAGCCAAGGTGAAATCATATCTGCTAACCCAGCTGCTGAACGTATTCTTGGGTTAAGTCTTGATCAGATGGAAGGGCGAACATCGAAGGATCCATGTTGGAAGGCAGTTGATAAAAACAAAAATTATCTTCCAGGTGAAAAACATCCAGCAATGATGGCTCTTAAAACAGGTAAAAAAGTAGATAATTATATTCAAGGAATATTTAATCCCAAAAAAAATGATTATGTATGGATCATTGTAAATTCAACACCTCAATTCAAAAATAATGAAGATAAACCCTATCAAGTTTTTTCTACTTTTTTAGATATAACTGAAAAAATAAAAGCAGAAGAAAAATTAAAAGAGAGTGAATTAAAATATCGATCCCTATTTGAAGGTCAAGTTAATGGATTTGCTATTTTTAAATCTATTTTCAATAAAAAAGGTGAATTCATAAGTTATGAATTTATAGATATAAATCCAGCCTATGAGAAAATAACTAATGTCAAAAGAGAAGAAGTGATTGGAAAAGACATTCAGGAAGTCTTTCCAGGTACTGAACAATCTTGGATTGAAGCATATGGCTCAGTTGCAATGACTGGTGAACCAAAGATTTTCGAAATGTATCATGAACCCACAAAGAAACACTATTATTGCAATGTTTTTAGACCATGGGATGATAATACAAGATTTTGTGTAGCTTTTAATGACATCACAAAAAAAGTAGAAGCAGGAAAAAAAATAAAAGAAAGTGAAGAAAAGTTTAGAAATATAGTGGAGCTTTCACCTGATGGAATTGCTATTTCTGATTTAAAGGGAGTGGTTAAATCTGTTAATAAAGCATTTTGTGAATTAACTGGTTTTAATGAAGATGAAATTGTAGGTAGACATATTACTCGTCTTCCAACAGTAGATTTAAAACTATTTCCACATTATATCAAACTTTATAAAAACATTTTGCAGGGTAAACAAAAAGATCCTTTTGAGTTTAAATGGAAGCATAAAAATGGTGAGATTCGTTGGGGTGAATGTCGATATACAGTTACTAAAAAGGCTGGTAAAAAAACTGGTGTTCAAGTAATCCTAAGGGATATAACTGATAGAAAAAAATTAAATGAGTCTTTTGAAAATCAACGTAAAAGGTTACTATCGATATTTGATAGTATTGAGCAAAGTATATATGTTGTAGATCCAAATAGCTATAAAATACTATATGCCAATCCTTTTTTAGAAAAAACATTTGATAAAAAACTAGTTGGAGAAACTTGTTATCAAGTACTTCAGGGTAAAAATAAACCTTGTGAGTTCTGTACTAATAAAATAATTTTTAAAAATAAAAATAAAGCCTATAAATGGAGTTATCATAATCCAATAACTGATCGGGATTATCTTATAACTGATAAAGTAATAAAATGGATTGATAACAGAGATGTCCGTTTTGAATTCGCCTATGATATAACCGATTATAAAAAAATAAGTCAAAAACTTAATGACAGTGAAACATTGTTTAGAACTCTTGTTGAACAATCAACTGTTGGCGTGTATATTCATGATCCTGTGAATAATAAAGTGATATATGCTAATCCTCTTATCCGTGAAGTTCTTGGTTTTAATAAAGATGAATCAGAAGATATTGATTTTTTTAAATATCTTCATCCTGATGATGCTAAACTTGTTAAAGATAGAATAGAAAGAAATTTATCTGGTAAATATGTAAATCCTTCTGTTGAGGTAAGAGTTATTCCACCTAATGGAAAAATTCGATGGGTTAGACTTTATTCAACTTTTATTGAATATAGGGGTAAGAAAGTTGCCTTGGCATCTGCAATTGATATTACTGATAATAAACTTGCTCGTAAAAAACAACAAAAATATCTTCATAGACTTGAGCGTTATAAAAAAGCTACAGTTTTTAGGGAATCTAGGGTTATTGAATTAAAAAATGAAATCAATCAACTATGTAAAAAAACAGGGCAACCAATTAAATACAAAGAAACAGACGAAGCGTTAAACAAAAATTCTTCAAATAAGGAGGATTTATCTTGAATTTGATTTCTAATTTTTATCTTTCAATAGCTATTGTTTCAATTTGTTCAGGGTTATTTATCTATATTTCGTCAAATGATAAAAGGTTAAAAACTATGTTTCTTCTTTTAACTATCGCTGGATTTTACTGGGGTTTAACAGGTTTTTTACTTAGAAGTGCTGTTGATTATGAACAAGCATATTTTTTTCAAAGAATTGGAGGATTGTGGCCTTTTTGTATAGCAGTATTTGCCCATTTTACTTTAGTTTACATTAAAAGAGATGATTTTTTAAAAAATAAGGTCATTTTTTATAGTTTATTGTATGCACCTGCCGTGTTTTTTTCATTTTTTGAAATAACAACAAATCAGGTTACACATGTTGTATATTCTTCTCTTGGTTTTTGGACTTCAACTGCTCCTGAAAGTTCAATTCTTTATCTTTCATCTACTGTTTGGTCTTGGTCCATATCAACAATAGCGGTCATGTTAGCAGTTCAATATGTTTTAAAACAAAGTGATAAACGTAGAAAAAACCAATCATTGTTTGTTTTGTTAGGTTTGATAACACCTGTTTTTTTATCAACTGTTTTTGAGTCTGTTTTACCGGTTTTTTCCATGCCTGGTATTAAGATGACTGTTCCAGGTTTTGGATTAGGTCTTGTTTTTATTGGTTATGCAATTTATAGATATGATTTGTTTAGAATTTCCCCTAGTCTTGCTGCTGATGAGATTATTTCTAGTATGCCTAGTCTTCTTGTTTTAACTGACCAGGAGAATAAAATACAAACTATTAACAATAAAGTTTCAGAGGCTCTTGGGTATAATCAAATGGATTTAATTGGGAAAAACATAAATGTTTTGTTTTCAAGTGATATTAATCCAAATAATAAAGATTTTTTAGATTTCAATCAAAAAAATATGCATGTAAAAACAGATATTAAAACAAAAAAGGGAATGAAAATGCCTGTAAGTGTATATAGAAAAACTATTTTTGATGAAAATGAAAATATTCGTGGTTCAATTATTATAGGTGAAGATGTTAGAGAGCAAGAAAGAACTGAGAAAAGACTAAATGATTATGTTAAACAATTAGAGAAAAGTGAGCTTGCTATGATTAGCATGCTTGAAGATATAAAAATTAGTAAAAATGAAATCGAGGAGTTAAATAAAGATCTTGAGAGAAAAGTTGAAGAGAGAACACATGAAGTTGAAAGACTTTTGAAACAAAAAAATGATTTTATTCACATGCTTGGTCATGATCTTAAAAATCCTATGACACCTCTTACGACGCTTTTGCCTATATTGAAACACAAAAACAATGATCCAGAGATTCAGGAAATAATTGAGGTCATGAGTAAAAATGTTGATTACATGAAGAATCTTATACTTAAAACACTTCAGCTTGCGCGTCTAAACTCGTCTAGTAATACCCTTGATTTTGAAAACACAGATCTTTTAGAAGAAGTAGATAAAGTTGTATTTAACAATAAAATTAATCTAGATAAAAACAATATTGATCTTGTAAATCTAGTAGATGAAAATATTATAGTGTCTGCTGACAGACTTAGGCTAAATGAGCTTTTTAATAATCTTTTATCAAATTCAGTAAATTATACTCCTAATGGCGGGAAAATTGTAATTGACGCGCAAACCTTAGGAGATGAAGTCAAGGTGTCGATTAGAGATACGGGTAGGGGTATGACCAAAGAGCAGGTTGAACGTATTTTCGATGAGTTTTATAAAGCAGATGAGTCCAGACATGATTTTTATAGCACTGGGTTGGGGTTACCAATTTGTAAAAAAATAGTTGAGAACCATGGCGGCCGTATATGGGTGGAAAGCCCGGGGCCTGGTAAAGGTACTACTTTTTATTTTACCTTGAAGAAAGGTGATACATTATGAGCAAGCAGCCAGATATCGTTAAAAAATTAAAACTTGAAGAAAAAAAAGGCTTTATCGGATACAACAGTCTAAAAACAGTTAATGAAAATAAAAAAGAAGATAGGGAAAATTCTTCTTCACCAGATAATTTTAATTCTTACAATGAAGAGTTTGAAAAGTTAAATAAAATATACAACAAAGTGGTAAATAATACACCAGATTTAATAGCAGAAGTAAAAGAAAACGGGGAATTTGTCTTTGTAAACTCTTCAATGGCAAAAAGCCTGGGTAGCCCTGCTGATGAAATAATAGGAAAAAACCTTTTTGATGTTTTACCAGAGGAAATAGCAAGACAACGATATGAAATTGGT
>CAZOBL010000096.1:0-3665 GCA_964578185.1 uncultured Thermoplasmatales archaeon
TGTAATTCATATGATAAGCGGGGGATAAAAAAATATAGTTATAATTTTTTATTCTATTTTCATAACTGTATGATACTCTTGTTCTTTTTTCTCCTCACAGGTTAAATCCACGTTTACTCTTGTAATTATGTTTTTGCTTATCAATAAAATATAATTAACTAGAATACCAAGTGTAATTGCAAATATTACACTACACATAATAGTAATAAAATTATCACTAAAAATATACGCTAGCATCGCCGCAAGAATTACACTTAAACCTGTAACAGATAAAATCGCCAATAATATTTTTTTACCTATCCCGATTTCAACCTGTTTAACAGATACAACTTTATCTCCAATTTTCATATTATTTCAACTTCCCTCCATCCAATATGTAAATAACATAAAAGCATATTATATTTTTGTTTAAAAAATATTTTATAAATAAATTTTTAGAGGCTATACATAACAGTTAAAGTTGAGAAACTAAATGCAAAAAAGAAATATGTAACATACATCAAAGCCCAAGCTCGAGTGTTTTCAAGATTCTTAATTTTTATTTTATCATTTACTTGAAAGTAAAACACAAAAAAAGCTGGAATTACAAAAAAACTTAGAGGCCACAAATGTCCATCCATCCAATGCATATCAATAAAAATCGGTATCATAATAAAAGGTACAACCAGAAAGGGAAATACAATAAAAGCAGATTCGCGAATACCATAAGTGTTAACTAAAGTCATTGTACCAGTTTTTTTATCAGCCTTTAAATCTGATACATCTTTAGTGATACAGCCACCTAGAAGAAAAACCATTACAATTGTACCGATAGTTAATGGTAGAGCCTGAAATGGATTTCCAAATAAACTCCAAGATGCAAGAACACCTAAAAGACCTCTAGGAACAGCAACCCAAAGTTGATTGAACACTAGTTTATCTTTAAAACGCGGGTATAGTGAATATGTAACCGTAAAAAAAGTAATTAACAAAACAAAAAACATAAAAGAGGGGTGTACTTGAATGGATAAAACAAAAGACAAAACATACAAAAAAACTGTCGCAATTATGGCCTCATTTTTTGTAATATCACCACGAGGTATAGGCCGATAAGACTTTGAAATCCTATCAGTAGACAAATCTGAGTATTGGTTAAGAGCATTAGATGCCCCGTTTAGAAAAGCTAAAGAAAGACTAGCAGGAAAAATCAAACCTGTAAAAACAGAGAAAACACCACTGCTATTCCCATGATAAAAAAAACTTGCAAACATAATACAACAAGAAACAATTATTGGTGCAAGAAGTGTAAAAGGACGTACTAAATCAATAAAACCTTTAATCTTAATACTATCAATATTAAATCTCATAATTTATCTATCTCTCCAAACTATAAACACTAGCTTTGTAGCTAACATATTATAAGGATTGTTTGACAGACCTTACCCAAAAAATATTACCCCCACAATCTATTTAAGAAAAAAATAATACAATAATCCTATAAATAGAGGATTTAAGAAAAATGTTTAGAGGATTTATTGCAGTAGATATAGACAAAAATCCAAAGATATACAACATACTAGAAGAATTGGATAAAACTGGTGCAAATCTAAAAATTGTAAAACCCGAAAAAATACATATAACACTCAAATTCCTAGGTGATACAGATGAAGCAAAAACCGAGGATATAGAAACAGTTATAAAAGAAGTAGTAAAGGAGACAAAGCCTTTTAAAATCAAACTCGAAGATTTAGGTGTTTTCCCTAATGAAAACTACATAAAAGTCATATGGATAGGTATAAAAAACTCTGAAAAACTCAAAAAAATCGCAGAGGAAATAGACCAAAAACTTACACAACATGGTTTTAAGAAAAACAAAAGAGGATTCAGTGCACATCTAACAATTGCAAGAGTGAAATCTGCAAAAAACAAAAAACAAATACAAGATTTACTAAAAAAATACAAAGGAGAAGTTTTCGGAGAGGCAAATATCGACTCAGTAAAACTTATGAAAAGCGAACTTACACCAAAAGGACCAATATACACGGTGAAAAAAGAAATCAAAATCTAAATTTCTTTAGTGGTGATATAGTATATTAGAAACATGGTTTATTGTCATCGGTGGAATCAACCTAATATTACTTTTAATTTCATTAAAAATTTTTATCCCAAAAGAATTCTTTGAACAAAAAAACATTAATATAATCGAGATTTTGAAAAAAAACTATCTGTATCTTGGAATAATATTTTTAGTGGTAGGATTTCATCTAATCCAGGTTAACATAATTGATTCAATTACCACAGAGTATATTAGTCATGATTTCGCAGATGACATACAAAAATTTGAAGGAAACAGCGTTTATTGGTTTTCCCAGCATTGGAATGATTTATTGGTATATTTTTTTGTATCAATCTACATTGTTATATATCCATTTACTTTATGGTTTTCACCACTATATTACGTTTTAAACAATGAAGAAAAATCCATGAAAACTCTTTCTTTTGGATTATTATTTATTTATCTTATATCTCTTCCATTTTATCTTTTTCTTCCATTAACCAATGTATATAGATATTACAATCTAAATTCTGCCTTGGAACATGTTATACCTGGTTGTGAAAGCTTTTTTTATGCAACTACCACCTCAAACAATTGCCTACCATCCCTTCACACCGCAATGACTATAATTATTGCATATACCGCATATCTAACGGGAAACAAGAAATATTTTTATTTCACCTTATTTTGTATGATAACTGTACTTATATCTGTAATTTATCTTTCGATACATTGGATATCAGATGTTATAGTAGGCGGAGTAGTATCTTTAGGGGTAATTTTAATACTACAAAGATATTTCCTCAAAAAAAGATCAGGGTAAAATCATATGAATAAAAAAGAAATCGAAGAGCAAGTACTAAAAAAAATAACTCCGACAGATGAGTTCCGGCAGAAAACACAAAAAACTGTGAAAAAACTACAAAAAAAACTAGTAGAAGAAATCAAAAAAAGGAAACTTAATGGTAAACCACTTCTTGTAGGAAGTACAGCTAAAGACACATATCTTATGAACAGTATGGACATAGATTTTTTTATAACATATGACAAAAAACTCTCTAAAGAAAAAATCGCACAAGATACCCTTTCTATAGCTAAAAAAATTTTAACTGAAACTGAAGAGTCATATGCTGAACATCCATATCTTAAAGGAAAATACAACGGTTTTGATGTAGAAATAGTACCATGTTACAAAATAGAAAAAGAAGGACAAATACTCTCAGCAGTGGATAGAACACCACTTCACACAGAATACATTAAAAAAAACTTAAAAGAAACACAGAAAAAACAAGTAAGACTATTCAAACAATTCCTAAAAGGTATCAAATGCTATGGCGCAGAAGCTCAAATACAAGGCTTCTCAGGATATCTATGTGAAATACTAATAATAAAATACAACAATTTTACAAATCTGCTAAAAAACGCCAGAAAATTGAGGAAAGGGGTTAAACTTAGTTTAAAAAACCATGATTCAAATGATTTTGACACACCACTTGTTTTCATAGACCCTGTTGATTCAAATAGAAATGTTGCATCAGCCCTAAAAGAAAAAACATTTAACATATTTGTCAGGGCAAGTAAAAATTACCTTAAAAACCCTAGTATCAACTTTTTCTTTCCCAACCCTGTA
>CAZOBL010000096.1:3675-6894 GCA_964578185.1 uncultured Thermoplasmatales archaeon
CCATTGAAAAACAAGGATATAAATATACAGCGGTTGAATTCAAAAAACCTGATATAATTGATGAAAATTTTTATCCGCAAGCCCGAAAAGCAAAAAAAGCAATAAAAGAAGCATGTGAAAGACAAGACTTTGTAATAATCGATGATTTCTTTTTTGTAGATAAAAAAAACAAAAAAGTATATCTTATCTTTAAAACACAAAAAGAACCTCTATCTGATACTTATACACATCAGGGTCCACCTGTAAAACTTGAAAAAAACAAAAAAGAATTCGTTGAAAAATGGAGAGACAATCCTAAAACAAAAAAAGGACCATACATTGAAGATAATAGAGTATACGTTGAGCTTAAACGAGATTATAAAACAGTAGAGAAATATTTGAAAGAAAACCTTCAAAGTTTTAGCCTTGGAAAAACAATTGATAAAACAGTTGAAAAAGACTTCAATCTCATTAAAACCGATGATTTAATGAAAGATCCCCTACGTTCAGAATGGACTGAATATCTTGACGGTAAAATGCCCTGGGAAAGATAAAACAATTAGATATCTTCTGATTTTTGATTTAATTAATTTAAAACTTGGTTTGCTTCTATTAAAAAAAGAGCTATACCAGAACATCCTTTATGATGACCTGTATGATAACAATTTCTAGAAGTTTCCCATTTACAACAAGTATCATCTACGTTGATAACTTCTTGTTTAATTCCATTAACTGCGCCAATAGCGTAAGTTCGATAAACACTATTATTTGTTAATTTATACAAATCTAAGAACATTTCCCCAACTCCTGCAGCACCACAGCATATGTGAGGAGCTGGTTTTGATTTAAAGATTCCAAATCTATAAGTAACTTTTGGCCATTTAAATCCATCATCTTTAGAAATTGATTCTCTCATCAACCATTTAGCTCCTTTCTCAGCGAAAGACAGATAAATTGGATCATCAGTTATATCATATAAATTAATCAAAAATTTATTGATACCTGCAGGTCCATGGCACCAACCGGTACCAAAAGCAAAAAATTTGAATATCGACCCCAATTCATATCTACAAAAACTCCAACGCCATTTCACTCCACCACTACTAAAATCTTTAACTGAGCAGTCGATAAGCCATTTACCTGCTCCTATGGCGTATTCTAAATATTTTTCCTCATCGCTGTTTTTGTAAAGCTCTGCAAAAAAATCACCTACACCTGCAGTTCCATGAGCATAACCTGCAGAAAAATAAAATTTTAAAGGAAATAATTTGGTCTTATACATTGACCAAGTATATCGTCCTTGCCCAAGATCATAAGATTTAGTTATCAGCCAATTACCAGAATATTTAGCATAATTTAGATAACTTTCATTTTTTGTTTTATTGAATAAATTAAGAAAAAATAAGCCTATACCCGCTGTACCATCAAAAAGATCAAAAATATATTCATTTGAATTTTGCCACTCAGGCCATTTGCAAAGTTTTTCTTCTTCATCATCGTTATTTTTTTCAAATTCTGCAATGTTTATCAACCATTTAGCAGCACCCCTAGCATAGTTAAGATATGTTTCGTTTCCTATAAGTTGATAAAATTTAACAAAAGAATTACCTATACCCGCAGTTCCCGAGTAAAAACTAGTATAATATTCATTTAATCCTTCTTGGTATGGCCATTTATAACCATCATCTTCTTTTATGCTATTTGATATTATCCAATTGATTCCTTCTTCTGCATATTCCAAATAAGTCTCATTTCTTGTTATATTGTATGCTTTTGAAAACAATAGACAGATACCAGGAGTGCCATAGTAAAAATCTAGATGGTATTCTTCACTATTTTCTTCATATGGCCATTTATAGCCATCTTCGTCTTTTATTGCAATTTTCATAAGCCAATTAAGAGTTCCTTTTACTTCATCTGATAAAATATTGATTTCTTCGTCAAGAGATACATAATCAGCTGTTGAAACTTGTATAAACATGGAATTTATTAGAATGATAAAAATTGAAGAAAATGTTATTGTCTTTTTCATTCTATCTCCATATATTCTTGATGGGCAATGGTCATATTATTTTGATATCCCGTTATATCTGAATTTTTAAAACATTGTATTGCATTATTCTGTGCATTAGTTGCGTTGATAAAATGAAAATTATCTTCCCCATTTAGATTTACACCAATATACTCAGCGTGTAAGTCATAAACATCTTTTGTCAAACCCAATATAAAGTTTGCATTTTCATTTTCGGTATATAATTCCTTTTGAATCCAACCATAGGTATGATGCCAATCCTCTTCAACCCATGAATAACAATCTCTTGGACTTAATGTAGCATATGGTTCATGTCCACCATAATAACTAAAACCATTTCCTGCGTTGTTTTCATCATCAGGATGGTTTATTCTCAAAACGATGAAGCTTTTTTGCTCATAAAGAGTATTAAAATCAAGACCCATTGATTTTGAAGCTTGAGAAACTACAAACTCTGATATCCCCTGAGGTGGTGTAACACCAAATGTTGTCTCTGCCGGAACCCAACCATAATCTGGACAATAATATTCAGCTATCCAATGTTGTTCAACTCCAATATCTCTACCATAAGTTGGTGTAATTATAAGTGATCTAGCGGGTACACCATTTGCTCTTAAGAGTGCTGCTCCAAGATGAGCGCAAGCAGCACAATTTCCTCTAAAAAAAAGTGCAGAAAGTGCATCTGATAATGGAAGCCAAGCGTTGTACCCAGAAATTTTTTGGGCTAAAGGATAAATTATATTTTGTCTGATACTAAAGGCTTTCAATAATGGTTTATGTATCATAGAACATGTCGAGAAAACAACTCTATTAGACAACTTTATAAGATTATTACTGAACCCTTTTAGTTGACAAGCCTTTAGTTTTATCAAAAAATTATCAGACTGGACATTTGCTGTTGAAGCAAGCCATGTCTTTGTATTTTCAGGTAATTCATTTTCTTTAGGGATTTTTACATACATTGGTAAGTCTGTATAATCTTTATTTTTTACAAGAACCCAATAATTTAGATGTATGGAAATATTTTCACCTTTTGCTTCAGGTGTGATAGTAAAGTTAATAATTTTATTTGGCGCATGAGTATCATTCAATATTTGATAATTTACCCCTGCTGGCAAACTTTCGTTGTTTACTTTAAATAAGATAGGTGCTTGATTTCCATAGTTTAAAGGTACAACTCTTGAGTAGTTAAAAGAAAAGGACAAATC
>CAZOBL010000097.1:0-6886 GCA_964578185.1 uncultured Thermoplasmatales archaeon
ACTATAGGGAATTATTAAGGGTTATGAGTTATTAGATCACCCTAGAAGAGTTAAAAATCAGGTGATTAAAAAAGGAATTGACATTTCTCAATTAACCATTGATGATTACTTAGATTTAAAAGAAATCTTGCCTAGTGGATTAGAAGGAATAGTTATTAGTTGCGATAATTATGTAGCAAATCTATTGATTCTATATCCTGATTAATTCCTGGAATAAGTATTTGCAACTCATGAGGACGGAAATGAAAATGAGGACCTTATAGATAGAGCAGTTAGCTTTTTCTTATTACATGATGAATTAGATAGCTGGATAATAAAAAAAAAGAATCTACCTTTAATTGTTCAACCCAGAATCACCATATATAGATGAAGTATTGGTCCCCGATCTATAGAAGGTGTGACTAGAGTTTTGATAAGATGCTAAAGGTAAATCCTGTATATGGAAACCCCAAGAAGATTAGCACCCAAAATTGACACATTACGTGCACTTTACGCCAAATCAAGCAATCAATGCGCATATCCTGGATGTGATCATCCATTAATTGATGAAAACAATGAATCCGTAGGCCAAGTCTGTCATATCGAAGATGCTCTACCAGGGGGTAGATTCAATGAAAATATGACAAACGAGCAACGAAGAAGCTATGATAACTTAATACTACTATGTTATCGTCACCATATAAGAACTAATGATATTAAAGAGTTTCCACCGGATAAACTAAAAAAAATCAAGCTTGAACATGAAGCAAAAGCAAGTGATATATTTGAAGTCAGAGAGGAAACCCTTCTTCAAATATTTAATGAGTTATCATCAATAAAGGATGATACATCACAAATCAGATCAGATTCAACCGAGATTTTAGATGAGGTAAAATCACATTCCCAACAATTAGATGAAATAAAATCGATAGTTCTCAAATCCAAAGATCAAAGTGAGAGAGTATCTTCTGAATTTGCCAAGGAAATAGACACAGCTGTAAAGCTAATTGATACAAACAATCAACGTCCAGCTCTAAACATCCTTACAGAAGTAAAGGAAAATAGTTGGGAGAAGTTAAACAATCTCGAGAAGTATAGAGTGCTGGCTAATATGGGAATATGCTATTTAGATCTAAATAATCCAAAGGAAGCTTCTTCGAATTTCATTGAATGCATCAAGTATAATCCCAATGATGAAAAAGCGCTGAGCTATGCAGCAATAGGTTACGTGTTATCCAACCAAGATGAGACGGCAAAGGAAACTATTGAGAAAGTTATTTCAATAAATCCAGAGAATACTAATGCTCAAGTAGCAAAAATAATTCTGAACTATAATGATAGAAGCTTCACAGAGATATACACTACAATTCCTGAGAAACTGCTTTCTACTCAAGAAATACAATATGCACTGGGAGGCTTTGCATACCATAAGAAGGATTTGAAAACGTCCATAGAATGGTATCAAAAGGCTGTAGACACTGCCACAAAACACAAAGCAGATTTCCAGGCAACTTTAGCTTCAACAATATTAGAATCTATTACTAATCCTATTCAATATATTACAGGACAAATTGATAGTGAAACCAGGAATAGAATTCGATATAGTATTGAATTACTCTCAGAGGCTTGGGAAAAAGTGAAAGAATCCGACTTGAGATCATCAAGAGTCTGGATATTGACGAATAGAGCGGTAGCAAAGAAGTTCATTGGAGATTTCGATGGAGCTTTTGATGACAGTATAAAGGCAGCAAACATAGCCGAGAATGATTGTCACACCCTAAAAAATCTGATGATCATATCTTTTGAATTAGGGAGACTTGATAAATCGCTGGAAACTTTAGATAAGATTGAAACAATATGTCCAGCCAGTTCGGATCCAGGATTTAATCGAAATCTCTTTAGAGCCAACATTTTAATTAAGAAAGAGGAGTATAAAAAATCGATAGACCTCCTAAAATCAATAATAGATAAACCAGAAACTCAAGGTAATATCCTCGAAGCCAAGGGTACTTTAATTCATGCTTATCTGGCAAATGGAGATTTCAAGGAAGCGAAAGATCTTAGTAATGAGATAGTTGAGGAGAATCCTGACAAGTTAAGCGTTTATATTGATGCTGCAAAAGTCTATGAAAGCCTTAATGAAGATGATCAAGCAGTAATCTATCTAAGAAACGCATTTGAGAAAGTATCTCAGGAATCAGATCCAATCGATATTAGGGATTTAGCATTTCAATTTTATGAAAAGGGTGAATTTGAAGAAACAATTGATTTGCTCGAAAGAATTACGGATACTCAACTATATTCCGAATTAAGCAGGGTACTAATCAGAGCCTATTATAATATTGGAGAAACTGCTAAAGCTCTGGAATTATGCAGTGGGTTAAGTAAAAAATATGGACCTGAAGCTTTTACAACTGAAATAGTCAGTGCTGTATATGAATCGATTGACAATTTTCCTGAAGCGATCAAGACATGCGAGGATTATTTAGCAATATATCCTGATGATCAAAGAATTAAAGCCAGACTAGCGATACTCTATTCAAGGATAAAAGATGTGAAGAGATTAAAACACCTCCTAGATGGTTTAGATGTATTGGGTACCCTACCTACGAATGTAGTGTTTAATATCGCTTATCTCAATATCTCTGTTGGCGAGTTGAGGCGAGGTTTAGATTTGGCATATTCGGAAAGAAGAAGATCTTATAATATTGGTGAAACGCATTTACATTACATAAGTCTAGTTTTCAAAACAAACGAAATATCAGATTTTACTGAAGGAGTAGATGTGGTTACCGTCAATACAGCAGTAACGCTGAAAGATGAGTTTGATAAAACACAAACATATTGCATAGTAGATGAAATTACTCTACCAACCAAGGAAGAATTGCTCATTACGGATGAATTAGGAAAACTTCTGATAGGCAAGAAGGTTGGTGACACAATATCCATTGAACGCCAGATTGGGAGTCCTCAGAAATTTACAATTGTCTCTATACTGAGCAAGTATGTACATGCGCTTCATGAAAGCATAGGGCTATTAGATAACAAATTCGTTAATGTTGAAGGATTTAGAGTTATTCAAGGTGGGAAAACTGGTGATCCCAAAGAAGACTTTAAGCCTCTCTTTGATGTATTAGATAAGGCTGAAAAGCAGGAACAAAAACTTCATGATTTTTACTCAAAGAAAAAGTTACCAATAGGTACTTTAGCTCAGCTTAGAAAGCAAAACCCTATAAAAGCATGGTCAAGTGTAGTGGGAAATTTAGAATATGGAATACATTCAATAGGCCCGAATCAAAATGAAATTCAATCCGCATATAAGTTATTAGAAAGTGGCAGGGGGATTGTTATAGAGTTAGTAAGTTTACTAACATTGGGTATAACTTATAACCTTAATCTTCTTAAACCTTTTCCTAATAAAATAGCTATAGCAAGGTCCACAATTGATTGTATCGATGAATTACTGAAAGAATATAATAATATCGGTTCAGATGGATTTCTCACCTTAGGAAAAATCGAAGGTAAGTACGTTAAGGAGCACATAACCAGTGAAGAAATCAGAAATAGAAGAGAGCAGTTTGAGGGCTTGATTAGCTGGATTGATGAGAACTGTGAGGTATTACCTTGTACTGAAGCTCTATCTATGAATGCCGCAAAGAAAGAGGAATTTGATAGCCTATTAGGAAAACCTTTTATTGATTCCATATTAATCGCGAAGGAGAATGATTATATAATTCTGGCCGAAGAAGAACCCCTTCGCTCATTTGCAAAAAGTGAGTTTCAAGTAATTGGTTGTCCAGTTTATACAATACTGAGTTATTGTTTGAATACTGGAAATATTGATGTAGCAACATTTAACACAGAAGTTTCAAAGCTAATAAGTTTGAACCATATGTTCTTACCTGTTAATAGCGGAATCTTATTAAAATGTGCGGAAATAGCAGAATATAAAAACGCTTTCCCATTTGATCTGGCAACGAAAACTTTAGAAGGAAGGATCAGTTCTGAAGATTCTTCTATTCAATTAGCTGTTTATTTTATGTTCGAGCTATCCGAATCAAGCTTATTGCCTAATATTCGCCTCAACCTCATTTTACCTGTGTTATATGCTCTCTTTTCAGAAAGAAATGTATTCACAGTTTTCAAAAAGCTCACGGTACTCATTGAGCATAAATTTAGGTTCTTGCCACTTCAAAAAGATGAGCTACATTCAATAATCAACGATTTCGTGAAGACTAAGCTATTCATTTAAGAGCATTTAGAGACCGTAAATTAGTCATACCTTTTACTTCGTAATCACGCCTGAACGGAAAGTCTAACCTTGGATTGACGTTGATTACTTTGAAATCTCTTGTATCTATCGAATTCTTAATAATCTCATTTATATGAGTATCTGAAAACGAATATCCAATTATTAGGAGGGTCCCACAATCTTCAAATGATTTTGTGAAATGATCATATATTTCTTTATAGAAGTGTTGATCTTTGAAATATTCCTTTTTATTCTTCCCGGTTAGAAACTGCGGCACGATGTTCCAGTTATACTCCTGTACTATTTCTTTTGTCTTTGGATCAATACGTTTTGCATAGTGTTTATTATGATAGGTTAAATACTCCCCACCTTTAGACAACGATTTTTAAAGTTAAGTTTGTTTTCTTTTCCGGCCAGCTGGCCGGAAAAGAAATATCAAGCAGCTTGAGCATACACATTTTCTGGTCTCTGATATCCCAGGGACTGATGAGGCCTGCGGACATTATAAAATTCCATATACCACTTCACCTTTGCATATAATTCCACACCATCCTCTGAAGGTTCAAGATAGATTTTCTCATACTTGAGATTTCTCCAGAATCGCTCGATGAAAATATTATCGATACATCTTCCTTTCCCATCCATGCTAAGCTTTGATTCAATATTATCGAATAGCGAGGTGAAGATGTGGCTGGTGAACTGGCTCCCCTGGTCTGTATTGACAATTTCAGGCGCTCCATGCACCTCTATTGCTGCCTGTAAACAAGCTTTGCACCAATCAGAGGTCATCGTATTAGACAAGGACCAGCCGACAATATATCGGCTGTATAAATCAATGATTGCCACCAGATACATCCAGCCACCGCCTGCCAGGGGCAAATAGGTAATATCCAAAGCCCACACTTCGTTAGGGTGGGTTATTTCCAGGTTGCGAAGTAAATACGGATATACAGTGTGCCCTTTGCCCTTATGGGGACGGCTGGTGTTGGGCCTGGGACCAATGGCATGCAGGTCCATTAACCGGTACAGCCGGCGGATCCGCTTCGGATTAACCACATGTCCCAGTTCTCGCAAATAGTTCGTCATTCGTAAGATTCCGAAAAATGGTGTTTCCAAATATTGTATGTCAATCAGTTTCATCAGTTCATGATTATATGAACTATCTTCCTGGGGAACATAGTAGAAACTACTACGGCAGACTTCCAAAAGCTCGCACTGTTGCTTGATGCTCAGCTTATTTTTCTTATTCACTTTTTTAAGTCTATCCTCTTTTGCTATTTCCCCAACACTTTTTTTAAGAAATCAACCTCCATCTGAAGCTGCCCGACCTTCTTGAATAGTTCAGCTCTTTCTTTTTCGGTATCATCCTTTCCAGAGCCATTCTCAAAAACGCTACTGGCTCCTGATAAGAACCTGGTCTTCCATGTTGAAATCTGGTTCGGGTGTATCCCATACTTCTTCCCAATCTCCTGGATTGTTTCTCTCTCTTGAAGGGCCTCAAGAACTACTTTTGTCTTAAAGCCTGGTGTGTGATTTTTTCTCGGTTTCATAACAACAAGTTTAATGATAAATCAAATTATACCTGTTGTCTAAATTCTGGGGGTTATTTTAAGGTTTCTGGTTTAAAGAACCAATATTGACCGGTATTTCTGTGAATCACACCATCCTTAATTAATTCTTCAAATCTATAGTAATCAATGCTTCCATGAATCTTATAAAGTCTGAATTTCTCAGAATAGTGATTTTGAAAACAGCTTAAAGGCTCGTTGTTTTCTCCAACAATTGGGCTCTTTGATTTTGAAAAGCCATCTGAGAATTCAATATTATTCTTACTAAAAAGTGTTTCAAGGAGTACGTCGTGATTCAGGCTGAAAATTCTTGTTTCATCAGAAATATCCTTATTTATATACTCTATAAACGGACAATATAATCCTTGCTTTTCTTCAGTGTTATAATCCCTACCTAAAAGGTCCCCGATTAGGTAATTAAAACTCTCAAACAACTTCCTGTATTCATTTGTTCCTGGATTCTTTAATAGGTGCTTTGAGGTAGAATCAACGTTGTATTCATTTATAATTCTCTTATTAACATTTTTCGCTAATTGCGAAATAAGTACTTGATTATTATAGTTGTCTGTGAACCAGTCATAGAATTCTTCATAATCAAAAACCTTATAGTATGAAGTCTGAAATTTCTCAACAAACTCACTTAGTAGGTAGGATATGTTTAAATAGTCATAATTCAAACGCCCATTGTTTGATGTTGCAGAATCATATTCATCCCATACCCATTCACCAGAAGACATCCTTAGCATTTTGTTTTCTAAACTAAGGAAGAACCTTTGGTTTAGATCAATCCCTGATGGAAATCCAGCGGGGATTGAGAAACCTGCTCCTAATAGAACTATTAAATTGCTCATTACTAATAATAAAAGAATGTAGTAGATTATCAAATTTACTCAATAGACAGCATTATTGTATTATAAATCAAATATAAACTAACACGATCTGTTAACGCTGCCAATGTTCATAGCAAGAATGCTTACAACTCCGATATAATCAAGCTCATAGATTGTTTTTCGAATTGGCATTTTAACCACGGGCTACTCTGATACCACCCACCGGTGAAAAATGATACCACCAGTATACTCACCCT
>CAZOBL010000098.1:0-6826 GCA_964578185.1 uncultured Thermoplasmatales archaeon
TATGTTAAATGGGCAATAGAGCGTGGTCTTAATATTGATGATTTTGCACCACGTCTTAGTTTCTTTTTTAATGCTCATAATGATTTTTTTGAAGAAATCGCAAAGTATCGTGCTGCTCGGCGTATTTGGGCTCGTGAGATGAAGAAGCTTGGTGCGAAAAAACCTCGTAGTATGCTTATGCGTTTTCATACTCAGACTGCGGGTTGTAGTCTTACTGCTCAGCAGCCTGAGATTAATATTGTTCGTGTTGCTATTCAGGCTCTTGCCGCAGTTATCGGTGGAACACAATCTTTGCATACTAATAGTATGGATGAGGCTCTAGCTCTTCCGTCTGAAAAAGCAGTTAGAATTGCCCTGCGTACTCAGCAGATTATAGCCCATGAAAGTGGTGTAACAAATACTATTGATCCAGTTGGTGGTTCTTATTATATTGAATGGCTTACTAATGAGATGGAGGAGCAGACCTACAAATATTGGGATAGAGTGGAAAAGCTTGGTGGTGTTCTATCTGCTATAGAGAAAGGTTTTTATCAGCGTGAAATCGCTCAAGCTGCGTATAAATATCAAAAAGAAATAGATGAAAATACTAGGACAGTTGTCGGTGTAAATAATTATCAGTTAGATGAAGAACCCGATATTCCAATTCTAAAAATGGATGAGAAAGGAGAAGAGCGTCAGATTAAACGTTTGAATGATCTTCGTAAAAATCGTAATAATCAAAAAGTTGAGCGTAATCTTAAGGCTTTAAGAAAAGCTGCTCAGGGTGATGAAAATATGATGCCTTATATTCTTGACTGCGTTCATTCTTATGCAACTCTTGGTGAGACTTGTCAAGTTTTGCGTGATGTTTTTGGTGAATATGAGGAACCTGCTATTTTTTGAGGTGAAAAAAATATGGATAGAAAGATAAGAGTTCTTGTTGCAAAACCTGGTTTGGATGGTCATGACCGTGGAGCTAAAATAGTTGCTCGGGCTCTTCGTGATGCTGGTATGGAGGTTGTTTATACTGGTCTTCATCAGACTGCAGATATGATAGTTGAAGCTGCTATTCAGGAGGATGTTGATGTAGTTGGTTTAAGTCTTCTTAGTGGTGCCCACATGACTTTATTTGTTGATGTTGCAAAGCTTCTTAAGCAAAAAGATATGGAAGATGTACTTGTAATCGGTGGCGGGATTATCCCTGAGGAGGATATACCTAAACTTAAAAAACAGGGTATTTCAGCTGTTTTTGGACCAGGTACTCCATGTGATAAAATTGTTGATTATATCAAAAAGAATGTGAAATAATGAAGGATATTGCACAAAAAGTACTCAAAGGTGATCCTCGTAGTATTGCACGTCTTATTACTCTTGCAGAAAACAATGATTCTATTGCAACCAATGCTATGAAAAAAATTCATCCTAATACAGGCAATGCTCATGTGATAGGTATCACAGGTGTTATGGGTAGTGGTAAAAGTACCCTCATTTGTGAACTTACACAGCTTTATCGTAAACAAGGTAAAACTGTAGGAATTATTGCAATAGATCCAACTAGTCCTTTTAGTGGAGGTGCACTTCTTGGTGATCGTGTTCGTATGCAGCATCTTGCAATGGATGAAGGAGTGTTTATCCGTAGTATGGGTACTCGTGGTATGCTTGGTGGTCTTACTAGTGCAGTATATGATGTGGTTGAAATTCTTGATGCATCTGGAAAAGACGTGGTAATAGTTGAAACGGTTGGAGTTGGCCAGGCAGAAGTAGATATCATTAAAATTGCAGATACAACGCTTGTTGTTGTAGTTCCTGGTCTTGGCGATAGTATTCAGACTCTAAAGGCAGGTGTTATGGAGATTGCAGATATATATGTTGTAAATAAAGCCGACAGAGAAGGTGTACAGCAAACAATAGCAGAAGTTGAAAGTCTTGTTGATATAACATGTTCTGATAAAAAACGTAAAACACCAGTACTTTCGACAATAGCTAAAAAAAGCAAAGGTATAAATAAACTTCTAACAGAAGTAGATGACCATAGAAACTATCTCAAAGAAACCAAAAAATATGAAAAACAAAGAAAACTTAGATATGAAGCAGAACTAGTAGAAATTATAAGAAAACGTTTGATGAATTTTATTTTTGATGAAAGTACGTTTAAAGGAAAAATTGAAAAATTATTAGAAAAAATAAGTAAAAAAGAAATTGACCCTTATACTGCCTCTGAAGAAATTCTAAGCGATATTGTAAAATAAAAAAATAAAAAAATTATTTATCTTTAAAATCAGCTTTGCGTTTCTCCAAAAAAGCCGTCATTCCTTCTTTTTGATCATGTGTTGAAAAACTAGTTGAAAAATAGGATATTTCGAGCGCGCAAGCACTATTTAAATCAATGTGAGAGCCTTTGTTTACCAGCGCTTTTATAAACGCTGATTGAACAGCTGATTTACCTGCTATATTTTTTGCAAGTTTTTCTACTTCTTCCTTTAGTTTTTCATTGTCTACAATTTTATTTACAAGCCCCATATCAAATGCTTCTTGTGCATTCATATTCCTACCAGTTAGCAGTAATTCTTTCGCTTTCATAAGACCTACGATTCTTGGAAGTCTTTGGGTTCCTCCAAAACCTGGATTTATCCCAAGATTTATTTCTGGTTGACCAATTTTTGCATCTTTTGAGGCTATACAAATATCACATGCCATCATAACCTCACAACCTCCACCTAGTGCATAACCATTTACTGCTGCAATAAATGGCAGACGTGAATCCTCTATTTTCATAGGTAGACTATGACCAAGCTCCGCAAATTCTTTTGCCTCAAGTGGGCTCATATCTTTCATTTGTTTTATGTCTGCACCGGCGATAAATGCTTTGCCTTCACCTGTTAGAATTGCTGCTTTTATTTTTTTGTCACCCTCAAGTTCAGCTACAGCATCCAACAACTCACAAACTGTTTCTTTATCAAGTGCATTCATAACTTTTGGTCTGTTAATTTTGATTGTCCCAACACCATCTTTCTTCTCTAATGTTATATTCTTATAAGCCATTTGTTTCACCTACTTTGAGTAATCATAAAATCCTTTACCTGTTTTTCTTCCCAACTGTCCTGCCTGTACCATTTTTTTAAGGAGTGGACATGGACGGTATTTTGAGTCATTGAATCCTTCGTATAGTACTTCCATAATGTGTAGTACGACATCTAGGCCTATAAGATCAGCTAGTGCTAGTGGCCCCATTGGATGATTCATACCAAGTTTCATTACTTGATCTATGTTTTCTGCTGTACCAATTCCTTCGTTTAAGCAAAATACTGCTTCATTTATCATAGGCATTAAGAGTCTGTTGCTTACAAATCCTGGTCCATCGTTTACTTCAACTGGTATTTTTCCTAGTTTTTCAGATAAATCATTTATTGTTTTAGCAGTTGTATCATCTGTTTTTAGCCCTCGTATTACTTCAACTAGTTTCATTAAAGGAACTGGATTCATAAAATGCATTCCAATGAATTTTTTTGGTCTTTTAGTGGCACTAGCAAGATCTGTTATCGGTATTGTACTAGTGTTACTAGCAAGGATACATTCTTTTTTACAGACATCATCAAGTTCTCTGAATAGTTCTTTTTTAACTTTTACATTTTCAAAGATTGCTTCAATTACTATATCACAGTCTTTTAAATCTGAAATATTAGTTGTACCTTTTATCTTTGATAATATCTTATTTTTTTCATCCTCAGTCATTCTTTCCTTTGCTACACTTTTAGATAAGAACTTTTCTATTTTTGAAATACCTCGTTCAACATATTCTTTTGTAATATCTCGCAGGATTACATCATGACCTGCTTTTGCTGAAACTAGAGCAATTCCATGCCCCATTTGCCCAGCACCTACTACTCCAATTTTTTTAATTGCCATATTTATATTCACCTCTCAACAATCATTTGTACAGCGTTTCCGCCACCCAGACATATTGTTGCCAATCCTCTTTTTTTATTCATTTTTTTCATAGCATGCATTAGTGTTACCAGAATCCTTGAGCCGCTACTCCCTATTGGATGGCCTATTGCAACGGCACCGCCATGAACGTTGAATTTTTCTTTTTGGATTTTAAAATGTTTCATTACAGCAAGGGATGCACTAGAGAATGCTTCATTGTGCTCGATGAGGTCTATATCATCTATTTTTAGTTTCATATCTTTAAGTAATTGTTCAACACCAGGTATTGGTGCTTCCATTACAAGTTCCGGTTTTACACCAGAAGTGTTGTATCCTTTTATTGTAACCATTGGTTTTATTCCCATTTCGTCTGCTTTGTCTTTACTCATTACAACTGTTGCACTTGCACCATCTGTGATTTGTGATGCGTTACCAGCTGTTACTACTCCATCTTTTTTGAAAAAAGGTTTTAGTTTTGCAAGTCCTTCTGCTTTGGTACCGTATCTTATTCCTTCATCTTTATCAAAAATAATTGGGTCTTTTTTTCTTTGTGGAACTTCAACTGGTATAATTTCCTCTTTAAAGTAGCCTTTTTCTGTTGCTTGTTCTGCTTTTTGATGACTCCATGCTGCAAATTCATCGATTTCTTTACGTGTTAGCTTATGACGCTCAGCTATTATTTCCCCGGTCATACCCATGTGAAAATCGTTGTATATATCCCAAAGTCCATCATTGACCATAAGATCCACGCATTTACCATCAAACATCCGATATCCATATCTTGCCTTTGGAAGTGTATAAGGACAGTTGCTCATACTCTCCATCCCACCTGCAACAATAACATCTGCATCTCCGCATTTTATAGCTTGAGTTGCAAATACTACTGCTTTTAGAGATGAACCACATACTTTATCTACATGAACTGCTCCTGCTTCATATGGTATTCCTGCACCTATTGCTGCTTGTCTGGCAACGTTTTGACCTAGACCTGCTGGGACTACACACCCCATTATTACTTCATCAACATCTTTGGGTTTTATTTTTGCTTTTTTGACTGCTTCTTTGATAGCTATACTACCAAGTTTTGGTGCTGAAAAACCTTTTAGTGCACCAGAAAACTTACCTTGAGCGGTTCTTACACCAGACACTACTACTACATCTTTCATTTGAATTTATGCCTCCCTCTTAAATTGTAAAAGTGTAGTGCGCAATAAGATATCAATTTAAAATATTTTCCAAAATTTTTGAAAAAAATTCAATCTATGAAAAAAAATAAGAAAAAAAGGTTTTTTATTTTTTGTCGTCTCCTCTCAGTTCTCTTCTTAGGATTTTACCAGATATTGTTTTTGGTAGTTCATCAGTATATTCGATTATTCTTGGATATTTGTATGGAGCGGTTGTTTCTTTTACATGGTCTTGGAGTTCCTTTGTAAGTGTATCAGAGGGTTTGTATCCTTTAGATAGTACAACTATTGCTTTGACTACAATTCCTCGTACGCCTTTTGGATCTGGGACGCCGATTACTGCACATTCTGCAACTGCATCATGTTCAATAAGCGCGGATTCTACTTCGAATGGACCTATTCGATATCCAGATGACTTTATCACATCGTCATCTCGTCCTACAAACCAGAAGTATCCATCTTCATCTTTGTATGCTTGATCACCTGTATAGTAGTAGTCACCTCTGAATGATTTATCCATTATATCCTCATCTTTCCAATATTCTTTGAAAAGCCCAGGGGGTCTTTCGTTCCCTAGATATATTGCTATGTTCCCTACTTCATTTGGTTTTAATTCTTTTCCTTTGTCATCAACTATTCTTACGTCATGGCCGGGTGTTGGTTTACCTACAGAACCATATTTCATTGGCATAAACGGATAATTTGAGAGAACACATACAGTCTCGGTTTGTCCGTAGAAATCGTATATATCCAAGTTGAATGCTTCTTTCCATGCACGTATAACTTCAGGGTTTAGTGGTTCACCAGCGCTCATACAATGCCTGAGTTTTAGATTATATTTTGATAGATCCATTTGAATCAAAAGCCTGTAGACAGTTGGCGGTGCACAAAATGTTGTCACCCCATATCTCTCCATAGCTTTTAGGAGCCCATCGGCATCAAAACGACCTGGTGTCTCCCATTGTATAACCGCAGCTCCAACTATCATCTGACCGAAAAGCTTTCCCCAAGCAGCCTTTGCCCAACCTGTTTCAGAAACAGTCCAATGTAAATCATTACTAGTTAGAGCTTGTGCAAATTTAGCTGTGACCTCATGTCCTAGTGGGTAGCTATGTGTATGAAGTACCATCTTTGGATGTCCTGTTGTTCCGGATGTAAAATATATAAGCATCGGATCAGTCGATTTTGTTTTTTCTACATCATTTTGAGTAAGCTCCCGGGATGCTTCAGCCATTTCTTCATCGTAGTTATACCAATTGGTTCGTTTTCCGTCGACAAGCATCATGTGTTTAAGAGTTGGACATTTTGCTTTAACTGATTCAACTATATCGGCATGATCAAGATCTGTAATGACCATATTTGCTTCTGCTCTATTAATACGGTATTCAACATCCTTTGCAGTTAATAGAACAGTACCCGGCATTGGTACAACCCCAAGCTTAAACATTGCTATAAGTGCAATGTACCACTCTGGAATACTTTGAAGAATTACTAATACCCGGTCGCCTTTTTTAACACCAATCTTTTTTAGAGCATTTGCAAATTTATTTGATGCCATAGATAGATCATAAAAAGTATGATATCTATCATGTTTACCTGTTCTGTCAATTGATATTAATGCAAGTTTTGTTCTGTCTTCAGCCCATTTGTCACATACATCAAAACCAAAATTGTAGTATTTTGGTACTTCCCATTTGAAGTTTTTGTATAACTTATCATATTCATCTGTCTTTTTT
>CAZOBL010000099.1:0-2539 GCA_964578185.1 uncultured Thermoplasmatales archaeon
ATACAATTATTGAAAGAAATACAAGTAGCAGCTGGAACCTGGGGCAGGGAACAGAGATATACAACTCAACAGGAACAACCTATACAGATACTGGTCTTTCAGAAGGAACCAATTATTATTATCAGGCATGGAGCTATAGTGAATGGAGCAATCTACATCATTATTCAGATAATTATGATACAACAAATAACAAAACCAATAACAAACCAGAAATAGATTTAATAAATCCATCACCAAATGGAACAACAGGTGTACAAACAACACCACCATGTAGAATATGGGCAAATGATACAGATGGCAATAATCTTGATGTGTATTTTTATGAAAACACAACAGCAAGCTATGTTCTAAGAAACACAAACAATAGTGAAACAGCAAACAGCACAGTAGAACACACATTTTCAGAATTCAGCAGCACCAGTACAACATATTACTGGAAAATAGCAGTAAACGACACAATGGATAATGTTACAAAATGGTTTTATTTTACAACAACAGCAGGAAACAGTCCACCCAGTCAAAGTGGAGAAGCACCAGTAAACACAACTACAAACATATGTCCAATACCCGATCTATACGTAATATGTACAGATCCAGAAGCAGATGCAATGACCGCTACATGGCATAGTAATAGTTCAGGGTCATGGGCTCAATTTGCAACCAACTCAAGTATATTAAACAACACAAATATCACACAAAAAAACAATAATTTTACAGACCCTGGAAAAACCTATTATTGGAGTGTAAATTTAACAGATGGAAATGGAGGATGGTTCAATAAAACTTATCATTTTACCACAAACTATGCACCAACACAAAACGGAGAGACACCAAGTAATCAAACAACAGATATATGTCCAATACCAAGCCTGCATGTAATATGCTCTGATAGCGATTCAGATACAATGACCGCAACCTGGCGCTCTAACAGTTCGGGGCTTTGGACCACATTTGCCACAAACAATACAATAAATACCGGTACAAATATCACTCAGACCAACAGCAATTTCAGTAATCCTGGAACAAAATATTACTGGTCATTAAACCTTACAGACGGCTGCAGTTGGACAAACACGACTTATCATTTTACCACAAATTATGCACCCATACAAAGAGGAGAGGTACCTGTAAACGGCAGTACAGGAATAGATCTTACACCATCTTTGCATGTGATATGCAGTGATAGCAACTCTGATATAATGACTGTTTATTGGTATAGTAACAGTTCAGGATCGTGGGCACAATTTGCTACAAATACAACTGTGTCAACTGGTACAAACATAACACAGACCAATAGCAATTTTTCAGATTACAATAAAACCTATTATTGGAGCATCAATATAACTGACGGATGCAGTTGGACGAATAATACTTATCATTTTACTACAAAAATTAATGAAGAGCAACCCACAGTTATCACAAATGCATCAACTGGAGTTGAAGAAACAAATGCTACACTAAATGGGTATCTGCAAAGTAATGGAAATGTATCAACAACAGTAGGTTTTTGGTATGATACTACGCAAGGTGAAACAACAAATAATGTAACTGTAGGAGTAATTGCACAAGGTACAGAATTTAATTATAATATAACAGGGTTAACAGCCGGCCAACTATATTTTTTTAGAGCATGGGCAAGTAATAGTAAAGGATTTGTAAATGGAAGTGAACTATCTTTTCTTACAAAACCAAACCAAACCATATCTGGCAGTTTTAACTCACAGGCAAATAGCTCCTCAAAAATTTATTTAACATGGACAAAAGGAACAGGGGCAAACAACACATATATTGAACGAAACACAATAGGCAGTTGGTCAAGAGGCGATGGTACTGAAATATACAATTCAACAGGGACTAGTTTTGAAGATACGGGACTTTCACCGAGTACCACATATTACTATCAAGCATGGAGCTATACTACTTGGACTTATAATCCAACACTACATCAATGGTCAGATGCAAATGAAAGCACAAATACCACTACTAAAAATGTACCACTTTTAAGTAATGAACAACCTACAAATCAATCAACAGGTATAAGTCTTAACCCAACTCTAAATATAACAGTAAACCACAACGACAGTTATAATATGAATATTACATGGTACTGGGGCACAGATAGCAGCTGCCCGAATCAACTAGGAAGTAATAACTCAGTTCCAAATGGCACTTACCATCAAACTGATACAAATAATAATTTTTCATCAAACAGCCAAACATATTACTGGAAAGTATGTGTAAACGATGGACATGGAGAATGGACAAATGAAACATATTATTTTACCACAGTTTCAGCAAACAAAGGAGTCATATCTAAGGGTCAAAACGCGTACTCACTTGAATTAAATCCAGCTGGTGACACCATATATGCATACATTAATGGAAATAGTGTAAGCACAAATACAGATACCAACTGGCACCATGTGACAATGACCTTTGATGGATCTGATATTAAACTCTATGTAGATGGAACACTTAAAAGCAATACAAGCTACAGTGGAAGTATAAACACAAATAACAACGATCTTTTAATTGGAGA
>CAZOBL010000099.1:2549-6652 GCA_964578185.1 uncultured Thermoplasmatales archaeon
AAATAATGATAATCTAGTTTTAGGTGAAGCATTTACTGGAACACTTGATGAACTCCGCATATTAAACACTGCTAAAAGTGCTGCATGGATAAACACATCATATGTTAATACAAACAGTCCAACTACCTTTGCTACGTTTGGAGAGCAAAAAGGAGTCTTATCCTCGTTTTCATATAGAAAAAAAATATGGATAAATTCATCAATGGTTGACTCAAATTTAAACAATTTTCCAGTACTTATAAGCACAACGGATACAGATCTAAAAAATAACGCTGATTCAACAGGAAACGATATAATATTTATGGACACTACAACAGACTGGGCAACAGGTAACATAACAAACAGATATTCACATGAAATTGAACAATGGGATAGTAATACAGGTAAACTAGTAGCATGGATAAAACTAGATAGTATAAACTCTGCATCAAACACATCATTATATATGTACTATGGTAGCCCATGTACCAGTGACAAACAAGACGCGGGAAACGTATGGGATGCCAACTATAAAGGAGTATGGCACCTACAAGAAAACACTGACAACTACAAAGACTCAACTTCACACAATAACAATGCAACAACTATAAGTGTAACATCTAGAACTGCAACAGCAAAAATAGGAAGTAACTGCCCAAATTTTGATGGTCTTGATGACTATCTTCAAATCCCACATGATACAACCTTAAATTTTAATTCAGAAAGCCTAACAATTGAAGCTTGGATAAACAGTAATGACTACACATCCCAGCAACAAATAATCGGTAAAAACGCAAATGGAGATGATCAAGGTTGGAACTCAGAAATATATGATGCAAATGATTTAACACTTCAAAGTGGAAATGGATCACAATACGCAGATATGTCCACTGGAAACTCACTTAGTACAAACAACCAATGGTATCATATAGCAATAGTATGGGATACAACCACAGATAATACAACCTTTTATGTTAATGGAGTAGCCCAATCAAATAACCCATCAAATGATGATCTAAGAGATTGGAGCAGTACAACAAATGATACATATATTGGTATTTCAAAAGCAGGACAAACAGATCAAAATCCATTTAACGGAGAAACAGATGAAATCCGTGTTTCAAACACTGCACGAGCAGCCGCATGGATAAACACATCCTACAACAATGTAAACGACACCTTAAATTTCCTTGACATCAAAGAACAAGAAATACAAAACGTAGCACCCACAGCAAGCAACCCAACCCCTGCAAATGCAGCAACAGCACAGAATTTAAACCCAACTCTCTCAATTCAAGTAAACGACACCAACAAAGACTCAATGAATATAACATTTAGAACAAACGCAGGAGGAACATGGAACACAATAGGTACTAACAACTCAGTTAAAAACGGAACATACAGTCAAACACCAACAAACATGAGCAACTATAATACCACATACTACTGGACTGTAAACATAACAGATGGCGCTCTATGGACAAACCATACATACCACTTTAAAACCAAAGGCGAAGTAAAATACTTCTTCAACAGCTACAACGCAGCAGAAACATGGACCACAAACCCCGCAAATCTAGTAGATGCAAGCACATCAACCTATGCAAACACTACAAATGATGCAGATGTACAAAATCTAGATGCAAATAACTGCACAGACACAAACTTAGGAACAATAACAAAAGTAGAAATAAGAGCATATGCAAACTATACATCAACGGGAAACAATGCAAATATAATACTTAGACCCATATTTGAAGGTGTAAACGATGGAGATAACCATACCTGGTCAAGCGTCACAGATACAGCAAGTTGGTCATCATGGTTTGACATAACAACAGATACAAATGCTCCTGCAAGCTGGAGTTGGACAAATGTAACCAACCTTGACTGTGACGTTGAATCAGATGCAACACCTGCTTTTAATTTGGCCTGTTACAAAGTTGAAATAAAAACCACTTATAGCTAGAAAAAAATATTCTTTTCTTAAACAAAAAATGTAATATATTCAAAAATATATGCACATTACGCAACTGGGATGGGATGAAACAATCAAATTAAGCTTTAAATCGCTTATTGGAAATATTGTATTTTTTGCAGCATTACTTCTAGTAATCACCAGATTTCTGACAATATGGGCGGGAACACCATTCCCAATTGATCTTGTAACATCAGATTCAATGAGCCCTGCACTAGAAGAAGGAGACGTCGTGATATGGACACCAACTACAATCGATGAGATTAAAAAAGGAGATGTTGTTGTCTTTAAAAGCTATGTACATTGGCCTGAAGAAAAAATAGTAGTACACAGAGTATCAGATATAAAAACCGACAGTAAAGGAAATCCTATACTTGAAACAAAAGGAGATGCAAACGAATGGACTGATCAGGCAGGACCACACATTCCAGAACCTTATATCAGAGAAGATCATGTTGTTGGCAAAACTTTAAACATTGGAAACCAACCAATAAAAATACCCTTCATAGGACATATCGGACTATGGGTAAACCAGGGCATTGAGACACTCTCTCAACCCTCATCATCAAAAGAGTCAATGTCATATACAGGAATATTTACACCATTGATAATATCAACAGTTATATTTGTAGTGCTAATATTTCTAATACCAGAAAAAACACGCACGATACCAGAGAAAATAAAAAAATTAATTTTTGGGCCGAAAACAATCAACATAAAAAAAACTTTTACTATTTTTTTAGTAATGTACCTTGCATTTTTTATTATAATACACTGTTTTGCATTTGATACAGTATCTGCATCTTTAGGGATAAACCAAAAAAGCCAAGATAGCGAAATAAACTTCGGACGCATAAAACCAGGTAAAGAAAGCTTTGAAAAAAATCTACCCGTAATAAACCCGAGTATTTCAAAAGTAAAAGGAATAATTTATGCCAAGAATGAATTAAACGATTATGTGTCTCCACAGATATTTGAAATAGAAAAAGGAGAACCACAAGATATAAAAATTAATGCAGCCGCCAACACAAATTCAAAAAATGCTTCATATTATGGAGAAATTGCTGTATACTCTTCACCTTTTTGGACAATATTTTCAGATGAATTCATTAGAAATGTTTTAAACTGGAATACAGAAAATGCTGTATTAATACTTGATTTTTGCACTGCATTAATATTAACAAGCCTTACAGTATTTTTACTTGCATTAATCACTTTTATAAGTAAACAGTATACAATATGGACAACAAACATATCATGGAAACGACCGTTAAAAAATCTTATACCTTCAAATAAAATTAAAACAATCAAAGAAATAAAATCAATTATCTCATCAAAAATAAGTAAAAATGTTGGATGGATAATAAACACCGAGTTAACTAACAGCAATACAAAAGAAAAGAAAACAGCTTATATTAAGCCAATAATGGCTTCTTCAATTATTATACCAATTATGTTTATTCTAAACGATTTAATAGTTGCAACATTAGTTTCCTCTATAGCAGCAGCTATAATTGCATATATTATCTGTTGTAAATTACGATATAAAATATTGCTTGCCACAATATTTACCCTTTTGGTAGGTAGTATATATCTTCTAATTGAAAAAAATATGATGATATTCTTAAATGAAACACAATTTATAAAAATAGCAGCTTTAGGTTTAGGTGCAACAGGTATATACTTACTTGTTGCAGGATTGTTTATACTGCCATTATGTTTAAGTGGTTGGTTTATAGTTTATTTAATCCGAAATCTTAAAGAACGCAAAAATCCATTGCTTATGCTAGATAAAAACTGTGATTTATAATAAATTAGTTTTGTCCTAAACTGGTGGAGATGAGGGGCAAAGGATGCCAATTTTTAACATAACAGGAAAAAACAAAGAAAAATCTTCTTATGAATTAGAAGATAACATCGACAAAGAATTATATAAGAAAAAAACTAGTAAAAATAAACGAAAGTCTAAGAAAAAAAGAATTGGTTTTAAACTACCCAAGATTAATAAACAGAAAAAAGTAGAAAAAAAAGCCAAATCTGTTAATGAAAAAGAAATTAAAACCAGCGATAATCCAGATAAAAAAATTATTGAAGAATCAACTAATGAGGGACAGATAAATCTTTTGAAAAAAAATAATAAAATAAA
>CAZOBL010000100.1:0-6611 GCA_964578185.1 uncultured Thermoplasmatales archaeon
TTCCTCGTTATTTCTATATGATAATACTTCAGCATTTAACTTTGAAGCACTTGATTTTTCTAATTCTGATACAATAAGATCTATTTTACCATCAGGATATAGTAGACAGGCACAGTTTTCAAAAAGACCTTTTGTAAGACCTGTCACATAAAAAAAATTAGTATCAACAAAAGGATCGGAGGAGTTAATAAGTAAAATAGCATCAATCTGATTAGATATATGCGAAAAGATTTTTTCAACTCTTTTTCTCAAACTTTCTTTACACCTCTTAAACTACAAATGTTTATTAAAATTAGAAAAATAAATTTTTCTAATTCCACGAAAGCTTATTCAGTCTAATATAAAAAATCGTAGAATTATATAGATTTGATTTTATTTTAGATTTTAAAGACTAATTGAATATCAGTGTTTATTTGTACTCTTTTATAAGACTATGTAAATCGCCAAGATCGTTTTTTATTGTTTCAACTTGTCGTAATTTTTCTTTCTCAAAGTTTTCAAGAATCCTCGGAAGAGGTTTTGTAAGTTTGTACAAATGTACTGGACGACCTTTACCTTTTTTCTTTAAGTCACGCTTTTTTGCCCATCCCCTACGTCTTAATTCTTGCATTGCAACACTTACTTCAGGCTGACGAAGGTCTGCTCCTTGCTCCACCTCTGCAGATCTACACTCATCAACTTGTGAGATGTACATTAAAGTTTTGGCAAGATTTTTTGGCATCCCAAGATCTGTGAACAATTGAACTGCTTTATCATCTTTTTCATCTAAAACAAACTGGTTTTTTTGCTTCATATCTCCTCGTCAACGTTATTCATTCGTGAGTATTTATATTTTTCTCATTTTTTCAAAAACAGATAGGAAATTTTTTTATTATAGCTTTCTAATTTTAATATTGCTCTCTGCTATCATCTTTTTGGCAAGATCATCTGGATAATCTCCAGAATATACAATTTCTTCTACTCCAGCGTTTATTAACATCTTAACACAGACAACACAAGGAGTATTAGTACAATAAAGAGTAGAACCCTTAATAGAAACACCGAAAACAGCCGCTTGAATAATAGCGTTTTGTTCTGCGTGCAAACCACGACATAGTTCATGTCTTTCACCAGAGGGTACTTTCATCTTTGTTCGAATACACCCTACCTCTTCACAATGTTTAAGACCTTTTGGGGCACCATTGTAACCAGTACTTAGAATGTGTTTATCTTTAACAAGAATTGCGCCAACTTTTCTTCTTAAACAAGTGCTTCTCTTGGACACAACATGTGCCATTTCCATGAAATAATCATCGTAACCTGGTCGTTTAGTCATTTGATATCAAAATCAGTAATAAACATATAATTTAATAAAATTATGATAAAATGTTGTTTATTATAGTAAATTGAATTAGTTAGTATTAAAAAGGGTAAAAACCATACAGGTTTTTTGGAGGGAAAATATTATGCCTAATAAATATGGTATCTATCAAACTAGTTCCAATAGCTGTATTTTCTATAAACAAGATGAAGATGGTAACCAATCCACATTTAACCTTTTTATATCAAAAAATAAACAGGACCTGAATAAAAAATCTATATTTGCACACATAGATAATGAACATATGAAACAAGAAAACTGGACATCTGATGATGCAGAAGTAGAAGATATCGTTGAAAAATTTGGTGGATGGGCATCAGATGCACCTTTATTATTTGAGCTTGAAGCTCAAAAAAGCATGGGCCAATGTTTAAAAACAAAAATGAACGAAAATAATGATTAAAAAATAATGTTATTTCTTCAATTTAATCTCGTAATCTTGTAAATCTCTTGGAACAAAGGTTTTTTTAAATATCTTTTTAGCATCTTCTTCGATTTCTTTTTCTTTAAGATATCTTGGGCTAATATGTGTTAAAAAAAGTTTCTCAACATTAGCTTTTTTAGCGATTCTCGCCGCTTGAGCTGCCGTGGAATGACCGTAATCATTTGCATTTTTTTCGAGTTCTGAAAGAAAAGTTGCTTCATGTATTAACACATCAGCATTTTTTGCATTTTTAAAGAGATTTTCAGATGGTTTAGTATCTCCAGATATGACAATTTTTCGTCCAGCTCTATCAGGACCCATCACCATGTCAGGAGTTATTTTTCGACCATCCTCTAGTCTGATTTGTTGCCCTTTTTGTAATTTACTAAATAAAGGTCCTTCTGGGACTCCTAACTCCAATGCTTTAGGTTTGTTAAATTTCCCTGGACGCTTATTTTCTTCAAAAACATATCCAAATGCCGATACATTGTGTTCGACTTTAAACGGTTTGATGTGATAGCCATCAAATTCTATTTTTTCTTCTGGCTTAATCTCATGAGTAAAGATATCATATTTAGGTCTAAAATAACCTAAGGATAGAAGTTGTTTAGTCAAATTTATGATTCCTTTTGGACCATAGATATGAAGTGGTTTTTCCCTATCGTTAAGTTGCATTGTTTGAATAAGTCCAGGTAAACCAAGAAAATGATCTCCATGAAAATGAGTTATAAAAATTTTTGATATTTGCATATAGCTAAACTTTGATTTTTGAAACTGCCTTTGGGTTCCCTCACCGCAATCAAAAAGTGTGATATCACTTTCTCGTTTCAAAGCTGTTGCCGTTACATTCCTACGAACTGTAGGCCAGCTACCACCAGTACCTAAAAAGATTATATTGAGTTGGGTCATTTTCTAATTAGGATAGATTATAATTTATTGTAAAAGTGTTGTGGTTAAATTTTTTGATAAATCGCAAAAGATCTAGTCAAGCTTTTATGTGTTTTAAAATCATGAATTTCTTCTAATCTTAGATATTTTCTCCCAATATCAATTATTTTTCTTTCTGATGTGCCAATAACTAATTTTTTTCCTTTTTTAAGATACTTTTTAAAAGAATGAAAGGATCTATCATATAAATCCAAAATATTTTCTCCTTTTGTAGTCGTTGCTTTACCATAGGGTAAATCTGTTACTATCGCATCTACCTTAAAATCAATTTTTTCGTCAATTTGTGATATATCACTTTGAAACAAATAATAATCTTTAATCTTATAATGATCAAGGGTTTTTTTACATCCCTTGATCATTTTATCTTCAATGTCACTGCCGATAATTTTAGCACCAATTAAACCTGCTTCAAGAATAATTCCACCTGTACCACAAAATGGATCTAACAAAGTCCCATTCTCTTTGATACCTGAAAGGTTCACTAATGCACGAGCTAGTTTTGGATGCAGACTTATCGGCTGAAAGAAAGGCCTATTCTGAACTTTTCTTTTTTCAAAATCAGATCGTTTTATTTCAGATTTTTTAACCCCAACGTATATTTTTTTATCAGTAATTAAGGCCCTAATTTCTATATCTGGTTTTTCTAAGTCGACTTTATTTTTTTGAGTATACACATTTGCTAAAGTTTCCACAATATTTTTGGAGTTTACTTTTTTTGAACGATTTTTGTATTTTACAGCAAGTGTATGGTCTGCAGGGATATGTGTTTGTTTTGCTTTTTTTACTATCTCTTTTTTTATGGGTTTTGAAGAAAAAAAGAATTGATCTATATAAAAGCTGTAAGCCACTCTTTTTGATAAGATACCAATATAAGGTTTAAGGTTTAGACTTTCAACGAGTAAAACATCCTTGTTTTTTTCAATTATTTCAAATTCTATATTTAGAGCGCTTAGTGTATGAGTTATTTCTGAGATGGGTATTGTTGGATGTTCTTTTGATATTTCAAATAAAAATTTCATATAGAAAAACTCTTTTTTTATTTAAATAGCTGTTTTATTAAAGGTGGAGTGATAAGTGTTGTAACAATTGTCATTATAACCGTTATTAATAGTATGTAATGTGCAATATCGCCCATCAGTATTCCTTTGGATATACCCGCTGAGGCAATTATCAAAGCCAACTCAAGCCGGGGTATCATACCCACTCCAATTTGAAGAGATTCTTTGTTTGTCATACCTGCTATTTTTGCACCAAGACCACAACCAAATATTTTACCAATGATACTAACAAAAATAATTGCAGCGGACAATATTACAAGATCCATTATTGAACATTTTATCGTATCAACAGAGCACCATATTCTAGATCCCACCCACACAAAAAACAGTGGAATAAATAAACCATAGCCTATTGTTTTCACATCATCAGTTATGCCTCTTGATCTAAAATTCTGTCCAATTATTACCCCTGCGACAAATGCACCAATAATACCTGATATACCTGCTTTATCTGCAAAAAATGAATACAGCAATAGTATAGCTAAAGAAATACTCAAAAATGCTTTTGGTAGATGCAATTTTTCCCCTAAATCTAATACTTTATCTATAACTTTTAACCCAAGATAAAGAAATACCAGAAAGAAAATTGCAATTCTTCCTCCAATCCATACCGCATCTATTAAAGAATCAATACCTATCGCAAAAGCAAGCAGGACAATACCCAAAATATCATCAATAACTGCCCCTCCAAGAATTGTCGCGCCTACATCGGTATCTAAAACATGTATATCCATTAATGTTCTAACAGTTACTCCCACCGATGTTGCAGTTAATATTAGACCGATTACAATGCTTTGTTGGATATTAAAACCAAATAAAATACCGGTTAAAAAGCCTAAAGACAAAGGAACAATTACACCACCTATTGCCACAAAAGTTGAATTTTTACTCATTTTTTTAAGATTGGTGAATTGTATCTCTAGACCCGATATGAATAGTAAAAAAAGTATTCCAATCTGAGCTAAAATTTCAAATTCATAGGAAGTGTAATCAAGTTTGGATATCACAAATGTATAATCTATAAAAGTAAAGGAGTTCCCTGAAAATGTAAATATGGCAACACCCCCTAAAATTACTCCGGCTAATACCTCGCCTATAACAGCGGGTTGTTTAAATCTGTGGAAAACATAACCTAGAAGACGAGCAGATAAAAGAGCTATTGCTACTAGGAGTAATAAATCAAATAATTGTTCCGTTTTTATCAACCTTCTTCATCAACTATAGGATGATATTGAGTCGCACGGTAATATTTTCTAATCAACTGATGTAATGTTAACTCACCCGCAATACATTTATCTTTGGTAACTGGTAAACGCCTTAAATTAAATTTAACCATTTTCTGTAAAGCATCTATTATCTTATCATCAGGTTCGCAAGTGATAGTTCTATGACACATTATATCACCAGCTGTTTTAGCTGTACCATGTTGAATAGAACGAATATCAGGCATTCCAAAAATATAGGACGGAAAATGTTTCGGAGCAAGTATTGAGAGGACATCATGCTCGGTAATAACACCAACTAACTCCTTTTTTTTCTTATCTTCAACTACCCATATATGATTACGCCCACCTAAAATCGACAATACATGATAAACATCATCATCTTTTTCAATAATTGGCAGATCCCATACTCTTTTATCCATGATTTGCCTTACTTTTAAGTTATAAAAATCCTTAATTAATCTATTATCTTTTGACATCCTAGTAACCTATAAAACAAAAAGAATTATTTAAACACTATTATGAAATTTATTCAATCTTCCTCTTCATCTTCCTCTTCTTTTTTATCTTTCTTTTTAACTCTTTTATCGATTTTTTCTTTTAAGTCTTCTACACCCTCAAACCATTTATCTTTTCCTTCTTCATCAATCTCACCGGTGATTTTATCTATTTCATAGCGTACATCATCTTTTCCTGCAAACCAATCGTAATCACGTTTTTTTACTTTCTTTTCATCAAGAACTTTATCAACGGGCTCCTTTTCTTCATCAACTTTTACAATTTCCTTTTTTTTATTAGGTCTTCTTATTCTGATTTCTTCAACCTTTGGATTATCAGAAGTTTTAGATACAACTGGTTTACTATCCTGACTGCTAAGTTCATCATGTATCTTAAAAGAAGACCCTTTACGAATTTTTTTAGCTTCGTTATTTGTTGAATTTTTTGAAGATTCTAATTTAAATTCTTCTAAATTTTTTTCATTTGTTATCTCTTTAGCTCTTGAGTAAATCTGGTTTTTTTCTCTCCAATTAACAAAAAATATCGCTCCTATTAAAACTATTACAGCTATTGCTATAGGAAAATATGGTGATTCCCATAGTGGAGGTGGTGCTACAACTTCTATTGTTAAATTATCAACGATTGTTCCGTCTTTTTGTGCTATAATCCTATATTCCCCAGGTTCTGAAGGAGCTGTTAGGCTTGTATAGCCATCCTCATTAGTATCTACTGGAGCAGGACCAGCGCTCTCAATGAATAAGGTTACACCCTCTACTCCATATCCAGACTCATTTATAACGTATACTGAAAATTTTTCATCTGCCTCTATTACCCTATCTTCTAAATGTATCTCAATTTTTTCTGCTTTTGCCAAAGATATCACCGAAAGACTTGAAAAAAAAACTATAGTTAATACTATGAGAATAAAGTATGTTTTTTTGTAACTGGCAACAGTTGCTTCTATTTTTTGTCTCCTCATGACCACCAATCTATATAGAATTTTTTGTTAGATTTTTGTTAGATACTTTAGGATATATTTATTTTTTGTTAAAAAAAATATACTATCTTTTCTTTGTTATTAGCTTTTTATATGCTAGATA
>CAZOBL010000101.1:0-6235 GCA_964578185.1 uncultured Thermoplasmatales archaeon
GCTCTCCCTGACGCCACCATTGAACCCCCGAACAACTTTGCCTGGCTCAAAGGGGATGAACAAAAAAATACACGAAGAAATTGAAACTACGGTAAACGGTGAAAACATGATCCAATACTCAGAGAAAATCTACAAAAAAGCAGATACAGAACTTTTAGAAATAAAATAAATCCTAAAAAAATATGTCAAATGAAAACATAATAGAATTAAAAAACATAGCAACTATATACGAAGGCGAAAAAATACCAGTAATCAAAGATATAAATTTAAATGTAAAAAAAGGTGATTTTTTATCAATAATTGGCCCCAATGGTGCTGGTAAAACCACTCTTTTGGAAACAATAAATGGAATCCTTAATTATACTAACGGAGAAGGAAAAGTTTTTGACCGAGATATTAAAAAATATAAAAACCACATAAGAAAACACACAGGATATGTTATTCAAAACTTTGAACTGGATCCGCTGGCACCATTTTTATGCAAAGATATTGTAATGGCAGGACGTAGCGGGCAAATCGGCATGTTCAAATTCCCAACAAAAAAAGATTGGAAAACTGTATGGGAAAGCATGAGTCTAGTAGGAATGATCGATTTTGCAAAAAGGCCCATTGGAAAACTCTCAGGTGGGGAATTTCAAAAAATACTCATAGCACGTGCGCTTGCACAAAAACCCAGGATACTGCTGTTAGATGAACCATTCTCAAATTTGGATTTCTCCTCAAGAAAACAAATAGAGACTCTAATCACCAGATTGCACAATGAACAAAATTTAACCATTTTAATGGTCTCACATGACCTTACTTTTTTACCAAAGACATGCAAAAGAATAGTCGTTCTTGATAAGGGGCAAATTATAATGGATGATAAAAAAAATGAAGTGTTAAACTCAAATCAAATAAAAGCTCTTTTTAACAAACAAAATAATAAAAAGAGGTAAAGAAAAAATGATAGAACTCCCTATTACTTTAATTCTTGGGTCTGTAATCGGTGCAGTCCTTGCAGGTTTTGTATGCTCAACTATGGGAGTTTTTGTAGTAAGAATGAATCTATCCTCTATTGGATACTGTATGAGTCATGCAGCATTTGCAGGAGCAGCATTTGGTATAATGATATCAATTGACCCAATGATAGGTGCAGTAATCTTTGCGTTTGCAACAGCATTCATACTTGGACCACTCTCTGAGAAAGCACGACTTGAAAGCAACGTAGTAATAGGATTTCTATTTTCAATAATGATCGCACTCGCATTTATCTTCCTACATATGAAACCAGGTAACGCAGCCAGTGGAACAGCACTAAGAATACTATGGGGTAGCATACTCTCTGTTGGAAACAACGATATATTACTACTAGCCCTCCTATCATTTACACTAATACTCTTTGTTACAATATTTTATAAAGAACTACTAGCTGTAATGTTTCATAGAAAACTTGCAGAATCATCAGGTATAAATACAAAATTATTCTACTTTCTAGTACTATTTTTCACAGGATTTGCAGTATCACTATCACTTAGAATAGTAGGAGGTCTACTAGTTTTTGCATTAATAATCAACCCAACAAGTACAGCATACCAATTCTTCTTTGACTTCAAAAAAATACTAATCGCCTCACCAATCATAGGGGTAATAAGTTGCCTTATAGGTTTCTGGTTATCACTTGAAACAGACTTTCCGATAGGGGCATCTATAGTAATAGTATCAGCAATACTTTTTGCAATCTCGATAGTTTTATCGCCAAAAAGGAAAAAAATATCTCTTAAATCTTCCAAGGCAAACTAAGACAAAAATTATCTATAATTTTAACTCCATTCTATATTGCTTTTTATCCTCGGTTTCACCTATTATACTGAAACCTATTTTTTTATAAACTTTTCGTGCAGCAATATTTTTCTTATATGTTTTTAATATAACTTTTTTAAAACCCAATTCTTTTGCTTTGTTGACAGTCCACTCAGTAAGAACTGTACCATACCCTTTATTTGTATAGTTTCTCCTTATAATAATGCCAAAACTTGGTATTTCATATCCAAATAATCTCAGAAATGAATAACCAATGATTCTATCGTTAATCAACAAAACATAATAATAATCTTTTTTTGATTCACATATCTTTTTAATTGTGTCATAATCAAAAGAATGAGGATGAAAATAATTTTTAGTTTTCTTATCGATATCTTTTAAAAATTCGAAGAGGTCTTTTGCATCACTCGATTTTAAAGGTCTTATTATAAATGAGCTTTTATCATTCTCTTTCATCTAAAAACCTTATTGTTATAGTAACACTCCTTAGGCTCTAAAAATTCATATAAATTTAACATTTCTTCTATTCCATCATCAATATTATATTTTGTTTTAAAACCAAGAAAATTAATTTTTTGAAATGAAACTCGATAATTCCGTTGATCAGGATCATGGCCAAAATTTGCAAATTTTAAATAATAATCAACATATTCTTTGATTTTTAAAGCTACATCCTCTTTAGTCATACAACAATCTTTAGAACCAATATTAAAAACTTGATTTTTCATTTCATCATAATTTTCAATTGCAAAAATTAAGCTTCTAGCCATATCTTTTATATGAATAAATGACCTCCAATAATCCTTTTCATAAACAATGAGTTCTTTTTCTCTTACTGCACGAAACAAAAAATCGTTGACAAGAAGATCTAATCTCATCCGGGGAGACAAACCAAAACCTGTTGAAAATCTATAAATTACATGGTCTGTTTTTTTAATCTCCTCTTCAGCCTTTGCCTTTGATTGGCCATATTCGGTTAAAGGATTTAAAGGCGTTTTTTCATAACAAATTTCTTTAACATGACCATAATTACTACCCGTTGAAGCATATATTATTGGAACATTGCAATGTTTCACTAAATTTTTTGTCCCAAAATAGTTAATATCATGTGCAAGACCTGGCCTAGCTTTACATGCAGGGTAGCCTACGATTGCTGCCAGATGAATTACAAAATCTATATTTTCAAGAGATTTTTTCAAAAGTTCAGTATCTCTAATATCTCCTCTGATAAACTCAAAATTTGCATCACCTAAATGAGGAATCAAGCCGTTATATCCATATACTAGATTATCAATAACTCTAACATTATAATTTTTAACAAGTTTTGTTAATAAAACGCTTCCTATGTAACCTGCTCCCCCTGTTACTAGTATTCTTATGTTTATATCACCCATTAAATTCGTTTATCTTTTCTATTATATAACTTTGTTGTTCATAAGTTAATTTATGATGAATAGGCAAAGATATTACTTTTTCTGAAATTTCTTTAGCCTTTGGATATATTTTATCTGAATAACCATTAAAAACTGGTTGCTCACTAATAGGCATAGGATAAGTAATTCTAGTTTCAACTCCATTTTCGTTAAGATATGTATTTAATTTATCTCTGTTTTCAACTAAAATTAAAAAGAAAAAATAACAATTTTTTGTATCTGGTAATTCATCTGGAATATCTACACCGTAAAGATTTTCTTTATAATATTCAACTTTCTTTATCCTTTGTTTTAATGTCTCATCAAATCTATCAAGTTGAGAAACACCAAATGCTGCCAGTATATCTGTCATACGATAATTATTTCCAATATACTGATGTATATACTTGGTTTTTTCACCTTGATTTCTAATAGACAATGCTTTTTCATATATCTCTGGGTCTTTAGTAAAAAGCATTCCTCCTTCAATTGTAGTAAGTATTTTTGCAGCATGAAAACTTGTAGTATTTATAAGGCCATGAGTACAACATTTCTCACCATGATATTCAGATCCAAAAGACTGTGCACCATCAACAACTAGAGGTATATTATACTCTTTGGAAATTCGTAAAAGTTCTTTATAATCAGATGGATTACCGCCTAAGTCGATATTAATTATGGCTTTTGTGTTATCAGTAATTTCTTCTTCAATAAGGGAAGTATCTATATTTAAGGTATCATCAATATCAACGAAAACTGGTTTAGCATTATTATATAAAACAGAATTGCCTGTAGCGATATAAGTTAATGCCGGGATAATAACTTCATCGCCTTCTCTAACATCTAAACATTTTAATGCAACATCCAAAGCCGCAGTACCGTTATTCACAGCAACGGAATAATCAATGCCAAGATAAGAAGAGGTCTTTCCCTCAAATTTTGCAACTCTTGGTCCCATTGAAAACCAACCTGAGTTTAACACTTCATTCAATGAATCAATATCATTTTTGTTAATATTTGGAAGAGACCAAGGTATTTTTTTATCCATATATTCAATCACAATAAATTAGGCTTTTAATGAAATTAAATTATAAATAGTTATCATTTTTCTTAAAAAAAATTTTCAAAATACAGAAATCTTAAGTAATCAAATTTTCTTGTACAAAAAAAATAATACCCTATGGTAATTAAATGAAAGTAGTAATGGTAGGAACTCTACCACCAATAATTGGAATATCTCCCTATTGCCTACATCTATCTTATGCTCTTTCAAAAATTGTTGATTTAGAGTTTATTTCATTTGAAAAATTCTCAAAAACATCAAAATTTTTTCTTAAAACAAATAAAATAAATGAAAAAATGTATGATAAATTTTTAAAAGATATTCCCACTAAAAAAACATTAAACTGGAATAGTTTCTTATCTGGAATAAAAGCAGGTATTGGCCTTGACTGTGATGTGTTACATGTCCAATGGTGGATTTCCTCTTTATTGCCAGTATATCTGCCGATTTTAATGATGGCAAAATCAAAAAAAATAAAAGTTGTCTGTAGCGTTCATAACATTTTTCCTCATGAAAAAAACAAAAAAAGCATATTTTTAAACAAAATTGCAAACAAAATACTTTTTCCATTTGTTGATATTTTCATAGTTCATAATGAAAGAAATAAAAAAGATTTCATCAAAATCTATAATATCGACGAAAAAAAAATTCATGTTATAACTCATGGGGTATTAAACTTCATCAAGAATAAAAATATCGCCCAAAATGATGCAAGAACAGAACTTAACTTACCTCTGGGAAAAAAAATTCTATTATTTTTAGGCTACATAAGACCATACAAAGGACTAGATATACTTATAAAAACTTTTAGAAGAATAAAATCTCAAGATAAAAAAACAATTTTATTGATAGCGGGACAACCATTTATGGATACATGGGAAAAATATGACACCTTAATCAAAAAGAACAATCTTGAAGATGATATAATAGTAAGACTAGGATTCATTGCAGAAGAAAGAGTTCAATATTATCTCACTGCAGCAGATGTAGTTGTACTACCCTATAAACATTTGGATACTCATGGTGGAATAGCAGCTCTTGCAGTCAATTTTAAAAAACCAATAATAGTCACTGATGTAGGAGGCCTACCTGAATATACATATGACAAAAGAGCCATTGCAAAACCAAAAGATATAAAAGATCTGACAAAAAAGATATTAAATGTTTTAAATGACAAAGATTTATACAGTAAACTCTCTCAAGATTCATTTTTTATTTCAAAAAAAATCACCTGGGATTATGTCGCAGAAAAAACTCTCAAAGTTTACAAAAAAATTATTTAAATTTATTTATTTCTAGCTCTCTCAATTAACACTTTACTATATGATAATAACTCTTGAAAGAAAAATTTATCAATTTTATCAAGAGGTGAAGCACCAAGATAACATGGAATATTGCATCCCTGACAGAATTCATAACTACCAGCATTTTCAAACATTTTTTTCCATTTATCAGAATTATATAGTTCGTATAAATTACCATTGATTTTTATTTTATCTAATACCTTATGAAAACATGGCACAAAAATGCAATTGTCTGGACTAATTGCTATTACAGATTTTCCTGCTTTACAACGCGGTTTTTTAATGTCATTTCCACCCATATAATAGAACTTAAGATCAGATAAATCTACTCTCACAAATGGATGCCAAAAATATTTCTTAATTTCTTTTACATATTTTTTCCTTAAATTCTTATCTTCAAAATAAGAAAAAATTGGATGAACATAAACAACTATCTCTTTTTTTTTACAAAAATCTATTACTTTATGATAATCGTTGATATTGTCATTTGTAACAGTACAAATACACACAATATTTTGCTTTAATTTCTTTGCAATATTGATACTTTCCATTAAACTGTCAAAATTATCAAAACCCCTTATTTTATTATATTTTTCCCTATCAAGTGTATCCAAAGAAAAACTTAATTGACTAACACTATCTTTTATCTCATC
>CAZOBL010000102.1:0-6143 GCA_964578185.1 uncultured Thermoplasmatales archaeon
CCCGTGCTTAGAGCTTGGAAGGCTCTAATCATAGCCCCTAGATCACACCCGCATACTAAATTTTGATTTTGTTTTGTAAATGTTCTCTTGATATATGTTGTTTTTTCTTTTTTTTAGACATAAGAAAGTTATTGATAATTCTTTCCGTTAACACATGAAAAAATTTTTTAAAGATATTTTTTTAAGCCACCTTGTTTTCTTTGTTTTTCCTGTATAATTTTTCTGTATTCTTTTTTTGCTTTTTTAAGTTCTTTGTTTAACTGTTCAATTTTTTTTGTCTGTTCTTTTAATCTTAAATCAATACTGCCTTCATATATCTGTGAGTCATCAAATGAGTTAAATTCTACGTTTTGTACTTTTTTTTCTATTAGTTGGCAATATTTTTTTGAAAGCTCTACTGCAATTGACCGCCGGCCTAGCTGTTTTGCTATTTTACATGTTGTCCCCGAACCAGCAAATGGATCTAGCACAATGTCCCCTTTAAATGTGAATAATTGTATTAGTCTTCTTGGTAGTTCTTCAGGGTAGGGTGCTGCATGTTTTTCATCTTTTTTTGGTGAGTTAACTGGTATAATATCCCATACACTATATGCCATTTTTCTGATGAAATCTTTGTTAAATGCTTGAATCTTGTCATTGTCAATTTCTTGTGTTTCACCCTTCTGAAATATAAGTATGTACTCATGGTTGATATTTGTGTTAAACATAAGCGGATATGGGTTTTGTGAAAACTGTGTTGCACCACGTTGCCATTTAGTTGTACCACGGGGTTTATGCCAGATTATATCTTTTCGGAATGTAAAACCAGATTTTATACATCTTTGTACAAAGTCCCCTGCGATAAATTTCATACCATCATTTGATACAACTGTACCGATGTTTATAGCCATAAAACGCCCTTTTTTAAGGACTTTGAAACATTCACAAAAGACTTTTTGCATATCTTTAAGATAATCCTGATACTCTTGCTTGTAACCTATTTGGTTTTCAAATTTGTAGTCTCGTAGATTCCAATATGGTGGACTAAATACAATAAAATCAATTGTTTCATTTTTGATATAATTTGCAAGTTTCCGGCTGTCTTTATTAAAAATCGTGCATTTATCCATAAGCTTATCATCCGAATTTAAAACATTGATTTACATGCTTTTTTGTTTTAAAAAATCAATTAAGGAATGTATATCCTTTATTTTAATGCTTTTTTCTTCTAAATCATAGATTTGATTTTTATCATGTTTTGTTTTAAAACACCTCAGCTCTTTCGTATCCTCTAACACTTTGTGTATATAGTAACAATTATCTTTTTTAACGTACATGAGAATATAGACAGGTATTAAACTTATTTGAGCCCATTTAATATAGTCATGGTAATCCCTTGTGTTAACCCATAGAAAAGGTTTGTTTTTGTATTTAATTTCAAGATATATGGGTTTTTTATATTTTATTAAAAAATCTGGTCGAGATGTTTGATTGTAAAGTATCCACCGAGAATATGGTATTTTTTCATTGTAATGCTCTATCTGTATTGGGCAGTTATTGTTGCATTTTTCAAATTCTGATTGTATATCAAAATATATAAAATCAAAATTTTCTACTATAAGTTTTTCTTTTATATTCTGTTCTATTTGACTGCTTTTTTTGTAGTTTTTACTAAAGTAAGTATTTGATTTAACCATGTAAACCTAAAATATACTGATTAAAACAATATTTATAAACGTTATTATATAGAAATATGAGTAATTTAAAGTAGACCAATAGATTACCACAATAAAAGAGTATTATGCTTAAAAAATAACATAAAACTTTTAGAAAAGAAAATATTTAACTATTAAATCTACATTAATAGATAAGGCTTTTGAAGGTTTGGAGAAAAAAAATAGATGGATGATATAAAAAGAATAATTATCCCTGTAGACAAAACTAAAGATTCAAAAAAAGCAGTAAAAAAAGGAGCTTTTTTAGCAAGTGTTTTAAACATAGAAGCAAAAGTCATAACTGTTAACGATACACACCAATTCATATCATCTGTTATAATCGAGGAGAAACTAAAAAAAGAAGCCATGGCTTTTTTAGATGAATTCAAAGAAATAGGTAAAACCTTTGGAGTAAATATTAAAACAGATTTAATAACAGGAAAACCTGCAGAAGAAATAGTAAACTATTGTAAAAAAGATGATTTAATAATTATGGCACATCACGACCGCAGTAAAGGCATAGATAAATTCATGGAAAAAAGCGTGTCAAAAGAAGTTGTCACAAAAGCACCCTGCTCAGTCTTTGTCGTAAAATCATAAAAAAAGAAAGGAAATTATTTTTTGGTGCAAACCTGTTTTTTTATATTATAAGCATTTGTACTGCAAGCCAGCCTAATAAAAAACCAGCCTGTAGCAATGCAAATGTATACTGTAATTTTGGATGATCAGCTATATATTCCATATTCTTATAGAAAGAAATAGCTATATTCTTCCCCATTCTCCACCAATTAAGATTTTTTGTCAGTTATAGTATATAAGGTTTCGTTGGTAGAGTGATTGATTTGTAAAAATGTCAAATAAAAAATGTTAAAAAAAGTGCGTTGGTGAGAAAAAAATGGGAGAAAAAAAAGATTTTATTTTTTATCTTTATCTTTTTTAGATTTTTTATCTTCTTTTATTTCATAGTCTGCATCAATTGTAGTATCATCTTTTTTGTTATCACCACTGGGATGACCTGACCATGATTCACCACCGGTTTGTTTCTGACCCTGCTGTGCTCCGCCACCCATATTGGCTTGTTGTTGGGCTTGTTGTTGTGCTGCTTGTTGATAGATTTTAGTGGACACCTTATTCATCTCCTCTTGGAGTTTCTCAGTTTTTTCTTTAATTTCATCTAAGTCATCACCAGAAAGTGCTTTTCTGAGTTCTTTTTGTGCATCTTCAACTTTCTTTTTATCATCATCTGATATTTTATCATCAAGTTGATCAATTGTTTTTTTAGCAGTATGTACCATGGCATCACCATTGTTTCTTATCTCTATTTTTTCTTTTCGTTTTTTATCTTCTTCTTTATGTTTTTCTGCTTCTTTTTTCATACGGCTGATTTCATCATCTGAAAGCTTAGTGCTACCTGTGATACTAATTGATTGTTCTTTACCGGTTCCTTTATCTTTAGCTTTAACGTTTAAAATTCCATCTGCATCAATATCAAATGTAACCTCAATCTGTGGTATTCCACGGGGTGCTGGTGGTATCCCATCGAGATGAAATCGACCAAGACTTTTATTGTCAGCAGCCATCGGGCGTTCACCCTGCAGTACATGTATATCTACTGTAGTTTGATTATCAGCAGCAGTTGAAAATACTTTGCTTTTCTTTGCAGGAACTGTAGTATTTCTGGGTATAAGATCTGTTGCTACGCCACCTAGTGTTTCAATACTTAAAGTAAGTGGTGTTACATCAAGTAATACTATATCTTTGTCTATGTCTCCACTCAGTACTCCTGCCTGTATAGCAGCACCAGTTGCCACGCATTCCATAGGATCTACGTTACGTTTAGGTTTCTTACCAAAAATTTTCTCTACCTTCTTTTTAACAATAGGGATTCTAGTAGAACCACCTACAAGGACTACATGATCTATATCACTAGCCTTTAACTTAGCATCTTTTAATGCTTGTTCACATGGTTTTTGTGTTTTATCAACAATCTTTTGGATTATTTCTTCAAATTTAGCACGGGTTATCTCTCGTTCAAGATGTTTAGGTTCACCATCAACTACTGTTAGATATGGAAGGTTTATATTTGTTTTAATAGTACTTGAAAGCTCCATTTTTGCTTTTTCAGCTGCTTCATAGAGTCTTTGAAGTGCTTTTCTATCTTTTTTAAGGTCCACATCATGTTCTTTTTTGAATTCATCTGCAAGAAAATCAACGAGTGCCTCATCCATATCTGTTCCACCCAGTTGAGTATCACCATTGGTGGAGAGTACTTCAAATACTCCTTCACCGACTTCCATTAGTGTTATATCAAATGTTCCACCACCAAAATCATATACAGCAATTTTATGATCTCCTTCTTTATCCAGACCATAAGCCAGAGCTGCAGCAGTAGGTTCATTTATGATACGTTTAACTTTAAGACCCGCAATTTTTCCTGCATCTTTAGTGGCCTGTCTTTGATCATCATCAAAATATGCTGGAACAGTAATAATAGCCTCCGTTACCTTTTCACCTAGAAATTCCTCTGCATCTTCTTTTATTTTCTGAAGAATAAACGCACTAATTTGTTCGGGTGTATATTCTTTACCATGAATTTTGACTTTTTCACCACTACCCATTTTTCTCTTAATACGATGTATAGTTCCATCCGGGTTGGTCACCGCCTGTCGTTTAGCAGGTTCACCTACAAGTTTTTCACCATCTTCTGTGAATGCTACAATTGATGGAAAATATGGGTTTCCCTCAGCGCTTTTAATAATTGTTGGACTACCAGCATCCATTACAGCTACTTCCGAATTTGTTGTCCCAAGATCTATACCTATTATTTTACTCATATACTCATTTCACCTCAAAATTTATTTTTTATCTTTATTTTCATTATTTTTTACAACTATCACATGAGAAGGTCTAACAACTTCATCATCTATCATAAATCCTTTTTTAATCTCCTCAATTATCTCCCCATCATCACAATCTTTTTTTTCAACTGTTGTAACAGCGTGATGAAGATTATGATCAAATTTATCTCCAATACATTCAATACATTTAATGTCTTCACGTTCAAGAAAGTCATTTATATTTTTAAGGATTAACTTCAGCCCTTCTTTAGGGTTTTCATCCTCATATGCTTTGGTAAGTATTTCTTTTAAATCAATTAATTCTGATATATATCTGGTTTTGATTTCTTTTTGTCGATTTGCAATATCCTTTTGTATCCTTTTCTGATAGTTTTGAAGTTCTGCATAACTTCTAAGGAGTTTATCATTTTTTTCTTTAACTTCATCTCTAAGTTTAATGATTTCCTCCTCAAATTTTTGCATTTGTTTTTTATATGATTTTTCTTCTTTTGATTTTGAGTGTTTTTTATTTTTTTTACTACTATTTTTGTCAGTCATTGTGTATCTCCTCAGATATATTTATCGTGAAATAAAAAGAAAAAAAGAAAAAATGGTTGTATTTTTAGGTTTTTATACTACGATGCATCATTAGATTTTTACATCATTCCTGGTGGCATTCCGCCGCCCATACCTGGTGGCATTCCGCCGCCGGCAGGTGGTCCACCGCCTTCACCGCCTCCTTTTGAGGCGATTACATCATCGATACGTAGTATCATTGTTGCTGCTTCACTGCTTGCTTCGATTTCTTGTCTGCTTACACGGAGTGGTTCTACAACGTTGTTTTTGTACATATCACCAACTCTACCAGCAAGTACATCGATACCAGAGTATTTTTTACCCTTTTTGTGTGCATTTCTGATTTCAAGCATCATATCAATTGGGTCAAGACCTGCGTTTTCTGATAGTGTTTTTGGAATGATTTCAATTGCGTTTGCAAATGCTTCAATAGCCATTTGTTCACGGCCACCGACACTTGGTGCATATTCACGAAGACCCATTGCAATGGCTATAGCTGCTGCTCCGCCACCTGCAGTGACTTTTCCATCTTCAAGTGCTACACGTACAACAGAGAGTGCGTCATGAAGTGCACGTTCTAGTTCATCTATTACATGCTCAGTTGAACCACGAAGTAGTATTGATACTGCTTTTGGGTTCTTGCATTCTGTTATAAAGGTCATTTTATCGTCGCCGATTTTTCTTTCGTCTACGTTTCCTGCACGACCAAGGTCTTTTGCTGAGAGACTATCTAGGTTTCCTACAACTTTTGCACCAGTTGCTTTTGCTAGTTTCTCCATATCTGATTTCTTTGCACGTCTTACTGCAAATATTCCAGCTTTTGCAAGATAGTGTTGTGCTATGTCATCAATTCCTTTCTGACAGATTAGTACGTTTGCTCCGCTTTTTTTAACTTTCTCTACCATTTTTTTGAGCATTCCTTCTTCTTCATCTAAGAATTGCTGTAGTTGTGATGGATCTTGAATGTTTATTCTTGCATCAACTTCTGTTTTTTTGACTTCTAGTGCTGCATTTACAAGTGCGATTTTTGCGTTTT
>CAZOBL010000103.1:0-6080 GCA_964578185.1 uncultured Thermoplasmatales archaeon
GAATAATTCATCGATTTTATCAAAATTTTTAGTGCTAATTATTCTACCATTAAAAACTGTTGCAAGCTTTTCTTTTTCCATTTCAGGTAGACATCCTGCAACTATCAGCTCTGCATCATATTTTTGATATTCTTTTATCCTATTTATGGCATCTTCGGTTACTTCATTTACAACAGCGCAGGTTATGAAAAAGATAATATCGGCATCTTCAGGTATTTCAACTATCTCATAATCATTTTCTTTTAAATATTTGCTAATTTTAGTTGCATCAAGATATCTCAGTTCACATCCAAGATTCAGGCATATATGTACTTTCTTCATCTTTCAATCTCACTAATGAATTATATTACTAATTACTTCTTCTCTTGTAAACTTTAAGTAAAAATTTTGAAGTATTGTGGATATCGCAGGGTTTAAACCTAGTCTTAAACTTCTCCAAATTCTTTTAAAATTATTGTAGTTTTTATACCATTCGTTATTTAAATCAATTGTATTTTCAAAAAGTTCTTCAGGTGTCATATTTTTTGGTTCAAATACAACATGTCTGAAATCATATTTACTCCAATCTCGTGATAGAATTCTACCTTGACGTGAATATTGCTCATAAATTGGGGTCCCTGGAAATGGGGTTAACACTTCAGCATCAGGCATATCTATTTCACTGACATCTGCAAATTCTTTTGTATTTTCAAAGATATCTAGCGTATCATAGTCAAAACCTAAAACAAATCCTCCAGCCACTGCCATCCCATAATCATGTATCTTTCTAACTGCATATATGTATTCATCAACCTTATTAGATTGTTTACCAACATAATTCAAGGACTCCTGAGATACCGATTCAAAACCTACAAACCAGGAAAAACATCCTGCATCTGCTGCAAGTTTTAAAAGTTCATCATCTTGCCCTAAAATTTTGATATTTCCATATGCGTTAAAATTTACATTTAGCTCTTTGAGTTCCTTAAAAAGATCTTTAGTATACTTAACATCAATTGTTAATGAATTATCCTGGAAACTGAATGTTTTATTGTCCATATTTTTGATTTCTTCAATTACTTGTTTTATTGGTCTTTTTCTAAACTTATTTCTTTTTGGCATATTAGTAATAGCACAGTATTTGCATCCATATGGACAACCTCTGGTTGCAATCATACCAAATTCTGTATTTTTTGGATATATGTCAAATCGAGGATGTGGTATGTTTGTAATATCTGCAGATTTTGTTGGGATGTACATTGCCTTGGGTGTACCCGCTTCAAAATCTTTTAAAAAATCTGGCCAAGTGTCCTCTGATTCCCCTACAAAAACAGTATCAGCATGAGCTTTCGCCTCATCAGGTAAAGCAGAAGGATGCCAACCACCAAGAGCTACAAAAACCCCCCTACGACGGAACTCATCAGCAATCTCATAAGCCCAATTAGCATACCTCGTAGTACAAGATATTCCAACAATATCATATTTTTTATCAAAATTAATATCTTTTTTTTGACCATCTATAACTTCAATATCGTAATAATCAGGAGTTAAAGATGCCAGTATTGGAAATGTCCAAGATTTTGGAAAATTAAGGCTATTTGCTATAAATTTTCTAAGTAGACTTTTATGAATTTTAAATTGCTGATCATATACATTATCCGGACCAGCGTAAATAAACAATATTTTTTTCATCTTTTATTTCTCTAATTTTAACATAATATTTTCACGGGATAACAATAAAAAGGAATCAAATCCAAATTTTAAAGATTTAATAATTCTCTCCATGCACCTATTAGTTTTAAAATATTTATTTCTGACTCTTCTAACATTTTCAGATAACTCTTCAGCACTCATATTTTTTGGTTTAAATACTACGTTCTCTAAATCATATTTCCTCCAATTTTTTGTAATTATTCTATTTTCTAAATCAAACTTTTTAAACATAGGAGTACCTGGAAACGGTGTTAAAATATTGTAATAAGCAAAATCTATCTCGCTTTTCCTTACAAAATCATCTGTATCATCAAAAATATCTAAATTATCATCATCAAAACCAAAGATAAAACCACCCATAACCATCATACCGTAATCTCTGATTTTTTTAACGCCTTGCATGTACTCATCAACATTGTTTGGTTTGCCTATACTGTTTAATGATTTTTGGTTAATAGATTCGAAACCTATGAACCAACCGAAACATCCTGCCTCCGATGCGAGTTTTAATAGTTCGTCATCTTTTGCTAAAACTCTTATATTCCCATTAGCTGTAAATTTTTTATTAAGATCTTTCATTGCTCTAAATAAATTCTTCGAATATTTCGTATTCACTGTCAAAGAATCATCATAAAATGCTAAGGATTTTGGATTATAATTTTTAAGTTCCTCAATTACTTCATTAATTTTTCTAGTTCTAAATTTACTCCGGTGTTCCACAGATGCGATGGTGCAAAAATCACAGTTATAGGGGCATCCTCTGGTTGCTTGTATTCCAATTTCTGTATCTTTTGCAAAAATGTCGTTATTTTGCCATGTTATTTTTTTAAGATCGACTGGTTTTTCTTGTCTGTAAAAGGGTTTTAGATTATTTGACTCAAAATCCTCTATTAATTGAGGCCAAGTGTCCTCTGATTCCCCAATTACGACACTATCAGCATGTTGTTTTGCTTCCTTTGGCAATACTGATGGATGCCAGCCTCCTAGTACGACTTTTACACCACGTCGACGGAATTCATCAGCTATTTCATAGGATCTAAATGCTGAATTTGTATGAACACATGAAATACCTACCAAATCATATTTTTCACCAAAATTAATTTTATCAAATGCTTCATCAACTATTTTAACAGAGTCAAAATCAGGAGAAATCCACTTGATTTGCTTCAAAGAATAACTTGAAGATATGAAGAAACTATTAGTTAATCTAACAAGTGATGAAAAACGTTTATTTGATGTAGAGATTGGATTGACTAATAAAATTTTCATTATTCTTAAAGATGAATGTAGAAATACGTTTTACATTTTTTGATGATTTGATTTAAATTCTCTTTTTACAATTCTTCTATCAGCGAGATTATGATTTAATTTATTTATAAACTGTCGACGACTTAGAGAATGATTATCAATTGTTCTTTTTGCAACATTTGAAAGAGAATAAAACTTCTTTGTTATCTTTTTGGTATTATTATAAAGATCTTCTTTAGCCATATGTTTAGGTTGGAAAACAACATTATTAAAATAATATTGAGACCAATCCTTCGTAAGAAGTCTATCTTCTGATTCAAATTTTTCAAAAACAGGGGTGCCAGGAAAAGGTGTTAGAATAGCAAATGAGGCAATATCTATTTTCCATTTAAGTATTGATTTAAGAGTCCTGTTGAAAATATCTAGTCTGTCACCATCAAATCCAAACATGAATAAGCCGTTAATTGAAATGCCATGTTTCCTGATTTTTTTAATGCCTTCAGGGTAGATATCTGGATTATTAGACTTATTGACACTTTTAAGACTCTCCTTAGATATGGATTCAAATCCAATGTACCAGGTTTGGCATCCTGCCTCCTTTGAGAGTTTTATAAGATCTTCATTTTGGTTTAAAACATTTATATTACCATGACAGTCAAAAAATTTATTTAACTTTTTAACTTCTTTAAAAAGATTCTTTGTATATTCAAGGTCAATTGTTAACGAAGGATCTGTAAATGAAAAAAAACTTGTTTTTAAATTTTTAATTTCCTCTATTACATTTTTAATAGGTCTCTTCCTAAAATTTGGACCTTCAACATTTTGAATTGAGCAATAACCACATTTAAAAGGACATCCCCTTGTAGCTTGTACCCCTGTTGGATAATATCCGTTTTTAAAATCTCTTCTCACCGGTGGAATTAACTCTGGGTTTACAATACCTGATTCATAAAAAGATTTTATAGATCCTCTTTCAAAATCCTTTAAGAGTTTAGGCCATGAAATCTCTGCTTCGCCGATAACCACGCTATCTGCATGAGCTTTCGCCTCATCTGGAAGAGTTGTTGGATGATAACCACCTAATACAACTTTTACACCACGTCGACAGAATTCATCAGCTATTTCATATGCCCTTGAGGAATGCATAGTCATGCAAGTTATCGCCACTAAATCATATTCTTTTTCAAAATTTATTTTTTCATAATGATTTTCATCAACTAATTCAATATCATGACATAGCGGGGTAAGAGATACTAATTGTAGAAGCGTGGATGGCACATGGACATTCATTTTTTTAAGTAATCTAAAATTTTTAGATTTATCATTGCCAAATTTTCTGTTTGAAGGATAAACAAAAAGTATCTTCATTAAGTATTAACACACCTTTATTATCATGTTTTTAATAGAATATATAATTATATCTCTTTTGCTGCCAAATTATTTTAAAAACTATAAATACTTTTATGTCTATGCAAACAAAATTTATCAGATAAAGAAATACTATGAAAGAAGAAGCAAGATATTTAAAAAAAATTGAAAAAATATCATTCAATCCAGTATTTATATTAGGTTTACCTCGTTCAGGTACAAGTATATTATACAAAACGTTAGTCTCAACAGGTTGTTTTAATTATGCCGATATTTATGATATATTAGAATATGATAATCTTTTAAAAAACAAAATCCTTGATATGGAAAAAAGGTGTAGAGAAGAAATTGATGAATTCTTTTCAAAGTACGATATAAATAATAGAGGAGTCGATTTATTTGAGACAAAGTCGACTACACCTGAAGAGTATGGTTTTATTTTAAATAATAAAACTTCAAGCATGTATACAAATAAAAAAAATATAGATTTATTAGATGAAATATGTAAAAAAATTCAATTTATATCAGAAGAGAAAAAACCCATATTGTTAAAAAATCCTCATGATATTCCAAGATTTCTTTTTATCAAAGAGATGTGGCCTGATTCTAAATTCATTTTTATTCACAGACACCCTTTTTATACTATTAATTCTGGATTAAATACAGAAAGATTTTTGTATAAAGAAAAACCAATTTATCATTCGAAAATTGATAGTTTTTATGAGAAAATATATAATTATTATTTAGCTGTTTTATCTCTAAGAGTTCTTTATAATAAATTGACACCATTGGGGATCATATATATTACTAATTTCTTAAAAAAATATATAAAATATTTTCTAGAGAATATAGATTATTTAGAGGAAAGTAGCTTTATAAATATAAAATATGAAGATTTATGTGATAAGCCAAATGACACAGTTCAAAAAATATTAAATTTTTTAGATTTAGAAAAAATTGAAAAACGTGATTTTAATGATTTAATCAATAAGAGGAATTTACCTTTAGATACAACTGTTTTAAAAATGAGGGGATTTATTTATAAAAAAACAGAGAAATTCTTTGAATATAACAATTATAGATATTATTGATTTTTGAGTGAAAAGGAGAAGAAATTGGTTTTTGGTAGATATATCACTTTATATCCTGCTTTTTTTAGTACTTTTTTTGCGTATTTCATTCTTTCTTTGATTTCGTCTTGTGGAATTTTTGGTTCTATTTTTTCAGCTTCACTACCGTTCTTACAAGAAAATGGATATAAAAATCCTGCATCAAATTTTACTTGAGTTATAAAATTTAAGGTTTCTTCTACATCCGCCATGGTTTCAGTTGGGAAACCTAATAGATAATGGGTGTGAATTGTTATCCCCGGATTTTCTTTTTTAAGCTCAATAATCACCTCTTTCATTTTTTCAACGTCATTGTATCTGTTCATTAATTTGAGGATACGTTTGCTACCTGATTGAATTGGAACACCTAATCTTATTATTTTTCCTCTTTTAAAGATATTTATTAGTTGATCTGAATATTTAACAAGCCATCTTGGATGAATTCCTCTTATGGATATTTCATATTCACCAGGGATATTTGTTATATTTTCAAGTAGCTCTGGTAGGGAACTATTGATATCTGTTCCGTAAACACTTACATCATCTGCTGTTATTATGAATTTTTTATAGTCCTTTTTTAGTCCTTTTTTAAATTCTTCAATGCATTGATCTAAAGGTTTACTTATGTGCCTACCCACAGCTTTAGGTATTGTACAATAAGAA
>CAZOBL010000104.1:0-6055 GCA_964578185.1 uncultured Thermoplasmatales archaeon
GTTGTACGAAAAAACCAATTTTTTTAGCATATTTTGTCATCTCAGGTAATTTTTTATTTAGAAGAGGTTCTCCACCTGTAAAATCAACAAATTTTACACCAAGCTTTTTGAGATCGTCTAGATTTTGTTTCACATCTTCACATTTCGCATCAGGAATTTTTCTTAAAGATTCATCTCTCCAAACCTTACAATAAACACATCTAGAGTTACATTTGAAAGTTACCCAATAATTACATGAATACGGTTTTTCATAGAACATGTTCTAATATAGATAAAAATAATTTTGTTATTTAACATCATCGGATAATTAGATGTTTTTTTATCAAGATAATAATGTATTTTAAAAAAATCGAAACGTTATAAATAATCTAATCCATAATTATATAAACAAATGGAATTTAGTAAAAAAGGAAAAAATTTGATTGTCAGCTGTTATTCTAAACAAGATGAGCAAGATTATAGAAAGTTTTTGTTAAATCAAGATAGTTCAAATTTTTTCCATAGATTAGAATGGAAAGAAATTCTTGAGGGTTATTACAATTTCAAACCTTACTATTTAATAGCAAAAGATGAACAAAATCAGATAAAGGCAATATTACCACTATTTTATGTAAAAAATCTATTTGGAAAACGTCTAGAATCCCTGCCACTATCAATTTACGGCGGGGCTGTGGGAAAAGCAGAATATATAAAATATTTGATAAAAGAAGCTTTTTACCTAAAGAAAAAATTAAGTTGCAGATATCTAATAATTAAACAGCATACACATCTATATGATAACATTTATCAAAAAAATGATATGAAAAAATTGAGAAACAAATGGACACAGATAATTAATATCATAGATCCAGAGATATTGTGGGAAGAAATTTATAAATCTAATAGAAATGCTATTCGTAAAGCCCAAAAAAACAATTTAAAAATTGAAAAAATAAATAATATTGAAAAAATTGATGATTTTTTCGAGTTAGAAATTCAAACATATAAAAAAATTGGTTTACATGCCTTTTCTAAAGATTTTTTTAAAACATTATGGGGAAGGTTGCACAGTAAAGGTTTAATGGAAATATTTATAGTAAAATATAAAGAAACCCCAGTGGCCTCCTGTTTATGTTATATACACGAAAATAAGGTAATTTTCGCTCATGCTAATTCAGATAAAAAATTTTTGCATTTACGTCCGAATAATTTTTTGCTATGGCAAGTTATTAAATGGTGTCATAAAAATAATTATTCAATATTGGATTTGGGGGCAACCGATGATGACAATCAAGGTCTTTTCTTTTTTAAATCTTCTTTTAATTCAGTAAATATTCCATTTGCTCATTATTATAATCCTAAAGATACTGTATTATTTGAAAAAACTATTGTAGGGAAAGTCAGTAAAAGATGTATCAAGAAAACCCCAGTTTTTCTTTTAAAATTTGTTTATCCATTTATAGTTAAGAAACTTGGTTAAACAAAAAAATAATACCTTATATTACAATTAAATATTGGTAGGTGTATCTAATAGGCGTCAATAAGAGTTATAACAAAGTAATCGACAAACTAAAAAAAGACCAACAAATATGGGATTTATTTACAAAAAAAGATGAATATCCACCAGTAGAACTCGACAAAGAAAATAGATATGAATATATTTCTAGTAAACACAGAAATGTGTTAAATCCAACTGTTTCGGAGTATTTAATTAACAATTCTTTTTCTGCAGAATATCCTGATGACAAAAAATTTGCAGTTGTTTTAACCCATGATGTTGATAATGTATATGTTAAACTTAAAGAAATATTTGCATCCTTTGGCAACTGTTTTAAATATGGAAATTTCAAAGGAATTAGGCACCTGATAAGAGGTAAAATTAAAAAGGAAAAATCACCATATATTAATTTTCAGGAAATAATCAATCTTGAAGATAAATATAATGCAAAATCTACATTTTTCTTCCTTGTAAAACCTGATAGCGATTTTGGTAATAATTATTACTCTAAAGATCTAGAATTTGAAATAAATAAAATTATTGAAAGAAAATGTGAAATTGGATATCACACGAGATATCATATATATGAGGATGTAGAAAAAATAAAAAAAGAGAAGAGAGCACTTGAAAAAATAACAGAGTGTAACATTGCCGGAGTTAGAAACCATCATCTTAGATTCAATACACCAATTAGCTGGGAAGTTTTAGAAGATGCTGGGTTTAAATATGATACAACTTTTCATTATCATAACATGGTCGGTTTTAGGAATGGAATGTGTCATCCTTTCTATCCATATAACCGAAAAAAAGATGAAATAATTGATATTTTAGAAATCCCTTTGATAATAAGTGATATAGCTCTCAGAAGCTATATGAAAATAAATCCTGAAAAGAGCTGGAAATATATCAAAAATATTATTGATATTACAGAAAAAAATAACGGAGTACTAGCTATATTATGGCACAACTGGACGTTTTCTTATCCTGTTTCTGCTGCTTGTTGGTTTTCAAAGGATTGGACTAAACTATATAACAAAATATTATCTTATTGCAGTGAGAAAAATGCTTGGATAACTAATTGTAAAGAACTCTATGATTATGATAAAAAAGAAAGTATCCTAAAATCTAGTCAATAGATGATAATTTTCTATAACAGATATTTTGTTTTTAAAATTTGATAAAATATAAGTTTTTAATTTCTCATCAACTTTTTCAGTTGTAATTAATGTTAACCTTGATATGCCTCTAATATTATATTTTTTCCAAATCTGTTGAACAATATTTCTATCAAGTTTTTTACTTACAAATATCAATGCTTTCAATTCATCCTTATCTATATACAACAAAGGATTATTTTCTATGAATTTAACAACAGGATTGCCTTTAAAATTACATATCTTAATTCCAAAAACTCCAAATAATTTATTACTAATATTGGGTGTCATACCCCATTTCATTTTATATTTGAATAATCCATCTTCTAAAAAAGGTCTAGCTCCTCCAAAATCTATCAGATGAAAATCATTTTCTTTTGACCATTTAATAATAAAATAATAAAGAGCAGACCCTGCAACTTTAGATAAATAATTATCTTTAACATCTACACCTGCATATTCAACAAAAACTGTCTTACCTTGAGTGATTATAATAATCCCCGATACAATTTTATCTTTATCCTTTACCAATAATAAATTTCCTTTTTGAAATATTGCTTTTATTTCCTCATAATTCTTAGATTCAGGAATAGCAAGATCCTTATGTCTATTAAAAACATATGGCATATATAATCTATGATAAAAATCTTCAAAAGAATCTTCGCTGGAAGACCAAACATAGTGGTAGTCAATATTTTTTATTTTTCTAACATCATCTTTGGCACTAGATGAAAATCTCTTGAAAATATGGTCAAGAGAAGTATTTAAATCTAGTTGCATTTCAGCCCATTCAGGTAACACAATAAATCCGTTTTTTTTCAAATCTTTTTTAAAAAACCTATCTGTACGAATAAAGACAGCATCAGCATCTTTATTTATTTTTTTTATCTCTTTTTTTATCTGCCAAATAAAAATTTTTTTAATTTCTTCAGTTTGAAATTTTTCAAAAAATAAACTACAAACATATCTTAGAACCATTTTATTTCCAAATACTACTACACGCAGATGCTTATTGCTTAATTTATCTATACCCTTAACATAAAACATAGATAAGTTTAGAAATTTCAGTCGCGATAAAAATAAAATTTTTGTAAAAAGAAAGATTTCTAGACAAATTTTTTTTAAAGATTTTGGAAGTCTTTCATGTATTATCTTGTAATAAACAAGGTTAATTTTTCTTTCAAGGTTGTCAATAGAAGTAAACAATGATTTTTTGTCTTTCATAATAACACAATAACTTTATTGGGTATAGTTGACTGTAAATTAAACTTTTTAGTAATTTCTCAAATTTATGATAAAATTTTTTTATTGTTAATACTTGTTCTTAATGAATATCGATGAAAAAAAACTCTTATATATTGGGTCTAAAACCTGCTGGGACATTAACAATACCTGATGTACATGATCCAAGCGCGATTCTATGTAAAAACGGTAAAATCGTTGCAGGAGTTGAAGAAGAAAGGCTTAATAGAATAAAACATGCTACAGATTGTTTTCCAATAAGGAGTATAAAATATTGCCTAAATTCGGAAAATATTAAGTTATCAGATATAGAAAAAATAATTATTCCAGATGATCCAGTTCTTTTTAAAAAAGATGCTTATGCGTTATGGAATTTAAGTAGGATAGGTTATAAAAGATATATTAAAAAAAATTACAGACAGCAATGTGGAACATTAAATCCGGTCTCTTACTATGTATTGAATGAAAAAATTATACGTAAAAGAATCTTACTTTTTCTTAAAAGCCATTTTGGAGATATTAAATATCCTAAAATAGAATTTATGGGTCATCATTTATCACATGCAGCAAGCTGTTTTTATCCGTCAAATTTTGATGATGCGGCGATTATCTCAATAGATGGTGTAGGAGACTTTGATTCCACTGTCATCTGGGAATATAAAAATGAAGATTTTGTTAGAAAATATACGCGTAAACTCGATAACAGTTTAGGATATTTTTATGGCGCATTTACAGTATTTTTAGGTTTCAGATTCTGCAACGGGGAAAGTAAAGTAATGGGTCTTGCACCATATGGGGAAAAAGATGAAGATATTTTTAATGTATTTAAAGAAATTATCAAGACAGATGAAAAAGGATATGATGTTAGTGAAATTTCAATTCCAATGATTTTTGGTACAGAAGTTGCAGTAAAAAGAATTGAAGATTTATTTGGCATTAAAAGACGACTTTCAAATGAACCTTTCACTAAAGAACATAAAAATCTAGCGTACGCTTTACAGTTTTATTTAGAAAAAATAGCTTGTAACCTAGTAAAACAGGCAATTAATTTATCTGGAAAAAACAATCTTTGCCTATCTGGAGGAGTTACATTGAACTGCAAAATGAATAAAAAAATAATGGAACTAGATGAAGTAAGAGGTTTATTCGTTCAACCTGTAGCCCATGATGCCGGACTTGCACTTGGTGCAGCGTTACATGCCAGTAAAAAATTAGGTTTTAATGTAAAATTCAAAATGAAACACAATTATTATGGTCCGTCCTTTAATAGTTCAATAATCAAAGATACACTTGAAGAACGTAAAATCAAATATTCCAAAATCACCTCATTGAAAGAAATTGCTCAAGCTATTGCTGATGGATATTTTGTGGGATGGTTTCAGGGTAAAATGGAGATGGGCCCCCGAGCACTTGGAAATAGAAGTATACTATGCGACCCTCGAAGAAATGATTTAAAAGATAAACTCAACGAGTTTGTAAAACACAGGGAAAAATGGAGGCCATATGCTCCAAGTATATTAGAAGAATATGTTGAGGAATATATTGAAAATTATAAAGTATCTGCTCCATTTATGATAAAAACATTTAATGTCAAAGAAAAACATAAAAAAGAAGTTGAAGCGGTACTTCATCCGATGGATAAAACAACACGTCCTCATGTTGTAAAAAAAGAAGTAAATCCTCTTTACCATAAATTAATTGATGAATTCAGAAAAATTACAGATATACCATTAGTTCTTAATACCAGCTTTAATGATCATGGTGAACCAATTGTTTGCACACCTCATGATGCAATTGAAGTTTTTTACAGCACAGGACTAGATTTTTTGGTAATGGATGATTTTTTAGTGAGAAAATAGATAGGTGAAATAACTTTGGATACAAATAAACCAAAATATGAATATTACGGGTTTAGAATAATTTTTACAAGATTTATTTTAATTGAACTACTATCATTGATTATTTTTTCCTTTGGATCTTTTTTTGAAATATTTCTCGTTGAAATAATTGGAATTCTTGGAATCATATTTGGCTGCTATATACTAATATCAAATATTGCGGGGATGTATTCATTAATAACTCCAAACAAAAAAAATGATAAAATATTACAAAAAATGGTTTTATCTCTAGAAATTAAAGGAGATGAATATGTTTTAGATGCTGGTTGCGGACGAGGCAGAAT
>CAZOBL010000105.1:0-6041 GCA_964578185.1 uncultured Thermoplasmatales archaeon
GGTGAGACTCGTGGTGAAGAAGGAAGAGTGGTTTTTCAGGCTATGCAAACCGGCCATCCAGTAGTAACAACATTTCATGCAGGCTCTGTGACCAAGGTTATACAACGTTTTACAGGCCATCCTATTAACGTACCTAAGCCATTCATGGACAACTTAGATATTGTATTGATTCAGTTAGCTATTCAACGTAAAGGAAAGAGACTTAGAAGAGTTATTTCTATTGACGAAATCGAGGGTTTTAACAAAGTTGCTGATGGAATCATGAGTCGTAAAGCCTTTGAATGGGATGCAGCAAGTGATTCGCATTTATTTAAATCAAATAGAAACAGCTTCATTTTAGAACAAAAAATTGCACCAATGGCTGGTTTTCAAAATCCAATGGACATCTATGATGAATTCGACCGGCGCAAACATATACTTGATCGTATGATAGAAGAGAAGATATTTGATTATTATGAAGTAGTCCAATTTATTTGGACTTATTATCGTGAGGGGGAGAAAGGTTTACCAATTTCTCTTTAAAATTAAGAATAGGGGTATGTAAAGATGGGTGAGATGAGTGAAAAAGAAGTTAATGAGTTGCTTAATGAAAATCCTCATCTAAAAAAATACTTAGATAGTCTTAAAAAGAAGATGGATGAACCCTTGTTTTATACTAGTTTACCATTTGAAGCACGTGATGAAGAATATCCTAACTTAGTGTACCCTGCTAAAGGATCAGTTTTTGTACATATATTTAGAACTCAAGATATGGATGAAAAAGAATATCATGCTGTAGAACCAGAACTTGATGAAAATGAACAAAAAAAACATGATCGGCTTTTAAAATTAATAGTTAAAAAAGCACCTGAGAAAAAAAGTGTTAAATCTGATGAAGACCTCAAAAAAATTCTTGAAGAATTAATTGACGAGATTATTGTTATCGATGAAAATGCTGTTGAGGCGGAATCCGATAAAAAGGGTTTTTTAAAACGTAAAAAAGAGAAAGTAAAGGCTACATCCAATCAGAGAGATTCTATCGAGTATTATGTTTTAAAAAATATTGTTGGAACTGGTTTTCTTGAATGTTTTATGCGTGATCCTTGGCTTGAAGATATTCATGTCGTGGCAGGTGAAAAGATTCATCTTATCCATAAAGTCTTTGGTATGATCAAAACTAATGTTGAGATAAATAAAGAAGATTCTTATGATTTTACGCGTAAACTTAGTGAAAAAATGGAGAGCCCTGTAAGTGAAGGTAATCCAATTGCAGATGGTGTGCTTCCTGATGGTAGTAGAGGTAACATAGTATATAGCGATTCAATCAGTATACGAGGTCCTAGTATGACTATTCGTCGTTTCACTGAGACTCCGATTAGTGCAACTCAGCTTATCAAATGGGGTACTTTGAGCACAGGTATTGTTGCTTATCTTTGGATTTGTTTGGAGTATGGGCGTAATTTTTTTATCTGTGGGGGTACAGCCTGTGGTAAAACTACCACAATGAACGCAATTATTCCTTTTATTCCCCCTGATAAAAAGATTTATACAGCAGAGGGTACACCTGAGATGCAGGTGCCACACAAGGTTTGGCAGCAGCTTTTAACTAAAGATTCAGGGCCTGTCGAAGGACGTGTTACCATGTTTGATCTTCTTCGTGCTGCTCTTCGTAGTCGTCCTGAGTATATTATACCTGGAGAGGTCCGTGGTGCCGAGGGTAACATCGTATTTGGTGCCATGCAAACTGGTCATCCATGTATGACGACGTTTCATGCTGGCAGTGTAACTAAAGTTATTCAACGTTTTACAAGTGATCCTATAAATGTGCCTAAAACATTTATGGATAACCTTGATTTTGTGATGATTCAACTTGCTATAGAACGTGATGGAAAACTAATGAGACGGGTTACTTCGATAGAAGAGATTGAGGGTTATAATAGAGCTGTTGATGGGATTATGAGTCGTAAAGCCTTTGAGTGGGATGCTTTAAAAGATAGACATCGTTTTGTTGCAAATAGAAATAGCTACACCTTGGAGGAGAAAATAGCTAAAACCGCAGGTTATGAGGAGTTGTCAGAGATATATGATGAATATGACAGACGTAAACATATATTAGATAGAATGGTGGAAGAAGATATTATGGATTATTATGAGGTTGTACAGTGTATATGGGGTTTTTATAGAGAAGGTGAAAAAGGTATCCCAATAAAATTATGAAGTTATACGTAAGGGTGATATTTCAAAAAGATGGTGGAGGAAGAAAAAAAAGAAAAGGATGTTACTTCCGAAAAAAAGAAGAAAAAAAAATTATTTGAAAACAAAGAATCTGAGGAAAAGCAAGGTTTTATTCAAGATTTAAAAATTGCTTATCGAAGTCTTAAAAACCCAAAAAAGTTTTATCTTACAATTTTTCTTCCTTTAGTTTTAATTGGGGGTTTGATTTTTACTCTTCCTTTCCTACTAAAAATACTTCTCCCCATTTCTCTTGATTACAACTATTATACGTTTGCAATTGGCGGGTCTGTACCAATCATTTTAGCTGTTTTATATCCATATGTTAACTGGAAAAATAAAGACAATGATATCAATAGCAAAATGCATTTTTTTATTACACATCTTCGTGTTCTATCCATATCTGATCTTTCACTTCAGGACATATTAAAAATGCTTGGCGGTAAAGATGTATATGGTGCTTTAGGTGAAGAACTTAACAAAATAAGTGTTCTTTCTTCTAAATGGCGTATGCCAGTTGCAAAAACTTTTCGATTTGTATCTCAAAGAACACCTAGTAAAATTTTTAAAGATTTTTTAGATCGTTTTAGTCAAAGTCTTGACAGTGGAGTGGAGCATCGTGAATTTATTGAAAACGAGCAAGATGCAGTACTTGAAGAATATAAAACAATGTATGAGGCTAGCAATGAGAATATCGTTATTTTAAACGAAGTTTATGTTAGCATGCTTATTGCAATTATTTTTGTTATGAGTATGGGTATTGTTCTTCCGATTATTATGGGTACTGAAAATATGAATATGTTTATTTATTTGTCTTCTTTTATGTTAATTGTCTCTGAAGGTTTACTTCTGTACCTTTTAAAGGCGATGATTCCTGAGGATGATATATGGCATCAGTCTAAAGAAAGAGGGGAAATTGAAGAGAAGATAAGTAAAAGTTTTAAAATATCTGTTTTAGCTTGTATAGTTGCTGGATCTGTTTTATATTTTGCTAGATATCAGCTTGAGCTGGCTTTTGTTGTATCTATTCCTATTGAGATTCTTGTATCATTAATTCTTACTCCACTTATTATTGTGGGTGTTATAACTTTTCTTGAAGAGCAGAAGATTACAAGAAAGGAAAATAATTTTCTAGGTTTTTTACCCGCACTTGGTTCTATTTCTACAATGAGAGGAGGTAAGATTAATTCATCTGTTTATTATCTCAGTGAAAAAAATTATGGTGTTTTAACTAAACATATACGTAATCTTTATCGTAGACTCAGAACTCGTATAAATGATGATGAAGCATGGGAATGGTTTGGAATAGATACAGGTAGTAATTATATCCAACGCGGAAGTGAAATGTTTAGAGAAGCAACTTATGCTGCTGCTAATCCCCGCAAAACATCTACCATGATCGCAGATAACATAAGAAAAATTAGGGGTTTGCGTATAAAAAAGTTAACTATAGTAAATACTTCAATTGCATTATTTGCAGGTATAACATTTGGTATAGCATTTTCAATATATGTATCACTTGTGATAGGTCAACATTTAAACGGTATTGTAGCACAGACAGGTGATCCGTTCAGACAAATAGAAGGCATGGGGGATATCGGAGGTTCTCTACTGTATTCTATACCTGAACAGATGTATGCTGGAAATTTTATAATTATATTTGTTGTACTGCTAATACATTGTTTAATGCTGGCGTTAACTTTAAAAGTTATTCGTGGTAGTCATAAATATGTTTTTTTCCTTTATTTTGTCCCATTTGTATGGGTTGTATCAATAACTAGTATTATTGTTCAAGTTTTTATTGGTGATATATTGACCTGATGACAAAAAAATTAAAGAAGTGTTTTATATTTTCGTAGATTTAAGAGGAGAAAAAAAATAGGATGAAAAAAATTGCTGTTTTAACAGGTGGCGGAGACTGCCCCGGGCTTAATGCCGTTATAAGAGCTGTTGTTAGAAAATCAATTGAATTTAATTGGGAAATAATTGGTATTAAAAACGGATGGAGAGGTCTTATAAATGGTGAAATGGAGCTTCTAACAGATTATAGTGTGTCAGGGATTCTGCCAAAAGGCGGGACCATTATTGGTACATCAAGAACTAATCCATTTAAAAAAAATGAGGATGTTCAAAAAGTTCTTGAAAACATAAAAAAATTTGGTATTGAGGCAATAGTTGCTATAGGTGGAGATGATACTCTTGGAGTAGCAGAGAAACTTCATAAAAAGGGCATACCTGTTGTGGGTGTACCTAAAACAATTGATAATGATCTTTCTGGTACTGATTTTACATTTGGTTTTGATACAGCTGTGCAAATTGTAACAGAGGCAATAGATAGGCTTCATACAACTGCTGAATCTCATCATAGGGTTATCGTGGTTGAAGTTATGGGGCGTCATGCCGGTTGGATTGCAACACAAGCAGGGATTGCAGGTGGTGCTGATGAGATATTAATCCCTGAAGAGCCTTTTGATTTGGATGAGGTATGTAGAAATTTAAAAGCAAGATTTGACCGGGGTAAAAAATTTAGTATCGTCTGCGTTGCAGAAGGTGCAAAACCAAAACATAAAGATGATGTTTTAACAAAAAGTGATAAAACAGATGAATTCGGACATGTGCAGTTAGGAGGAATAGGGCATTTTCTTGCACAAGAGATAGAAAAACGTATGAATTTTGAAACACGTGTGACTGTACTTGGTCATGTTCAAAGGGGTGGTACTCCTACTGCTTACGACCGGGTTTTAGCCACCAGATTTGGAGTTTCTGCAGTTGAATGTATAAAAAACAAGGATTTTGGTAAAATGGTTGCTCTAAGAGGAAAAGATATAATTCCTGTTAAACTTACTGAAGCGGTATCAGAGTCAAAAACGGTTGATAAAAAATTATATGATATAGCAAAAGTGTTTTTTGGAAGATAAAAAAAAATATTTTTTTAATTACTGTAAATCAATTATTGTATTTGTAAAAGCACTAGGAGTTGTAAAAGCTACAATTCCTCTCATACCACTTTCAGGTGCCACCTTACCATTTACTTTTGTACGAGTGTCTATACCGCTAAAACATTTTGATGTGTCTACAATTAAAGCTAATAGATCATTTTCGTTGATATTAGGGTTTGAAGAGGTGCAAGAATTATCTACATCACGTATAACAATTATACCAAAAGTTGATTTACTTAAGTTACTAGTATTTATAGTCTGAAATATACCATTTGAAACAGTACTCGAAAAACAGTTACTATCATAATTTAGAAGGGTCTGTACATTTGTTTCCGATAGTGATACAAAAGTATTTTGTAAATCAATAGCATTTGAGCCTGCTGTTGTTGATATAAAAATCGCCAGTTGTGAAATCTTTGAACCATTGTAATATCCGCTTACATGGGTTACTTTTAAACCATTTGATATTTCATTTATAGTTTCTGATCCAGTTTTTAAGGCCTGGTTTTGAAGGCTGTTCATTGTTTGAAGTAAAACAGATGCAGTGACACCTGCCACTAATATCATCGCAATAAATATGATAAGTGCCCCTATACCAATAGAAGCATTTTTGTTATTATATAGTGCTCCCCTCAAACAAATTTTTATAGTCCTCACCCCCTAGAAATGTATATATTAGGGTAACGTTTAGGCGATAAAAATAAAGCCCATCCAGAACTATGTAATCAATTAAAGAAATAAAAAATTATTGATTAAAAAAAGATTATGAGGAGTTTTATCCCCAAAATTTGGTATTTTATCTTATCTAAATTAAATAAAGAGTATTACTGTAGTGTATAAATTGTATCGACATACGACTTCGGAGACGTAAACGAAATCACACCAGCCGCA
>CAZOBL010000106.1:0-5954 GCA_964578185.1 uncultured Thermoplasmatales archaeon
TCAATACTGATGCAGCGATACCTGCTACAAGAACCATAGCAATAAAAACAATCATCGCACCGATACCAATACTACCAATATCTTTATTTTTTAATATATCTATTAGTTTTTTTCCCATCCTTTTTACATCCCTCCTAATCGTTGTAAATAGTACAACTTTTAGAGTGCTAATCGTCTTTAATAACTGGAATATTTATATAATTTATTTGTAGGTGTGTATTCAGATGCATATGCAGGTGTTTATACCGCTGAAAATATTTCTAATATCATAGTTGACAGTTCATAGAGCATACTATTGGAATAAAGAAATGGTTAAACATAGAGATATGCAAATCACAGTGATAGAATAAGTTATAGTCAAATGTAAATTAATTATTAGAATATGTATATTTATAAAATTATGATTGATCTTTTTTTGATTGGCTTAAATTTTTTTCCATTTCTTTTACTTCACGTTCGAGCTGCATTAAACCTAGATCTAAACCCATATCAAGCATTGTAGAGTGATAATCATCTTTTATGCTACTTGAGATTTCTTTTAGAAAAAAATATCCAGCATCTTTACCAAGCGAATCATTCATTTTTGTAATTATATCGTATATTGCTCTACCTACATCTCTTGATTTAACATTATCAATATTAGTGATAACATCAACTGGTTCTATATTTTCTAAAAATCTTGTATCTTTAATTTCAACATTTTTTAGAAAATCGTATTTATTTTGAAGATTCTTTAAGGTGGAGTCCATAAGATAAACTGCATGAGTTGAATTTGTTTTTCTGGTAGATATATTAATTAAGTTTGTTAATACTTCTTTTAACAAATCAGAATTTTCAACCATTTTAAATTTCTCACTAATATTATTATATATTTGATTTTAGTTTATAAGTCTTTAAAATATTTGCTATAGGTTTTTTGAGCAAAATTTATTAAACGTTTTACACATTCTTGAGATTAAAACGGAGGGGAAAATTGGATGAATAAAAAATTATACATTAGTATATCAGTAGTCTTAATGGTTGTAATATTTTTTTGTGGTTGTGAAGAGCAAAAAGCTTTAACTGAGGGCGAAGAGTCTGGAAAAATTAACTTACAATCAGATGTTGTTAAACTTAGTGAATCTTCTTTTAAAATAAATACAAAATTTATAACTGATACTTATACAGATGAAAAAATTGAGATAGTAGATAATGTTGAAGTTAAATATCTTCTAGAAAATATTGCAGGCAGACCTATAAACATCGAGGTTTCTGCTGAATTTTATGATAAAAACGATAATTTAATAGGTATAGGTGGGCCAGAGCCAATAAATCTTCCAAAGGGTTATACTGAAAAAGCATATACGCCTCAGAATTCTATAATCTATGATGGAAATAATGCAGATGAAGTACATCATGCAGTAATTATTGTAGAAGAAAAGTAAGAATAGTAAAATATTTTTTTAATTCTCTTTTTTTCGATATAATATTATAGCTAATAACGCCGCTAAAATCACTATTATTTGAAAACCCGGGGTGTTTTCTTCTTCTAACGACCCATCATTTATCTTAAATGATCCTGACCCTGAATTATAGTTATTTGCTCTTGTGGTATTTGTAGGACAATATTCATACATTACAGTATGTTCACCTGTACCAGATACTATCCAGTCGGTTTCATCATCTCCAAAAGTGAATTCTATAGTTTCTCCAGGTTCTATTGTTGAATTTCTATATGTTGCTAGTTGTTTTCCTTCATTTTGTTCCCATATGGCAAGTGTTATATCATCAGATTCTATAAAACCGGTGTTTTTTAATTTAATTGTAATTGTATAGTAGTTAAATTTTTGATTGTCATTTCCAACTGTTTTTAAAAAATTATATTCTTTTCCAACAAACTCAATAGTATATTGGTTATCTTGAGCTTGGGAAATAGTTGATGTTAATATACTAAAAACAAGTAATAGAAAAATGTTAGAAAATAAAATTATTCTACTAAATTTTTGAACCATAGAACTGTCACCCTCCTATTTTCTGAAATACGAAATAGTCTATATAAAACTCTGTATTTTGTTCAGTATTTACCATATTTTCTTAGGAAATATTTAAACTAGGACTAAATATTTAAAATTTGGAAGGTTAAATTATGCTCAGAGATAGAGGTATAAGAAGAGGAATTGAAGTTTTAGTAAACGACCCTGATGATAGTGAAGAATTAGGTCGTAAGGCACGTGTAGTAAATGTTTATCCTCATCCAAGTCGTTGGCTAGTTGTAAAATATGAAGATGGTAATATGGAACAAGTTGAAGAGTCACGCGTAACAACTATGTTTGAGGTAAATAGAAAAAAAATGGGGCTTTTATAAAAATTTTATTCTCGTTTCATATCTTCGATTATGTTTTTTCCGAAATCTGTTAAACGATAAAGTTTTATGTTTTGTTTTTTTCCAGTTTTTATTTGTTCGACTATTTTTAATCCAAGAAGTGATTCCTCATCACGATACCGTAATTTCATACCCCTAATTGCTCCGATTACGTTGGTAGGGGTGGTTTTAACATTGTATGCAATATCACTCGTGTAACTACTACTAGGTCTTATATCAAAAAGATATTCAGCAATACGCTTACGTACGTTACTTCGCCTAAGTGAACGTATAACTAGAGGTCTTAGAACCTCTGGAGAAGTAACATTCTCCTCATCATCCTGCATCCCATTCCACCGTTTAACTGATTTAGAATGTATTTTTTTGTTTATAAAATAATCGATAATTTTAGATATTTATTAAAAATAAATTTCTTTAAATTTGGAAAATATCTAATAGATGATACTACATTATAAAATCTGTAATTAAAGAACATCGATAGGAGGGATAAAAAGTTAATGTCAATTAAAAAAGAATTACTTGAAGAGTTAACAAAAGAACAACTTGAAAGTATTGCAGAAAGCAAAGGAATTAAATTTGATAAATTAAGTATTGCTCAACAGAAATATTACGAGAACTGGGAAGAAAAAGAAAAAATTGTTGATTTGATGAATGAAAATTGTGATATTTCTGTTAAGGAAATTGAAGATTTTTTGAAACTGGAAAAATAAAAAAAATTTATCTTTTATTTTTTACCCCTATTTTTTTACAATATATCTCTACTGGACATTTACTGCAAAGTGGTGATACAGGGAGGCATATATTTTGTCCAAATTTTACGAATAATTGATTGAAATCGTACCAATATTTTTTTGGGATGATTTTTTTAAGTTTTTTTTCTGTTTTTTCTGGTGTTTTTGTATTTATCCATCCAAGTCTGTTGGGTATTCTATGGCAATGTGTGTCAATTGGTAAAAACTCGTCTTTTTTTTGGAATCCATAAACCATAACGATGTTTGCTGTTTTTCTTCCGACCCCTTTCATAGTCATTAATTCATTAAAGTTTTCTGGCACTCTACCATTGTATTTGTCTATAAGGATTTGTGAAATATCCTTTATTCTTTTTGCTTTTGTATGATAAAATCCAACAGGGTAGATCAAGTCTTCTATTTCTTTTATTGGTGCTTTTGATAGTTTTTCTGCTGTGTTATATTTTTTAAAAAGGTTTATTGATGCTTTGTCTGTAACTTCGTCTTTGGTTCTAAGACTTAAAATACATGAAATGAGAGTGGTAAATGGTGTTTTGTTTATTGTTTTCCATTTTTTCTGTGATATTTTTGGTTCTTTGTATTTTTTGAGTTCTTTTTTTAGAGTTTTAATGATGATTTCTATGTTTGATATTTTTGTATTCATAGTATGTTATTTTAGAGGTATGTTTTGTTGTTTGTTAAATGATTTTGTTTTATTTAAAAAAATAAAGGTTAGGTTTATTTTTGTTTTTTCTGTCTGAGTTTGATGGTTACAACCGTTAGTATTATTATTGCAGCTATTAGTATTGTTATAAGTAATAATGTGTCAAAGTTTATCTTTAGTAGATTATTTTCTTTTTCTTTGAGGCTGTCATCATTTTTTAAGGTTATCTCTTTGGTTATTATATAGCTTGTATTTTCTTTGTCTTTACTAGAGTATGTAGTTAGTATAAGTTGAAGTGTTTTCTCATCAAAATTTTTCGGTGCAGTAACAACTAAGTTTATCTCTTGTTTGTTTTTACTGTTGCCCTCCATTTCAATTTTTGTTGGTATAATTGATATATTCCAGTTTTCTGAGTTATTAGTTTCTAGTCTAGGCTCTATTACTGCTTTTCCATTTGCTTTGTTTTCAATAATAATTGGTATGCTAGTTATTTTTTTAGGTGTAATTAGGATTTTCCCATTAGTAAGGTTTACATTTACTTGAGTTTCAAAATTGGGTTTATATTGGGCTTGAATATTAAAACTTGTACTGTTACTAGACTGTTTTAACCCCCATGCTGGTTCTGGGTTGAAGTTTGCAGTTATTATTAGTGGTTCTTCTGATAGTGCAGGAGAGTCATTTTTTGGAGTTATTGTTAATTCAGTTTTAATTTGTTGAGGTTGAGTATCTATGTTAATTAAGGGTGTTGTATTTGTTAGTTCTGCGTTTGCCCAATCTGGGGCTGAAATGCTTAGATTAATGGGAGTCGATAAGTTCGCATTTTTATCTCTAAAAAGTATCCATTTACCAAGCCCTGTGTCTACTAAAAATTTAGGAAAATACCAGGGTTTTACTATGTTGAATTCTATTGTGATGTCTATTGTAGTTTTTTCTTCTAGTGGCAATGGTTGGCTAGTTTTTTCTTCCGCATTGCTTTCGATTGATAGGATTGTATCAAAGTTAATTAATCTGAATGCAGCATTATTTTTTTGAGAGTTTTGATCAAGGGCTGTGGCTTGAACTGACATAGATCCAATAAATAATAGTATTAAACTTAAGCTAATTATTTTCTTAACGTATTTCATATTGTTTATTCACCATAATCTATAATTATTTAAATATAATTATTATTTAGATAGTATATAAATATTTTTATATCTTAAATACAAAACTCAAAAATTAAAATTTTGAAAATCTGTCATTAATGTATTTGAAAAATTTATCAAAAAACTAACTCTAAATTTGAAAGCTTATTTTACTCTTTATCTACTTAGTTATTATATATTAAAACAAAATTATATGATAACCCTTAAATATCAACAAAGTCATTCATACCATAGAGACTCAAATAAATGATTTGGGAGGCATATTATGGTTGAGGAAAATAAAATGGATAATTATGAAAAGCATGTTGATTCTCTTAAAAATAAATTAAGAACTGTAACAAATGAGATGGATGCGCTTAAAACTTCTTTTACTAAAAGTGCTGAAGATATAGCAAGGATACAGAATATGCTTGACATGGATAAATTAGATGAAATCACAAACACTATTGGGAAATATGAAGGGCAATTAGCAGAAGCTGAGCGCAAAAGACAAGAAGCGGCAGAAGCCTCACAAAAATACAGTGAAGAACTTGAGAAAGAAAAAGAACGCCTAATCAAACTTTGGGATGCATACAAAAACCAGGAAGAAGAACTTAGTGGTACTGAGAAAAAAATATCTGAGTATGAAGAAAAAGCAAGAGAAACAGAAATGTCTAAAAAACAACTAGAAGAAGATCTGACTGCACGTATAAACACTCTCACTCAAAAACTTGAGGAAAACCAAGAAAAAGCTCAGAAATTTGATGAATATAAAAACAAAGTTGAAGATTTCAATGAAGTAAGAAATCATCTTGAAAGTGAAATAAGTTCCTTAAAAGATACCATTAACAATAAAGATACTACCATTAAAAATCTTCAAAACCAAGTAAATGAACTGCAAAAATATGAAGGTTTCAAAGATTACAAAGAAAAATATGAAAGCATTCAAGCCGAATACGAAAAAGAAAAAGAAAGACTTACAAAACTTTACCAGCTTTATGAAGAAACAGATAGTACCTGTAAAGATCTGAAACAGGCTAACAAAAAATGGAATAACTGGTTTGACTCAAATAAAG
>CAZOBL010000107.1:0-5569 GCA_964578185.1 uncultured Thermoplasmatales archaeon
ATACTAGAAAAAATAGATAAATAAGGGGCCCAAAAAATAGAGAAGAGGGAGGTAATATAAGCAAAAAAAATGCTTGGTATTACAATTTAGGCCCCTTATTTTACATGTACGCTATTATCGGCCGGATACAGAGTACAGTATATAAATTTTTCTATTAAAATAAAAATATGTAATTATTAAAGATTAGAATTTATTATATTTCAAATGACTCTGCTGAAGCAAGTTCCTTAAGATGTTTTTCACTATCCTCTGGGCCTTTTGCAAAAAGAATATCGTCAGTATCTATCTTAGTTTTTTTATTAGGTCCGTAGAGCCATTTATTATTATGGCGCATAGCAATAACCTGCATACCTGTTTCACTGCCAAGTTTAAGCTCACCAAGAGTTTTATTGCAAAGTACAGACCCTTCTTTAACTTGTACTCGTGTAAAAACAACGTCTGATTCTCTTATACTCATATTAATTATTGGATGTAGCTCCACATCTCTGAGTTGTACATCTGCTATCTCTTGAGCTGCATCAGATATTTCTTCACCACATTCAGCTAACCTTAGTATACTGAGTGCATCATCAATTTCTATTTTCTGATTTTTTACTTTCTCAAGAGTTTTCTTTTGTATGTTATGGTACAAATCATCGATATAATCTTCTAAATCATATACTTCCTTTGCAATAGTTTTATTATCATAGAGTAATGAAGAATAAGCAAGATCAACCATAAGCTCTGATTTATCTTTAATCTCAATAACTAAATCTTCAACACTTTTATCTTTCATTCTAACACCTCCAGATTTCCGTGTAAAAACTTTGATAGTTCAATATTTCCTTCATCTGTACCTCTAGTTATAAGCCAGTCATTTGCTTTTAGGATGGTTTCAGGTTGCGGATTGTAAATCCAAAAATTTTCTCTTCTAATTGCTATTATCCGCATACCTGTTTCAGATTCAATTCTAAGACTTCCAATAGTTTTATCACATGCATTTGATTTTTCCGATATCTTAATTCTAAACAATTGTTCATCTGCTTTTTTCAAAATTTTTGGCAGAACAGGTCCGGTTTTTTCTTCGCCTAGTAAATTTATTATGTCTCCTGCTGCATCAGATATACTTTCTGCGGCTTCTGCTACTTGTAGTATTCCTGCGAGTTGTTCAGAATCTTCTTTTGTTCGAGCTGCCATCATAGCCATGATTCTAATGTCATAGTTTAGTTTATCCATTCTAACTTCAAGATATTTTACTTCTTCAGCCATATCTTTGTTATTAAAAAGAACTGCAGAGTAGGCTAAATCTATAATAAGCTCCGATATGTCTTTCATCTCTGTTAAAAGATCTTTTACAGGCGTTGGTTCATATTCAAGCTCGGTAAATTCTTCTTTTTTCCATTTAGGGGTTCGTTGCAATCTACCAAAAATCCCTTTTTTATTTTTTTTACTCATATCTCATACTCCAAATATTCCTATTATTAAAAACAAAAATAAAATACCCATAACATCTCCTACTGTTGTAACAACAGGTGCCACCATATCATCAGGATCTAATCCACGTTTAAAAGATATAAATGCTGTGAGTACACTAACTGCTGATACTAAAGATATAAGAATAATCCCTGATACTAAAACTATACCTGCAAATTTTATGAGACTAATCGTCATCTCAAAACCTACAAATATGGCTATAAAATAAATAACTATCGCAAGTAGAGTGTATGTAATAACTCCAATGAATAATGCTGTAAATAGATTATCATGCATTTTTTTGTCTTTAATACTCAGCTTTATATATCCTACATGTAAACCTGAAGCAAGTCTTGCTCCTAGAACACTACCAATATTTCCACTGACACTATTGATTACAGGAAAAGAAATTAAAAAAATTGGCATTAAATATAGAAACTCAGCATTACTTTTTAATATCTGACCGGCAAGGATTTCTATTGTAATTGCAACGCTTAGAAGAGGAAGACTATTTCTTATTATCTTTTTCCAACTATAAATCACAATATCACCTCAACAAATAAAGCACTTGCAAAGATGCATATTATAGTGATTATATCTCCAAATGTTGCTAATGCAGGTCCGGTTATATTGTCAGGATCATAACCTCTCTTAAAGACGAAATATATAATTACAATTGTTAAAAGCATTAGAATTATACCAGATATTATACCTGCAATTACCACAATTGATACAAGTTTTAATGCATCTGGAAAAAAACCCATTGCAATTGAACTTAAATAAGCTAAAATTCCGATTAAAATAGACATAATAAAACTTAGAGTTAACGAAGCAGCAATATTTTGCCTCAAATCCGCATTCCAAAGATTATCAACATCTATTACACCAAGATGATACGCAGAACCAAGACGTGAACCAAGAGCTGTACTAATATTTCCACGCATCGCTATAATTGCAGGTATAACAATTAGTAATCCCGGAAAATCTCTAAGAATAGATGTCATTACACCTAAAGTGCTACCTGCAACTATTGCACCTAATCCACAAAGTATGATCAGGGGGAGGCTCTGTTTCACCATTTCCTTTACAAACATAAGATAACGCCTCCATTTTTTATTTTTCACACTCCAGGTTTAAAAACAATTGAGATATTGGAAGATAAAAATATATCTGTCTATAGATAACAGTTTCGATATCTATCCCATATCATATCTGTGTGTTCTTCAATTGCTTTTATCCTTTTAGTATCTTTTTTCGGTTTGAAAAGATGTTTAAATCTTCCCTGTAGCTTAAGCCAGTCTTCTATAGGCTTACGATCTATCTTTCCTTCAAGTATAAGTTTACTTTTTCCGTTGAAGGTTACTTTATCATTTTCGTACTCATAAAGTGCCCATGCTCCATTATCTACTGCCATTCTGCCCATTTCGACTGTTTTATCCATTGCAAAACGCCAACCTGGTGGACATGGAGCAAGTATTTCAATATATTTCGGTCCTTTTATATCCTTTGCTTTTTTCACTTTTTTATAAAGATCTTCTGGATAGCTTATACAAGTTTGTGCAGCATATGGTGGATGATGAGCTTGAATTATTTCACCCATTTCTTTTCTAAACTCTGTTTTCCCACCAACTGTTGTAGTAGTCCATGCACTATAGGGCGTTGCCCCACTACGCTGTATACCTGTATTGCTATAGATTTGGTTGTTATAACATATGTAGATAAAGTTAGTCCCTCTCTCTATTGCACCTGAAAGGGCTTGAAGCCCGATGTCATAGGTGCCACCATCTCCAGCCCATGCAAGAACTGTTGTATCTTCTTTGCCTTGTTGTTTAAGAGCAGCCTCAATTCCCGATGCTCCTGCTGCTGCTGCCTCAAATGCAATATTCATAATGGGTATATCAAATGAGGTATATGGATACAAACTCTCAATTACTGCTGTACAACAAGCAGGTACAGTCATTATTGTGTTTTTACCCAAAGCCTTGAAAACAGTTCTAAGTGCAATGGTTGCAGGACATCCTGGGCATGCAGCATTACCTGGAAGAAGACATTCATTATTTGGAAGATTTTTAATAGCCATAATATTACACCCCCTTAAATCCATACCAATTGTTATCCTTTGCTTTTCCTTTAATTACACTCTTACATATTTTTTCAATATCTTTAAATGTCACATCTTTTCCACCAAGACCTGCAATAAAACCAGTTACTTTCCTATCAGATTTACCATATAATGCACCTTTTACTTCTGTAAATACAGCTCCTTGGTTTCCAATTGATATATTACGATCTAAAACTATTATTTCAGCTTGATTGGCTAGTTTTAAAACTTCATTGGTTGGAAAAGGTCTTAATACTCTAAGACGTGCTAAACCAACTTTTAACCCTTCTTTTCTAAGATTATCTATTGCAGTTTTACTTTCAGCTCCAATTGCACCCATTGAAATCAAAATATATTCAGCATCTTCACAATGATATTTTTCAAATAAATCACCATGAAAACGTCCAAAACGTTTCTTCCAGTCTTTGCTAATCTGTGGTATTTTCTTTAAGGCCTTTTCTTGCGCGTCTTGCATAGCTCTCCTAACTTTCTCATAATGTTGAGTACCGATTATATTTCCATGAGTTACCGGATTTTCTACGTCAAGTTTCCATTTGGCTGAATAATCTGGTAAAAAATCATCAATTTCTTTTTGTTTGGGAATAAAAGCAGGCATAGATGTATGAGATAAAATAAAAGCGTTATAACTTATCATAACAGGTAGTACAATATCGCTATGTTCAGCTATTTTAAACGCTTGGATTACTGTATCAAATATTTCTTGATTGCTACTACAGAAAAACTGTATCCAACCAGTATCACGTTGAGCTATTGCATCATTTTCATCAGTCCAAATATTCCAACCCGGGCCGATTACACGATTAATATTACACATAACAATTGGAAGGCGAGCAAGAGCTGCCCAATGAAGCATTTCATGCATTAAAAGAAGACCATGTGAGGAAGTTGCAGTAAATGTTCTTGACCCTGCTTCACTAGCACCGATACAGGCACTCATAGCACTATGTTCACTTTCAACACAGATATATTCACCTTTATATTCTCCACTTTTAACATAATTTGCAATTCCTTCAACAAGAGTTGTTTGAGGGGTTATGGGATATGCTGCAACAACTTCTGGTCTAGCCATAATAGCTGCTTTAGCAGCAATATAATTTCCTGTATCTATCATAATATCTTGATTCATTTTTTCTTCCCCCTTTTCTGTTGCCTCTCCATAGTAATAGCCTTTACTTTACATTCAGCTGCGCAAATTCCACAACCTTTACAATAATCAAAATCAATCTCAACTGAGTCATCCTTATTTCTTTTGATGGCTCCTTCTGGACAAAAAATCCAGCAACGAAGACATTTAACGCATTTATCTTTATCAAAAACTGGTTTCATAACACGCCAGCTACCAGTTTTGCCCATAGCACCTTTTTTTGGATATGAAATGCTTGTGACGACTTTGTATTTTTTGCTCAAAAGTTCACCTCCACATCATTATATGCATCATTTGTTGCCTTGACATTTATTTCACCTTGTTCACCTGGCCATTTATTTTTTATAACACTTTGAATAGATTCAAGTGAAACCTTTTCAGTAATCTTTGGGACTGCTCCAAGCATAGGTGTATTTACGACAGGTATTCCTCCAACTAGGATTTTATGTTTCATTGCAATACCTGTAGCATCTACTGTTGCAACTTTTATTTTTTTTGAAAAACCATAATCACTTGGGTCATTTGTAGAGTTGATTAAGATTTTTCCTCCCTTTTTAATGCCTTTTAGTACATCTACTAAATCCATTATGCTTTCATCTTGAACTATGACAATATCTGGTTCGTAAATTTCACTTCTTAGATGTATCTCACTTTCTGATATGCGGGCGAACGCTCTAACAGGTGCGCCACGTCTTTCAGCTCCAAAGAAAGGAAAAGCTTGCACTCCATTGTTTCCATCTTTTAGGGCTGCGGCGACTAAAAGATTTGCAGCGGTGACAGAGCCTTGTCCACCTCGCCCATGAAAAACTATTTCAACTAAATCATTGGCTGACATAATAATTACACTCCCG
>CAZOBL010000107.1:5579-5913 GCA_964578185.1 uncultured Thermoplasmatales archaeon
AATGAAAATCCTGCATATAACTGTTTTGTACTTATTTATAACATAAATTCTTAGCTTATTTTTTTACAGCCTTTATTTTCGATTCAATACTTGCTTCTTTATCTACCCGATAATCAATTTTTAACTCTGTTATGACTCTTTTTGAGCCCATTTCAAACATTTGTTTGTGGGCTTTTTTTACTACCTCAAAAAGTGTTTCTAAATCTTTTAATTCTATAATTGTTGACATTGCATTTGTTTCATGTTTTACATTTTCTTTTTTCAATACCTGCAAGGTTTTTTTAACGTATTTACTTACACCAACGCCTTTTCCTAGAGGTGACATGCTTAGTTG
>CAZOBL010000108.1:0-4128 GCA_964578185.1 uncultured Thermoplasmatales archaeon
GCTCCCCCTGCACTATTACTAAATTTGGGTGGAAAGGTGAAAGTTTTAGCATTTGCTGGTATGCCTTTTTCTGGAAAATCTGAAGCTGTAAAAATTGCTAAATCAAAAAATATCCCAGTTGTTCGTATGGGAGATATGATTTGGAGGGAAGCAAAAAATCGAAATCTTGAAATTAATGATGAAAACGTTGGTTTTGTAGCAAATCAGATGAGAGAAAAACACGGCAGGGATATCTGGGCTAAAAGAACAGTTGAAGAAATTAAAAATATGGATATTGATGACACAATTGTTATTGATGGAATTAGAAATATTGAGGAGATCTATTTTTTTAAAAAAGTTCTTGGAGATGATTTTTTAGTTGTAGGAATAGATGTAGAAGATGAAATCCGCTACAGTAGGGCTATGACAAGAGGTAGGGAAGATGACAGCAAGGATATTGATAAAATTAAAGAGCGTGACAGACGTGAGCTGGGTTGGGGTCTTAAAAAAGTTATTTCTTCTGCTGATGTTTTAATTGAAAATAATGAAGATATAGATAGTTTTAGAAAGAAAATAAGTGAAATTATCTAGAAAAAAAATTTGTTGTTTATTTGGGGTATTGTGCTATAAAAATTATATATTAGAGATGTGAATATGCATATTCATAGCAGTTTAATATGAGGTGAATATCCATATTAAAGTTGAGTAAAGAATTTATAGATGGTTTATATGAAGTGTTCTTCGAGAGTTGATAGATAAAAAGTTTTTAAAAAAAATTTTTATTGTTTCTTTTTTTTGTAAAACAAAAATATTGCAATAAGTACTGTTATTGCAATTATTAAAAGACCGATATTTGTTATGTGTAAATCATCAGCATTATCTGTTGAAATCCCGGTTAAACCTTTGTTTTCTTCTTCAAAGCCAGTGTGATTTTCAGCAAGATTTTTAGGTGTATCAATATATATTCTTATTGCATGTTCTAGGTTAAAAATTCCTCCGTTTTGATTTTGTATACCACCTTTGAATGTAACCCACACTTCCCAGTGTTTATCTATGTATTCTTCTTTTTTTGGTATGTTTGTATATATGTAGAAATCTGCTTTTTCATTTGGAGGTATATTTTTGTATTTTGGTTCAACATCTATCCATGAGAGATCAGGGATACGTGTTCTATTCTGTCTTATTTTTGAGAGAGTGGGATGTTCAATGTACCATGTAGCATTGAAATTTTGGTTGTCTTTGTTTTGAATTGTGATTTTTTTTGTGCTATTACCTTGATTGAAGTTGTTTTCTATTTTTATTGATACCTCTATTGGTTCTATTGAAATTAAGGCTGAAGCAAAACTTGATAATAGAAAAATTTGCAAGATAAATAAGATAATTATGATTGATTTTTTCATTTATTTTGCCATCCCCAACTTTTTTATAAATTATTATTTTTTAGAATTTCATCAATTTTTTCTTCCATGGTGTTTGCAGTTTTTATTTCTTTTTCTTTACTTTTTAGTAGAATATCAATTTTTGAATCTATATCCATAGGTTCTTCGTTAGGATATTCTTTTTTTGGTTGGTATTTCATTGATATTTTTTTTGGTGTTTCATCGGTTTCTATTGTTTCTATATCTTTTTCAACTTGTTGCCTAATATTTTTTAGTTTTTCAAGTATATTTTCTTCGTCTGTTTTATTAGTCATAGTTGTTTTTTGTTGTTTTTCGTCCGTTTGTGACATTTGGTTTTCTATTTTGTTTAGTTGATCCATATATATTGATATTTCTTTTTGCATGTTCTCTAAGAGGTTTTTTGTTAGTCCAAACATTTGTAATGTTTCTTTACTGCTTGATTTGTATGACAGTTTAGATTCTTGGATTTTTTCTTCTTTTAAAGGTTCTTCTTTTTTGTCTTTTTTCTGTCTTGTTTTTATGTAAAAAGCTACAAGTATTATTGCTATTGATATTAGTATAATGTTTAGAAGGATTAATGGGTTGATTTCTATTGATGATTTTTCTGAGTACGTGTTAACTGTGTTTTCAAGTGGGTTGTAGAGGTAATCATATTTGTTGTCACCTGTTTTGTCTATTAGATAGTTGTCACCTTGTTTTTGTACATCTGTTGTTTTATCTGCGTCTGGATGATATAATATATTAAACTCATTGTTTTGAGTTGTGTCTACTAGATAAAATGGTTTTCCTTTGATGTATATTTTTTGTGTATCTGTTGCATCTTTGGGATTTGATCCAATTCTTGTTTCTATAGCATCAATTAAATAGTCGTCATCGTCATCTAAATCTCCAGTATATTTTCCATCGGGTGAATCCTCGTCGGGTACTCCATCATTATCTGTATCTAATGGTTTTGAATCTGGATTTTTTGGATTAGTATTATATGACTGCTCCATTAAGTCACTGTAGCCATCATTGTCATCATCTGTATCTTCTGAGTCTGGTAAATGATCGTTATCCGTGTCTAATGGATAGTTATCTGGGTTTTGGGGGTCTGTTTCGTATTCTTGTTCTTCTTTGTCACTCCATCCGTCTCCATCGCTGTCTATAAATGTTGTATCAACTGAAAAGACGATTGATGCGAAATTACTGCTTGCACCGTCTGCTCCTTCCGCTTTTACATAAAATGTATGTGCACCATTTGATAAGGGGTTTTCAACTGTAAAAAAGGTGTTTTCTGTGAATTCTTCCTCGTTTTGATCTATTTTAACATAGTATCCTTTAATATTTTTGTTATATAGTGATTCACTCCAAGTAAACATTGGCGTATTATCCCAGCTATTAGAGAGAACTTCAACACTGGTAGGAGTGGTTATTTTTGAGGGGAGAATCATTTCAATAAGTGGATACTCATCTATTACTCCATCTGATAGAGTATAGGGTGTATCTCCTATTCCATCGTCGTTGCTATCTTTTCCCGTGTAATCATCCCAGAAATTACCGTTACCATTTAGATACCAGTCATTATTATTTTCATCTACTGCATCTATATCATTTTTCCAGAAATTGTTATTATATATTTTATTTTGATTAGAGTTCTGCCAGATATAAACACCGTATTCATTTGCATAAATATTTGAGTTTTTTATAATATTGTTTTTAGAATTAATTCTAATATCAAATCCTACGTCATTACCATACGTGTTACAATTTGAAAGAGTGTTTTCGTTTGAATTGATAAGAAACATGATGCCTTCACCAAATCCCTCCACGCTGCAATAGCTTATTTTGTTGTTATCTCCGCGGACTTTTATACCCTGGCCTGTGAGTTCATCAGAGTATATCTCACAATTATATATATGAGAGTTTGAAGATTGAAGGATTATCCCATGAGCTCTATTAGGAAATATAACTAAGTTTGATATGTTGCAGTAATCCATATCAAATGATACAATTATGGAGTGTTCAATTGTATCAATTATCTGAAGATGATGTATCTCGACATAAGAGTTATTAACGGTTATACCTGGTTGACCATCAAAATCTATTATTGTATCATCTGGACTTACACCGGTTATTGCAATTTTTTTGTTGATTGTAAAACTGTTTTCATGATAAGTACCAGGTCTTACTTTTATATGGGTTAATGAATCAGCGTTTTCAACTGCTTCTTTTAGACTTGTATAGTCCCCATTACCATTTATATCAACAATTATTGTATCTTGATAGATGGGTGGTAGACCTTGAGATTGAGGTAAGATAGATATCAAAGAAAGTAACAGCATGAATATGATCGGAATTATTGCTTTTCTGTTCACTTTTTACCACCCCGTTTTTTGTCTTTGTCTCGTCCGAATTTCAGCATGTTTCTTTCAGATAGATACATTAAAACTATGTTTTTGACTACTTCAGCTTCAGAATTACCAAGTGTTCCAACTTGTTCTTTGATTATTTTTCGTATTGCTGGTGGAAAACCGACTGGAAATCTTTTGTTTTTACCCATCCTCGTGAGTCATATATGATTCATATATTAATAAATATTGCTATCATTTATGATTCACATATGAATCACATAAGATAGAGTATATATTATCTTAAAAAAACAGGTATAAATTTAGAACATATTATCAGAAGGTAGCCGTTTTGAAGTATTTGATTCAGTTTTTTAGCTAATTAATCAAATAATTAACCAAAGTCGAGTTCACTATAA
>CAZOBL010000108.1:4138-5800 GCA_964578185.1 uncultured Thermoplasmatales archaeon
AACAATACTCTTTTGCAATGGCAAATCAGAATTAAAAATCAGCTTTAAAAAAATAAATTTTGAAAAAAATAGGGCGATTATTCGTCTTCCTTATCCTGCTTTTTTCGCAGATAATAGATTGAAGATCTTTTGGAAGTACTATTTTTTCTAATAATTAAAATCATAAATAGAACAAAAAAAACCAATGATATAAACATTGCAAACATAAAATAATCATTTGAGGTTTTTTCCTCTGAAGCTTTTACAGGCGTATGAATAAAAACCTTTGTTGCAAGTTTCATATTAATAGTTACACTACCCTTTGTAGAATTTGATTTTTCATATACGCAAGCTAAGACTTCCCATTTTTCACCATAATGAAATTTTTTTTCATCTTCTGGAATATTTACCTCAAGTGTAAAAAATGATTTAGATTTTGCAGGTATAATTCTCTCTTCTGGCTCAACATTCAACCAAGACAAATCTGGAATGTTTGAGTACCCCTCAGTTATACTGCTCTCAGTTGGGTTTTTTATCTCAGTTTTTACAAGTATCTCATGATTATATGGGTTTTCAACGCATATACTTTCATACTCGATTTTATCCTCTGGGTAACTTGATATATCAATTTTTAACTCAGCAGGTAAAAGCTTAATTCCAGCATTCACAACAGGTGTAGAACCGATAATAATGATTGTAATGATAAAAATGCAAAAAAATATTCTTTTACAAAAGCACCCATCACCCAATTTATTTTACCTCTGATTATAAATAAAATAAAAAGTAGAATTTAAATGTTTTCAAAGATAATAAATTTAACTTGCAGCAGTACCGGTAAAGTTAACTGTTGTAGTCTGCCATCCGTGATCAGTAGATATTGGTCCTAGATAAATTGTTATTTTAAAAGTATCACTACCGCTTGCCGACAAACTATTGTCTAGGGTAACCCCTGCATCTGTAATGTATGCATCATCTCCGTCCATAGTAGTACTGGTAAACCTTAAAGAGTATGTATCTTCAGTGGGGCTTCCATCTGCGTCTAGTGTTAAATCACCCTCGTCGGTTGTAGCATTTGTATCACAATCTGTTTGCATTGCAATAGTTCCATTGTTGTATAAAGTAAATGTTGTGCCGGATTCTTCATTTCCGTTAGCTGTAACTGTACTAAAATTTAGAGTTTGAGGTGAAACATCAAGTGAAACACTTCCAGTTGGATCAAATGTTACATGTATAGTATCATCAGCCGCAATAGAGATAGGTAGCATAAATGTTGATAAAAAAATTGTTACTATTAAAAAAGCTATAATTATCTCTTTAGTTTTTTCCTTATTGCATCCCAAACTTTAATCCCTCCATATAGATTGAATTAATCTGAATATTTTATTTTAATAGAGCGCATTTTTAAAATAAGTTATTGGTTTTTATAAGTTTCGTTAAAGTGTGAATTATTACTTTTTTTTCTTTTTTGATTTTTTAGTATTTGTGGACTTCTTAGATTTCTTTTTGTTTTTCTTTGTTTTGTTGTTTTTAGGTTTTTTTGATTTCTTTTTGGTTTTTTTACTACTTTTTGGTTTTTGTTGTTTTTTATTTTTCTTTTTTTGTGTTTTATTTTTTGTCTTTTTTTTCTTTGGTTTATTTTTGCTTTTCGTTATATTATTTTTTGATTTTTTATTTTCAGTTTTT
>CAZOBL010000109.1:0-5442 GCA_964578185.1 uncultured Thermoplasmatales archaeon
CCTTTATATTTTATATATCGACGAATAACATCAAAAGCAAAATAAGTCCGAGCATGACCGATGTGCGCGTCACTGTAAACCGTCATACCGCAAACATACATTCTAACAAGATTTTTATCAATCGGAATAAACTCTTCCTTTTTTTTGGATAAAGAATTGTAAATTTCCAAAGTCATAATCTATATCACACATCAACGCTTTTAAGAATTGCAAATAAAGGCAAAAATATATACTTTACTGAAAAAAAATGCTAAATAAACTATATCTATTCCAAACAATTTATATATAAAACTTTTATACCATGAGGATGGAGGCTTAAACAATATGAAAACTACTTTTAGTATTATCAAAGCAGATGTTGGAGGATGGCCGGGTCATGCAAAAGTCCACCCTGATCTAGAAGAGATTGCATATAGAAAATTATTAGATGCCCAAAGAGAAAAACAAATTATAGATTTTCATGTAACACATTGTGGAGATGATTTAGAGCTGATTATGACTCACAAAAACGGTGTTGATGCAAAAGAAATTCACAGTCTTGCTTGGGATACATTCTGTGAAACAACAGAGAAAGCCCGTGATTTAGGACTCTACGGAGCTGGTCAAGATCTTTTATGTGATGCTTTCTCAGGAAATGTACGAGGTATGGGTCCAGGTATTGCTGAAATGGAATTTACAGAGAGAAAAGCAGAACCAGTACTATGCTTCATGATGGATAAAACAGAACCTGGAGCATTTAATTTTCCATTATTCAAAATGTTTGCAGATCCCTTTAACACAGCAGGTTTGATAATCGATCCTTCACTTCACGACGGTTTTACATTTGAAGTCTGGGATATCCTCAAACATAAAAATGTTATGATGCAAGCACCAAAGGAAATGTATGATCTACTTGCATTAATTGGTGCAAAATCAAGATTTACAATAAAACGTGTATATCCAAGTAAATCATCAAAACTACCAAGCAACGAAGCGGTAGCTGTTATATCAACTGAAAAATTATACCAAATAGCCGGGGAATATGTGGGAAAAGACGATCCAGTAGCAGCAGTACGAGCACAATCAGGGCTTCCAGCTGTAGGTGAAGCGTTAGAAGCATTTTCACTTGGACACTTAGTAAGTGGATGGATGAGAGGAAGTCATAATGGTCCTTTAATGCCAGTATCCGTTGAAGATGCCCAGTGCACCCGTTTTGACGGTCCACCACGTGTAACAGCCCTCGGTTTTCAATTAAAAAATGGCAAACTCACTGAACCAGTAGACCTATTTGATGATCCAGCCTTTGATATCACAAGAAGAAAATCGCAAGAAATAATGGAATATATGAGGAGACATGGTCCATTTGAACCACACAGACTTCCAATGGAAGACATGGAATACACAACTCTTCCAAAAGTAATGAAAAAACTTGGAAAAAGATTCAAAAAAGTAAAAAATTAAACTAAATCTCCTCCTCCTTTAATTTTATATATTAAAAGCATATTCATCTTTTCTACTTTAGAGGAATATCTCTATAAATTTGATTATAACTGGAGTAAAAAAAACATGGCACGAATGCATGCACGTAGAAAGGGACGATCTGGTTCAACAAGATATGTTGAACGTAAAAAACATCCTGAATGGAGTTCACTTAATCCTCGTGAAGTTGAATCAAGAGTTTTAGAATTAGCAGAAAGTGAACATTCAACAAGTGAAATAGGTCTGATACTAAGAGATCAATACGCAGTTCCAGATGTGAAAATTGCAACAGGTAAAAAAATAAGTCAAATTCTTGAAAAAAACAAAATGCAACCTGAAATACCAGAAGATTTACGTAATTTAATAAATCGTGCTTTAAACCTTAAAAAACATCTCGACGTAAATAAAAAAGACTTAGACAACAAAAGAGCTCTTCAGTTAACTGAATCAAAAATTAGACGATTAGCTAAATACTATATATCTACAGGTAAACTACCTCAAGGCTGGAAATATAGCCCTGAAAAAGCTAAATTGATGTTTGAATAAAAATATCTTTTTTTAATCATCATCTTTTTTTACAAGTGTCCTATTTTGGTTTTTATAATCATGACTCATGATCTAACAACTTTAAGTAAAAAAGCTGTGGAAAAAATTCTTTCCCTTCCATCTGAATCAAAGATAAGAGTTGTTTCACACTATGATGCAGATGGTATAACAGCAGCAGCAATCATTTGTAAAATGCTTTATAGAGCCGGTTATGATTTTCACTGTACTTTAATGCGTAATCCATTTACTAAAGGTTTTGACCGGCTTAAAAAAGAAGAAAACGATCTAATTATCTTTACTGACATGGGTAGCGGTCAAATTGATACAATTGAAGAAATAGAATGTAAAAGCATTATAATCGATCATCATCAATTCATTAAAGAAAAAACAAAAGAAAACGTTTTTCAGATTAATGCAAACATGTGCGGGATAAATGGTAATTATGAAGCATGTGGTGCAACTCTTGCTTACTCTATTGCAAAAGAGGCATCTGAAAAAAATATCGATCTTCTACCTCTAGCTATTACTGGTTTAACAGGTGATAAACAGTATATCGGTGGAATTAAAGGTTATAACAAAAGATTAGTTGATGATGCAGTAAACAATAATCAACTTTCAAGTTTTACAGGTTTAAAACTATCAGGTGAAAATATCTTTGAAAGTTTATTTTACAGTATAGATCCTTTTTATTCCGGAATATCTGGTGATAAAAAATCTATTAGAAATTTACTAAAAAATTTTGGTATATCTGAAGATAAAAAATATGAAGAAATCACCGACAAACAAAAAGAAAAACTAAATTCATATCTTATGCTAATTTTAATCAAAAAAGGAGTTGAAAAAAACATTCTTGACACAGTTATAAGAAGGAGATTTATCTATGACAAGTTTGATTGCGAGTTAGAGTTTCTAGCAGACTTATTGGATAGCTGCGGAAAAAGTGGCAATCGAGGCTTAGGTTTGTCAGTAGCACTCGGAAGTAAAGATTCCTTTGAAAAAGCGATTAATTTGTCAAAAGATTTTAAACAAAAAATTTTAGATAAACTTTTAGAGTTAGATAAAAATGGTGCAGAAGAAAAAAAATCATTTCGTTATTTTTATAGCAAAGATTCGTCTCTTGGAGGTGTTATAGGGGGTATTGCTACGAATTTTATTTTTGATAAAACTAAACCTCTTATATCTATTGTAAAAAATGATGATGAAATACATGTTTCATGTAGAGGTAATCAACATCTTGTAAAAAGAGGACTTGATTTAGGTCTTGCTATGAAAACTGCAGCAGAAAAATTAAAAGGCCATGGTGGGGGACATAGTATTGCAGCTGGCGGTACATTTGATTTAGGTCAAGAAGAAGAATTTCTAGAAATAGTACAAGATGTTATTTCAAAACAACTTAAAGGTTGATATAATGAAGATAAACTGTAAATTATTAATAGACTTTAATGATACGAAAAAAGCAGAAAGTGTTTTAAAATCTGTATCTGTTGATGATTTCAATTACATAAATTCAAAGATATCAAAAACAACTCTTCAAGCATCTATTAAAACAGATTCTATCCCGTCACTAATACATACTTTAGATGACTATCTTTCATGTGTGTCAGTTGCAAATAAAATTGTAGATAAAAATTAATAAATATTTACCTCATCCTTACTTTTTGATTAGATATGAAATTTGATTTAAAATGTAGATTTACATTTAGTAATGAAATAACCTCAATAAAAAAGGATATAGATCAATTCATCAAGGATTATAGTAAAAGCAATTTTGATAAAAATACATCAATTGAAAATCTTAAATTAAAAAAAGAATTTTTGTTTTTTAATATTGTTTCTACTGGCTCTTTCCGCCCACATAATGCCTTGCTTAATTTTAAAAATAAAATTGCAAAAGAATTTGGTAAAAAACATCATATTGGAGTAAGAGATATTGAAATAATTGATTATAATATCGAATTTGAGTTAGAAAAAAAACCGTTACATGATTTTAAAATACCATTTGCTGATTTAAAAATCAAGGATAAACATGTATCATTATCTCTAACTGATGTTGATCAAGAATTTTTACAAAAAAACTACATAGATAGAATTATCAAAAGAGTTTCTGAAAAAGTTGAAGATCAATATTACGAAGGTAAAGGGGAATTCTGGAAGCTTATATGGGAATCTGGTGAACGTAAAGCTGTATGGAAGAAAGATCCTACTGAAGAAATGGTTAATCTTGGATGGTTAAAACAAGGACCTACCAAAGGTAAATGGTTTTACCGGCCACAAGCAGCTACAATTCTTAAAACAATGGAGAAAATAGCAATTGAAGAAATATTAAAACCATTAGGTTTCCAGGAAGTAATAGAATCTCATATAGTACCATTTGAAACATGGATTAAAACAGGTCATATGATGGGTATGCCAGCGGAATTCTACTATGTTGCAGAACCAAAAACAAGGGATCCCGATAAATGGGAGCGTTTCGTTGATTTAACCAAAATTACAAAAGAAATACCCAAAGAGGAACTAGAAAAAAACATTGCATTACCGAATGCCGGGATATGTTATGCTCAATGCCCTATGATATATTGGTCACTACAAGGTAAAACCATATCAGAAAAATCTTTACCTGTTTTAATATATGATAAAACCGCTGTTTCAGGTCGTTATGAGTCTGGTGGTCGTCATGGTATCGAGCGAGTAGATGAATTCCACAGACTTGAACCAGTATATATAGGGACACGCGAACAACTCTTAGACCTACGTAACAAGATGCTTGATTGTTACAAACATGTATTCAATGAAATATTTGAGCTGGATTGGCGTATGGCATGGGTAACACCATGGTACATGCAACAAGCAGGTAAACACGGAGAGACCACACAAGAATGTGGAACAATAGATTTTGAAGCATATATGCCATATAGAGGAAGCCGTAAAGACTCAGAGTGGCTTGAGTTTCAAAACCTCAGTATTATCGGTGATAAATACATAAAATCATTCAATATCAAAGCACAAAAAAGCGATCTTTGGAGTGGATGCTCAGGAATAGGACTTGAGCGCTGGACAACCGCATTTCTTGCACAGAAAGGGCTAAGACCAGAGAAATGGCCAGAAGGATTTAAAAAATATCTAGATAAATTACCAAAAGGTATAGAATTTTTATGAACAAAGCAGATATATCAGAATATAAAAGAAAATATGATGTATCACGTCATCATGCATGGGCTGGATCGGTATTACTAGCACTGCTTGTAGCTACTAGAACATTTCTTGAAATATCAAAAATCGATGTAGATGATAGAATAGTTGTAGTAATAGGGATTATATTAATCTGTTACACTCTATTTTCTGTTTTTCAAACCTACAGATATCAATCCGGTTTAACTGCCGAGCAGAAGAAAGTTGTTGAAGTTCATCACCATAATTCAAAGGATGATCTGGAGAAGA
>CAZOBL010000110.1:0-5417 GCA_964578185.1 uncultured Thermoplasmatales archaeon
GATCCCAACTTGAGAAATTATCTTCCCCATCATAAATATCAGCATAATAAAGATCGCTTATAACACCAGGATCATGAAGCTTATCACCAGATAAAGGATGTTTTGGATTATCATATAAATTGGTATATCTAACAGGCAGATACCAGTCCCTCGAACCCTGGTTTTCATCATCCCGAGGTTTAGCCCAAATACGTGATTTTAAACCTCCTACAAGAAGAACATATTTAATTTCATATTCATCATATGCATATTTTATAAAATACTTGATTTGCTCAGGTTTATCACGCCCATCATTTTTATATTCTTCATATATCTCCTCTGTTGTCTTCAAAAAAGTTTTAACGCCTAAAAGATTTTTATGTTCTACAAGTTTTTCTAAATTTTTTGAGAAAACAGATGGTGCAATAATGACCATATCATATTCCTCATCTGCTGAATTAACAATATTTTCATCAACATCATAGTTAATTTTTATGTTGATTTCATCAGCTTTATAGACTATATTAGAATTTGGTAAGTATCTGACAGGAAATACATGAATTGAAACGTGTTTAACAACATCCCCTTCAGCGTTTAATCCAGATCTTATATCATGTTTATACCAATCTGACGGATAGAGATCTGAACTAGAATACACATTTTCATCTTTATAAAATCTAACAGTGCCATAAACATTAGCAGTTAAAGGTTGCATTGGCGAAACAGGTTTGATTTCTTTATCAATAACACTTTGACCTATCCCCTGCACAGTGACTTCGACTTCAATATTTTTTGCATTAAATGGTAATTCTACACTTTTAACAATTTTTGGAAGCATAGGTTTTCCAGGCAAGGTAGTATAAGAAACTGCCTCTTCAACTGATAGGATTTCAATATACTCATCATTTTTTTCTACTTCAAAATCTGAAAAAATAATTTTATCTTCAAAGCTACATTTCCTATTTATATTACTTGAAAATATTTTTTCTTCATTTTTTACATCTGTATTTATTGCGTATACTCCAGCTCCGCTAAAAATTAGTGTTATTATTACCATAATTGGTAGAATTTTATTCATTTTGCTTAGTAACCCCCTAAAATAATAGTATAAATACTTTAATATAAATCTTTTCGTTAATATATTGTTAAAAACACACTTTTTTAAATCATCTGAGTTTTTAATCACTTTTTTTGTGATTAATTTAACGAAATGTTAATCTCATTTCTAGAAGGTTTATACTTTATAATATGTTTTAAGAAATTCATCCCATTTTGTGTCAATTGAAAATTTAAGGTTTTCATATGGCTCAGGGAGTTCTCCATTAAAACCTACGTACCAATTGTATAATCTTTTTGTTTCAGGAAAATATATACTTAGACCATGTGAACTATCATTTACAGGTTTTTTTATAATTGGAACTGTTGAGTTCATATTATCCATTATATTTCGACACAATAGTTTAAGATGTAAATCATTTGTTTCTCCCTTTAAATTCTCAGAAAAATCGTACAAATCAATAAAACAATCATATGCAAGTATCTCAAAACTATATCTTTTATAGAAAATTGATAATTTTTTGAATTTACTATAGCATTTACCATATTCTTGTGTATTTTCCCTTGCTGTCTTGATGGTCTGTTTTGTTTTATTAGTGTGAAGATGTAAAATTAAATATTCTGAGAGATTATCAATAGATTTTATCAGTAAATCAGCATTACTATTGTTGATCACAGAGGCAGAAGGATAGTGTTTTACTGTATGAAAGGCTTTGAACGATTTTTTATTTAAGAATCTGTTCAAGAAGGGAAGAGGTTTATTTTCCAAGATTTCATAATAATAAAATGGTTTAGGATTTAGATTCTCTGGTGTTCTGCAAGAGAATTCATATGGTGTCATGTTATAATTATCATGTAAATCATATACTGCATCTGTAAAACGAGTTATAACATCTTTTCTGGGAAAGCAATCTTGAGTACCAACAATATATTCAACCTCATTTCTTAATTCATATGAGACTTCAACCATCCCATTAGCACAGCCCACATATAATACATCAAGTTTGGAGTTAGTATAATTATTAATTTTTCTAATTGTATTTGATAAAACAGGGAAAGATATTCCACTAACTCCATTTGAACTATCATGAAAACATATTTCCTGCCAGCCTCTTCCACCTGGGATGTGCGGTATCAACGCATAGTAATCAGCAGGATATTTTTCTATTGTCTGAGTGCAAAATGTTTCAAGCGTGTTTGGATCACTTGTATCAATCTCAGCTGGCCAGTTAAAAGCTGAATTCAGATTAATTCTCTCACCATTTTTGTTAATATACATTATTTTGGAATCTTCATGAAGAGATCCATCATAACATACGACAATATTCACCTCATCATTTGAGCCGATTTTTGAAAGATTTTCTAACATTGACTCAGCATATTCATACATTGATCCAGAATCATAGCATAAATAATACATTACAGTCCATTTAGAGTAAGAACCCTCAGAATCAATATTAGATGAAATGTCCTGCGAAAATACTGAGTTTGAAAAAATTACACTATTTACTAAAATAACTAATAATATCAATGTAAAAAATACATTTTTAGATAATTTTAAATCAAGCAAATATTCATACACCATTTATATAAAAAAACATATATTTAATAAACTTTTTGCATAAAAAAATATGGTTTAATTCATTTTACCAATTTTTACCAAATAAGAATTCCACTTGAGTCTATGCTCTATTTGATCCTCAATAAATAGCTCTTTTTTATTGAATATATATCTTTTAAGTGGATTTTTTACCAAATCTACTTCTCTACAAATAATTCTACAATTATTTTTTGCTGTTTCAAAAACATTTTTCAAAACTTTTTCTCTAGGTATAACAGAACTTGTAACTACTACAACATCAAAATCTTTAGATGAAAAATCCTTTCCATCACTATGAATAACCTTTATACCTTCTATATTCTTTTTTGTGATATATTCATTTGCTAATTTTACAGCTTTTCGATTTCTATCAATTGCCACAATAGATGCTTTTGACATTTTCCCTATAACTACAGATGTAATAGGATATGGACCACAGCCAATATGAAGTACCCTATCGTCCTTTGAGATTTTTGCCATCTCAATTTCTTCATGTAAAACGTTTTCCCATCCAGAGGGATATAAACTCAAAAATTTATTGTTTTTTATTATCATTAAATCAACAAGATACCAAAATAAGTGGTTTGTTAATCTTAAAAAATTAGCTTTTTTTTTCAAATTATAAAAAAAACTATCAAAATCCTTTATTTCATAATTGTCTCTTTGTTCAAATAAGAAATTTTTTTGCAATTCTATGAAGTCCTTGATCATGATAATACTATAATAAAGTTAATTTGTTAATTATATAAAACCTCCGTTTCAATTTGTCAAAAAAAAATTGTTTTATGTAAAATGAATAACTATTTGTTACTATAGAAGCATATATCAATGAAATAAAGAAAAAAGTATATATTTTATTCAGATTGTGAATATAAATACCAGTTGCATAAGTAACTTTTATATAGTCTCAATGGAACTGTTACTATGGAGTATGAAAAAAGCTTACATCTATAACTTAGGTTGTAAATTAAGATTACTTGATGCAAAATTGATGAGGGAGTATTTATTAAAAAACAAATTTAAGACTACAGACAACCCCAAAAACGCTGATGTGATTATTGTATTCACTTGTGGAGCAAATAATGAATCAACAGTTTTTGGTCTAAACGTTATAAAAAAATTTAAAAATTATGATGCAGAACTTATTGTAGGGGGATGTATACCTGGTATTGACAAAGAAAAACTTGATGAGGTCTTCAAAGGAAAAAGCATATCTTCAAAGGATTTAGATAAAAATCAAGAAAAAGTTGATTTATTATTTCCTAAAAATAAAATTAAATTTTGTGAAGTTGAAGAAAAGAGCGGGCCATTATCTAATTTTATTGATTTGGAGGAAACTGGTTTCAAAAGAGTTTTGAAAAGAAATATAGCAAAAAATTTTAAAATGAACCATATTTTTCTTCAATTAAGATATATTTTTATGAATAATCTGATGGAGGAGAACTCATTATATGCTGAGATGATATCAAAAGATGACCCTTATCCAATCAGGATATCATGGGGTTGTATGGGCAAATGTGCGTATTGTGCTATTAAACGTGCAGTGGGAAAATTTCATAGTAAACCAAAAGAGCAAATATTAAAAGACTTTAAAGAAGGCATTAGGAATAATTATTCAAATTTCTTTTTAACATCAGATGATACTGGTGCTTATGGTCTTGATAACAATTGCAATCTTGCAGACTTACTATATGATATGACTGCTGAAAAAGGAAATTATAGAATATCACTAATAAATCTTCATCCAACATGGATTAACAAATATATAGAGGATTTTGAAATTATCTTAAAAAGAAATAAAATTAAACTTTTGGATGTTCCTATACAATCTGGTAGTGCCAGGATACTTAAACTCATGAGGCGTTTTTCAAATATTCAAAAAATGAAAAATGATCTTATTAGATTGAAAAAATCCTGTCCCGATATATCTTTGAATGCCCATGTTATCGTTGGTTTACCTACAGAAACAAGAGAGGAATTAAATCAATCATTAGAATTTATTAAAGATATTAATTTTTCTTCAGGTGGAATATTTCCTTTTTCCTGTAAAGAAAATACATTAGCAGAAACCTTTGAACCAAAGATCAGTAGAGAAGAAATAAATAATCGTGTGAAATATTCGATAGATTTCCTTAAAAAAAATGGATATAGTGTTGTACAATTCGATCATCCAAACTACGTGTTTTATAAGTAATAAAATCTATAATTTTTGATACTTAAGTTAGTTTTGTAAAAAAAATAATGCTTAAATGTAGAAAATACCTTCGATATTACATAATTAAATATGATGAATTATACTTCTACAAATTGATAAATAAAAAATGAGTTTTATGAATCTATTTAACAAAAAAACAAAAACCATTGCATATGGAATGTGCTGGGAAGACCCAAAAGTTATACAAAAAGCACTACAAATTAAACAACAAGATATTATTCTGTCAATTTCTTCCGCTGGAGATAATGTATTAAATATGCTATTGCAAAGTCCAAAAATAATTTATGCAATAGATCTTGATCCTTCTGCCAATTATCTAACCGATTTAAAAATTCAAGGAATTAAACATTTAACGCATAAAGAATTTTTGTCTTTACTGGGAGTGAGTGATCTTAAAAATAGCCTTACAAACTACAAAAAACTTAGGGAGAATTTAAACAAAGAAACTAGATTTTTTTGGGATAAAAATTTTGAGCTTATAAAAAAAGGAATAATATACAATGGTAAACATGAGCAACGCGTTAAAATACATGGTAAATTCCTACAGTTTTTATATGGTAATAAGAA
>CAZOBL010000111.1:0-5284 GCA_964578185.1 uncultured Thermoplasmatales archaeon
CGCGATCCCTGAGGAGCCTGTAAAAATACAGGACGGCAGAAGACCGTAACCACTTCAAACTCTTGTCATCAAGATTGATAGAGAGAGTTATCAAGTTCTTAGTTTGTGAAGGCTAAGATAAAAAAGGGTGGTACCGCGTTTGGTATTAGAAAACGCCCCTTTGATTATGAACAATTACGTTCGTAGTCAGAGGGGCGTTTTTTTTGCGCTTGTAGCTCAACTGGATAGAGCAACTTCTTTCTAAGAAGTAGGCTGCGGGTTCAAGTCCTGCCGGGCGCACAAGAGGCGAAATATAAAAAGTTCAAGAAAGGAAATAAAATGCCAAAAGAAATAATCCAACCTGGTGAAATACACCATGTTGAAAGCAATTATGATGATGCAGATGGAAATATACTCAAAGAGACATATTTTTCTCCTGAGTATGTAATTGAACATACGGTTGTACCTGAACCGGGCAACTGCCCGGATGCAGTGGTTGCCATTGGACCCGGCAGAACTGCAAGTACAGCTTTTTTAGGTCTGTTAATGAGTCAGGCGGAGGTGCATACCGGCTATTACCAGCCATGGAAGACTATTATTAGACACGGTCTGGAATATGGGGAGTTTGTTATTCCGGGGCAAGATCAGGGTGCGGAAATGATTTGTGCTAAAGAAACACTAGGTCCGTTTAACAAAGCAGAAGAATTTGATCCGGTGGATTTGTTAATGCAAGCAGGCTTTCCGCAGGAGAAAATTAAAGCAGTGGTTCTTTTAAGAGATCCATTGGCAACCTATAAATCTAACCTGAAGTTTCAGGGAGGGATTGATCCGGAGATATTAATTAGCAACATAAAATATACGTGTATGCTTAATGACAAATATCTTGCTTTAGGTATTCCGGTTACTGCTTTAGCCTATGAACTTTGTGCTTTAGGAGAAAAACCAATTGCTGCCATGCTTTCCAATCTGGGCATTGCCTATGAAGGAGTTGAGTTTGACAGTCAGGCATTGAATAAAGCTAGTGAGGGAGGCAAGTTTGTTCCAGGCGAATCAGAGCATCCTGCAGAATGGAAACAGATTATTGCACCGACTTTTTCAAGGGGTTGTTTTGAGTTTACTAACAACGGATTGCCTGAACCTGAAGATTTTACTGGTTTCAAACACATGCCTGGTGCCCAAGAAACTGCGACTGAAGAATTAGTTAAGAGGGCAGAAAAAATAAAAAGAGAAACAAATGGCCTATATCTGGATTTTTTAGGGCATTCAGCATTACAATTGGGTGTTGAAGAGGATATGATAAATTTTGCAAAAGTTAAATGAAGAACACAATAGCGAATTTTTATCAGGATAAAATTGGGAAGATTGATACAAATCTGCATGCAGCTACAGCAGGGAGTGTTGTTGACTACAGCTTAAAATATGTTGTTGGCAAGACTGGGTTGGCTGAAGGGGCGGGAATAAAAGTTTTGTTTAGAATATCCTCTGATGTAGCTGGTGTCCAGTTTGCGGAACCTAGCAAGCCGAACTTTGTTAGTGTAACTGCTAGCAAGAACAAGGCTAAGCTTGTTCATTGTAAGGTTGAAGGGAAAATAAATCCTCGGCCGTGGAATCAAGGGTTTTTGTTACAGCTTAAACAGACATATTTGTCAGAAGGGGATGTGATTAAGATTAATTTTAAGAACTGGCGAATGCAGACTTTTTTAGAGGACAGTTTTAAGATTAAGCTTTTGCTTGATCCTTTTGCTACTGGTTGGTATTTTGAACTGGGAAAAAAAGCCAAGATTAAAATACTTCCTGATAAGCCAGATAAGCTAAAAATTATTGCTCCCAGCTGTGTTTCTTACGGAGAAAAATTTAAATTTTTAGTTAAGCTTGAAGACCAATGGGGGAATCCTTGCCTAAATAAACAAGGATATTTTTCTGTTAAAAATTATAAAGAGTTTGGACTTGAAGGTAAAAAGGTAAAGTTTAAAAAAGGGAGATCTGTTGTGCTAGGTAAAATGAAAAAGGAAAATGGCTATATCAAAAGTAGTTGGAAACACTTAACCGGAATATCAAATCCAATTGTTGTAAGTGATAAAAAGTATTATTGGGCGGATCTGCATTGGCAGTCTGAGGAAACATGTGGAACCGGCAAACTGGAAAAATGTTTGGATTTCGCAAAAAATTATGCTTTTTTAGATATTGCAAGTTGCCAGGGGAATGATTTTGAGATAAGTAATTCGCTTTGGAAAAAAATTAAAAGTTTAGCTAAAGTTTATACTGACAACAATTTTATTTTCTTTTGTGGTTACGAATGGTCAGGCAACAGGGGAAAAGGGGGAGACAGAAACATAATATTTTTGCATAACAACGAAAAAATATACAGATCATCCCATGCATTATTAGATGACTATCAAGACATAAAATCTGATTGTCCTCATGTTAAGGATTTGTATCCCAAGTTAAATTCACAAGAAACTCTGGTAATTCCACATGTTGGCGGCAGACAAGCGGACTTGAATTTTTTTAATTCTAAATTAGAGAATTTGGTTGAAATACACTCTGTGTGGGGAACATTTGAGTGGTTCTATCTTGATGCATTAGAGAGAGGATACAAAGTAGGTGTGGTTGCAAACAGTGACGGACATCATGGCAAACCAGGAGCAAGCTATCCTGGTCTAGAAGAATTTGATTGTTTCGGGGGTTTGACTTGTGTGCTGGCTAACAATCTGACAAAAAAAAAGGTTTTTAAGGCGCTAAAAAAAAGAAAGTGCTATGCAACTACAGGAGAAAGAATCTATATTGATGCTGTTTTAAATTACAGTTTAAAAGGGAAATTGTTTGAAGCAGAAATCGGGGAAAAATTACCCCAAAACGCGAAAGTTAAAGATGTACAAATAGTTTGCAAAGGAACAGCGCCCATAGAGAATGTAGAAATATATAACAAATCAGATTTACTGTACGAAAATTCTAGTGAAGTTAAAAAATCAAAGTTTGTTAAGATAGCCTGGAGTGGCGGAAAAAAGGATGTGAAAAAAAGGAAAATTTTCTGGGATGGGGAAGTCGAATTTCCCAACAACAAGATTATAAGCCTGGAAAAGGTTAATATCTTTAACCATACTAAAATCAAACACGACAAGAATAAATTAAGTTTTAAAGCTTTTACTACGGGTAATACCCAAGCTATAATAGTTGAACTAAGTAAGAAATCAGGGGTTTGTAAGCTTGATGTCAATAAAAAACAGTTTGAAACAGATATAAATAAGCCAGTAAAGCTAGAAATCAATAAAAATGCAAGCATAAAATTCTTAAAAGTAAATAAGAATAAAAAGTTTAAAGAAAAGCAATTTGTATATACGTTTAAAGATAAAGATTTACAAAAAGAAAATGCTGTGTTTATTAAATTAAGTCAGATAAACGGGCAAACACTTTGGACAAGCCCTTTTTTCTTTTAGGAGACCAAACTTAAGCTAAATTTGTTATTATGCTAAAATAAAACAATGTTAAAATTAAAAACTCAAATAAAAGACCAAATCAAAACAATTATTGATAAAATACATTTCGGGGTTGAGTGCAAGGATTATAAAATTGAACATCCGGACAAGCAGATATTTGGGGATTACTCAACTAATATTGCCTTGATTCTTGCCTCACAGTTGAAAAAAAACCCCTTTGAATTAGCCAAAGAGATTGTTTTAGAAATGGAAAAAAATAAAGAGCTGCAAGAGCTTAGTGAAAATATTGAAGCGGTAAAGCCGGGATTTATTAATATATCAATCAAAAATAAACAGCTTGTCAAAGAGGTTGAGAGAGTGATAATTGGGAAAGAAGAATATGGAACAAATAAAAGTGAAGAAAAAAGAAAAGTAATGGTTGAATATACTGACCCAAATCCCTTTAAAGAACTACACATTGGTCATTTATACAGTAATATTGTTGGTGAGACGTTGGCAAAATTGTATGAATCATCTGGTGCTGAGGTGAAAAGGGCAAATTATCAAGGTGACGTAGGCATGCATGTTGCCAAATCTATTTGGGGATGGCAAAAGAAAATGGAAAAAGAAGATATTGAATTGGATGATTTGTCAAAAAAAGAGCTTAAAGGAAAAATTCATTTTTTGGGACAAGCCTATGTAATGGGTGCGACTGCTTTTAAGGAAGACGACAAAGTAAAAAAAGAAATAAAAAACATGAACCTGCTTGTTTATCTTGCTGCCCAGGAAAACCTTGTAGAAAAAGAAGACTGGGAGCCGGTGGTTGACTACAAAAAAATGCTGGATTCGGAAAAAGGTTATGAAAAAGTTAAAGAACTTTATCAATTAGGTAGGGAATGGAGCTTGGCATATTTTGAAAAAATCTATGACAGACTGGGAACAGATTTTGATATGTACTTTTTTGAAAGCTTTACCGGAGAATACGGACTTAAAATTGTAAAAAAATATTTGGATAAAGGTGTTTTTCAAAAAAGCAGGGGAGCAATTGTTTTTCCCGGAGAGGAATACGGACTGCACACTAGGGTTTTTATTAATTCATTGGGCCTACCCACTTATGAAGCCAAAGATTTGGGTTTGGCACACCTTAAATACCAAAAGTTTGAATATGACTCTTCCTTTATTATTACCGGAAACGAGGTTGACGAGTATTTTAAGGTGATTTTGAGGGCGCTAAAGGAGGTCTATCCAGAACTGGCAGAAAAAACCACGCATATTTCACACGGCATGGTCGGCCTGCCAACCGGAGCAATGTCATCCAGGACAGGAAATGTAATTACGGGTGAATGGCTTTTGGACCGGGCAAAAGAAGAATCAGTCAAAAAAATCAAGGAGTCGGAAAAAATTGACAGTGAGGCTGATGAAGCAGAAGAAACTGCAGAAATGATTGCAATCGGGTCGGTAAAATATGCGCTTTTAAAAAGCGGGATTGGCAGGGACGTGGAATTTGACTTTGACAAATCAATTTCTTTGCAAGGGAATTCCGGACCTTATTTGCAATATACTTATGCCAGATGTAAGTCGGTAATTAGAAAAGCAAGTGATTTTAAATTGGCTGATTTAAAAGTAGAGGACTACAAACCAAACAAAGAAGAAGAAGATATTTTACATTGGATTTATAGATTTGAAGAAGTGGTTTTGGATGCAAAACAAGAATTGGCGCCAAACATTATCTGCAACTTCCTTTTTGAGCTGGCACAAAAGTATAATACTTTTTATAACAAGCACAGAATACTTGTTGAAAGTGAAGAAAAAGAATTCAGAATGCTTCTTACAAAAGCGGTTGCGCAAGTAATCAAAAACGGACTATGTGTTTTGGGTATTCCCGTGCC
>CAZOBL010000112.1:0-5199 GCA_964578185.1 uncultured Thermoplasmatales archaeon
ATGGCGGAAGGAAGAGGAGTCGAACCTCTAAGGCGGTTAAGCTCGCTTCTTTTCATTCTATTATTTCTAATTCGTGGTTATTAACTTTAATAACTTTTGTAATCCCCCTGTGTATTTCCGCATGATGATTTGGACAAATAGCAAACATGTTTCCTATTTCATACTTTCCATCCTTCCTACCAGGTATTAAACGGTGTATGTGATACATTTTATTGTAATTACAACCTTTAACCATACAGGAACTAAAATCGACTGTATTTTCTAGTTTAGCAAGTCTCCTCTTTGAACTATTCTCGTACTTCTCTCCTGTATAGGTAATACCCCTTCTTGCCCTATTTGAACATGCATGTGAACAGTATTTTCTGTCTTTTTTGTAAGTAGGAACAAAAAACTCTTTTCCACATTCCTGACAAGTAATCTTTACCTTTTTTGCTTTTCTTATTGCTCCCTGGCACTTCCTTGAACAGTAGGAATGTTCACATTTTTCTAAAGTCGATGGCCGTCTATAGATAGGCTTTCCACATGTATAACAGGTAGTATTTGGAGTTCTCATATACCTATTATGCAATAGGATTATGAAAATTTCAATTTTCGTTGGCTCGCATAGAAATAGTAAAGTTCAGTTGCCAATCTGATAATCCTTCCTGGTCGGAGTGGTGGGACTCGAACCCACGACCCCCGCGACCCAAACGCGGTGCGCTAAGCCACTACGCCACACTCCGATGGTGGCTGTGGTGAGTATCGAACTCACTAATCTCAAGCGAGAGACGGGTTTACAGCCCGCCCGGCCTCCTTATCCGTTTACACAGCCTTATTATGGCGGTAGGGGAGGGATTCGAACCCTCGGAGGTGTTACCCTCAGCTAGTTAGCAACCAGCCACATTCGCCCTCTCTGTCACCCTACCAGAGGTAGTACCAGCGTACCACATTACTTAATTTTACACCAGATTACCACATGTAGTTGACAAGTGTCAACACAATTGATATGATTGTGTTAACATTCATGAACTTAGTAGACGATTTAGTAGACAAAGAGTACCGTGATTATCCCGATTTTAATAGAGATCTTAATAAAATTATGGATTCTCGTGTGGTAAGATGGTTTGCGTATGTTGTTCAGTGGCTGGCTGTAATCATGTTGCTTTTGACTATATTTGTTTTTATTCCTATGTTCTTTCTCGGGGGGTGATTTTATATGGCAAAAGAAAAGAAGCGAGAAGTTAATAAGGTTGTAGCTGCTATTTTAGCGCTTTTTTTGGGTGGTCTTGGTATTCACAAGTTTTATCTGGGGCAGGTTAAGCAGGGAGTTCTTTATTTTGTGTTCTTTTGGACATTTATTCCAGCTATATTAGCTTTTATCGACGCTGTACGTTATCTGACAATGGACGATAATGTTTTCGAGTCCAAGTATAGTTATTAATTGTCTTTCAGAGGCTGGGTATGGGCAGGGCCCAGTAGAGTTTTATTATTCGGGCTGGGGCAAAGTTTTGTCGACTTCCATTGCCCCCAGCCTCTGGGAGATGATTTTGTTGGTTGCTAGAGCGCGGTGCTTTTTAAGACGTAAACAGACATCAACCACACTATGTCCTCATATCTACTTATGACGGCTTGTCGCAGGTTGTATGGGCAGGTTTTCACACTCACGGAGCTTCGGTGCTGTCTGACCTAAGGAAGCTCATCGCGCTCTTATTAGCTAATAAATATGCAAGAAATATCTGTTAGAGACTTTCAATTAAAAGCAAGTAAGTATTTGGATAGCACTCCGCTAGTTTTGACTAGATACAATAAACCCATTGCTGTGGTTATGGATTACGAATGGCTTAGTGGTCGGTCCAAAAGAAAGGAGCAGGAAAATGGGTCGTAAGAGTTGGAATTGGAAAAAGGGTGTTTGTGAGAAGTGTGGTGAGGAAATAAAGAAAGAGTGGGTCAAGACTAGTAGTGGTAAGGAGCGGTTGGTTTATAGCTGTAGTTGTGGCGGCGAGGAGATACAACGCCAAAAAAAGATTATTAAGCATTACCCAGACGTTTCTGCGCTTGGTTACGATAAGGAGACTGGACGCCCCATTGCTATAAGAAGGAAAGACGGCAAGAAGATTGATGTCTCTGATACTAGATATGACACTGAAAGGGATCCGCATGGTTGGAGGGCTACAGGTAAGAAAACTAAGGAAAAGGATGAGTTTGGCAGACCAATTTATCACAGATGAGTAAAAAACAAAAGATAAAAAGGAAGAGAGGTTATTATCACATTCAGAGCGGTACTGAGGAGTTAGTCCGTCCTGCTGTGACGCATGTTATTGGTAAAACTTTGGCTAAACCGAGCCTAGCTTATTGGAGAGGATCAGTAGGAAATGAGGAGGCGTCACGGATAAGTATGCGTGCGCGAGATTTTGGTTCTGATATGCATAGTGTGGTCGCTAAATATTTGAAGAATTACAACATACCTCTTTTTAAGACTGAGAGCATGTTAAGTGAGGAGAAGGCTGAAGCTTGGCGTATCTGGGAGGATTGGTGGAAGGATAACAAAATCGAGCCCTCGTTAGTAGAGGAAACGATTTATAATGGTGACTACGCTGGTACGTGCGACTTGGCTGGTTTTGATGAAGATGGAAAGTGCGGTCTTATTGATTGGAAATTTAGTAGTGGGATTTATGATTCCCATAAGATTCAGGCTGGTGCTTATGCGAATATTATTAACGCTGATTGGGCCAAGATTGTTCGGATTAAGGACAAGACTATCGAGGTTTGTGATTTGAGTAAGGAAGAGTTGGAAGAGAATGCGGAGGTATTTTATGCTCTTTTGCATGTTTTCAACTGGAAAGAAAAATAATTATGTGTGATTTGTGTGACCATGACAGTTTCCCCTTTTATTTGACCTTCTGTAGAACTTGCCAAGGTGGGGGTAAGATTCCTATGGTTGTTTCTACAGAGCATAAACCCCATTTTTCCCCTGAAGAAAAAGACATGATTAAAAGGATGCTTCCTGATCGCAAAATTCGATGGCAACAGCGAAAAATTAAAAATCATGCTCACTGCCACATTCTTAGTTAAAAACTTTAGACATCTAACATTTTGAGAGGGGGTGAATTATATTGGCTATTATTGCTCGATTACAAACAGGTAAATACGTAAGTGCTGAAGGAAAAAGAACCTGTCCTATTTGTGGGCAGATGCTTAAGAATTCCAGAGGTGTTAAAACTCATATGCGTATGATTCACGAAGGTAAGTACTTTCCAGAGAGTGTTGAGGTTGTTGATGATCCTGCTGAGGATAGGGAAATTAAATTTGGTGAGGACTCTGCGCCTTACGAAGCTTCTGTAGAGGATATGGGCGAGCCTGTGAAAAACTCGGCTCTTATTTACTATGTGGCGCTTGCTATTCTTGTTACTCTTATACTTATTGCAGCTCTGTAATGATTGATACAGGAAACAGATTAAAGCTATTTGGATACGTAATCCAGATTCAAATTGCTCCGTATTATATTAGTGCTATTGTGAGGCGCCCCACGGGACTTATGGATAAGCTTATGGGAAGGCCAGTTCATTTAATGAGTGTTCCTTTTGCCTTCTTGTTTGGGTGTGTTCGCCCTGACGGGTTCTTTACTACTTCTTGGCGATTTGAAATTGGCCTTGCGTTTTTTAAGAAACGGGTTTGTGAGGGGGAAAAGATTCTGGATATTTATGTGAGTATTCCGTGGCTACCCGAGGAGTCGCGTCGGGATAGGTTGGGACGTGGTTTTACCAGTTGCCAAGATCAAGATTATTTAGAACCTAAGGACATTCCTTATTAATGGTTATCTTTTCGAAAGGGGGTGAGTAATAGTGAATAAGCTACTTAAATCAATTTTGTCTGTATTTCTCGGGTTTGCTGTCTTTGTTGGTGTTGCTTATGCTGCTTATACAGTGTTTGCCGATACATCTGAAACAGCAGTAACTGAGCCTTTGGTTGTTACAGACAATATGGAGCTTCCGGCAACGATGTACCCCGGCGATTCTGCTTCAGGAACTTATGAAGTAGCGTTGAGTGCTCCTCGTCCTGATCAGAACGTCTCTTTTCTTGTTACAAAGTCGGACAATTTGGTTGGTGACACGTTGTCCTGGGAAATTCCTGGACAGGGTACGCACACTTTCGACTTTGGTGTGGCGGAGGAAATTGTTATGAGTGAGGGTAATACTGCAACTATTACTATTGGTGTGACGGTTGCGGGAGATGCGGAGCCAGGTCCTGGTACTGTCGATTTCCAAGTCGATCGACTAGAGTAGATTCATTTGGCGCCTATGCTGGGAACAGTTTAATTCTGTTCCCAGAGGCGCATTTATTTTATTATGAAATTAATAGCTTTTGATATAGATGGGTGTTTGTTAAATACTGATGACACGCCTAATGAGGCGATGGTTGAGCTTCTGCGTGTTCTTAGCAAGCAGAATCAGATTGTTGTATGGTCTGGTGGGGGGAAAGAGTATGTTATTACTTGGTGTTCCCGATTACGTATTAGCCGGTTTGTTGATTATAAAGTCCCTAAGAGTAGTTCTAAAGGCACTCAAATTTCTATGTTTGGTAAGGAGGTGGATATTGCTTTTGATGACGAGGACGTAACGTTGGCACGGTTTAATATTCGGGTGGTTTAGGGTTGATTTCTGTCAACGGATGTGGGATAATACAGTAACAATGAAGAAGGTATCAAGAAGAGATTTTCAGCGCCATGCGAGTGATTATATGGATGATCTTCCAATAGTTCTTACTCGGTATGGCAAGCCTATTGCTGTTGTAAAAAATTATGAAGAGGAGAGTACTGCTGCTATTTGCCAAATGGAAGGTTGCAGTAATGTGGCTAAAAAGTGGGTTCGTGTTACTAACGACAAGGGGATCGAGGCAGCTTATTATCTATGCGAAGACTGCGCAAAAGAAATACAGGAATAGGTTCTATATATTTTTTATACTTCTTGACAAAGATAGGTAATTATGATAGTGTTAACACACTGGCGCAGTCATTATGTTTACCATATTGCTTGTAGACCTCAACTTCTACATTACCTCTAATGACTGCGTCAGTATTAATAAATCAATTAATAAATTGTTTAAACAATGAATCTGGATAACCTGCAAACTAAATTACTTCGTATATCTTTTGTTGCTGCGATTACTTTCATTATTATTTTTATTCTTCTTTCCCTTTTTTGGTTCTTTCTAACTTTTGGA
>CAZOBL010000113.1:0-4843 GCA_964578185.1 uncultured Thermoplasmatales archaeon
TGCAACTACAGCTATAAAATAAAAAATAGATATGGCATGTGTATAAAATAGATATAAAAAGTTTAAATCTTCACCTATAGCAATTGTTGCACCCATGACTGTTAGCATTGCTACAAAATCGATTACAAGAATCATTGGTATAAGACCTGCAAATTTTTCAAAAATTATCTGTTTGCGGGATATTGGATTTGACATTAAAAGATCAATTGTTTTTGACTCTACTTCTTTTGATATTATTGAACCTGCGATAAAACCAATTATGATACCGAGAATTAGTATCCAGAAAATCTGATACATCTCAATATTTAGAAAACCAACATAAGTATCCATATCTTGATAACCAGGGATAAAACCAAGTGATTCTACACTTTCGTTATTCACCATTTCTTTCATAATATCTTCAAATGCAGGATACATACCAGCATACATAGCAGCCATACCCGAAAAAAGCAGGGTGAGAATTAATGTAACCTTCCAGTAATCCTTAATTGTCTGAATAGCTATTTTAAAACGTAGAATTTGTTTAAGATCAAAATCCATTTTTTTAGTCACCCCCGTCTTCATCATAATATCGAATAAAGATATCCTCTAGACTGAACTCTTTGATATCAAGATCTAACACTGTATATTTTGAAATTTTTTTAATCCATGAATCAATACTATCTTCTGCTACAAACTCTATCCACCCGTCTTTAACCTTGGTGTCTTTTGGTCCTTTGAAACTCTCAGCTTTCTCTTTGATTTTCAAACGAATAATTTTACCTTTTTTCTTTTTAAGTTTTTCAACGCTTTCAAGTGTGACAAGTTCTCCATTACGAATTATTGCAACTCGATCACATATCTTATCAACTTCAGTTAGTATATGTGAAGAAAAAAACATTGTACGACCTTTTTTCTTCTCATTACTTAAAAACTCATAGAATTTCTGCTGCAGCAGGGGATCTAGACTACTTGTTGGTTCATCCATAATAACAATCTTTGGATCATCCATAAAAGCCTGAATTATCCCCAGCTTCTGTTTCATACCACGAGAATAACTCTTAATCTTGCGTTTAAGAGGTAAATCAAAAATATCTAAAAGCTCATCTAAAAGAACAAGGTCGGTATTTCTAATATCACTAAAATAATCCAAAAGCTGTTGACCAGTTAAATGCTCATAAAGTGCAAGCTCACCAGGTATATAACCTACATTTTTACGTATTTCAACAATATCTTCTGATATATTCTTGCCAAAAATATATGCTTCACCACTAGTAGGCTTTAGGAGCCCTAGCAATACTCTAATAGTCGTTGTTTTTCCTGCCCCATTGGGCCCTAAAAAACCAAATATTTCCCCTTCATCAACAGAAATACTGAGATTTTCAATACCTCTGGACTCACCATAATATTTAGTAAGACTTTTAGTCTCTATAACACCCATCCAACATCAACAAAAAAAAGAAAACAGATATACAATATTTAAATAATTCCAAAATAGAATAAAATAAAAAATTACGATGCAACCATATCACTAACATTGGATATTAAATCTTTAACCTCAAAAGGTTTACTGATATAATCCTTAATATAAGGTTCAAGACCTTTCATTTTTTTACGTTCCTTTGAACCTTTTGCAGTAATAATTGAGATTACCACTTTGTTGTTTAATCCTTTTTCAATAATTGTTTTAATAGTATCCCATCCATCCATAAAAGGCATCATAATATCCATTAAAATTATACCATTAAAGCCTTTTTCCAATTCATCTATACAGTCCATTCCGCTATCAACTGTGAAAACTTCATATCCTTCTTTTTCAAAAATACGTCTAATTGTTATTAAAATATCTGGGTCATCATCAACTATCATTAATTTTTTTTTCATAGAAAATTCCTCAAATTGATTATTAATCGGTCCCTTCACCATACCACTATGTTATACTTTGAGGCGTTTAATATATAAATATATCGTGATAGAATAACAGATTGAAAAAAAACCATAAAGAAAAATCAACAATTGAGATGTTTATGAAGAAAATTACTAAGCTCAGCGATCTCTTCAGGGGAAAGCTCACCTATACGCCTTTCAGAAAAAGGCAAATTTGGATGCGTAAAACCATAAACATTTTTTAAAACATTTTTAATTTTCTTCCTACGATAACTAAAAAGATTCCTGGTTAAATTAAAAAAAAACTTCTCATCTTGCACAAAAAAAGCAGGACTATCCAAAGGCACAAGTTTAACTATAGCAGAATCAACTCTAGGCTGAGGATTAAAACAACCCTTAGGCACTTTTTCTAAAATTTCACAGCTACATTTATAACTTAGATTTACAGTTAAACGAGAATAATCCTTTGTATTAACACTAGCGATCATACGTCTAGCAAACTCATATTGATAGATAAGAACTGCTAAATCAAAATCAAGCTCTAGTAATTTGAATGTAAGCTCTGAGGATATCTGAAATGGAAGATTTGAAACAATTTTATTAAAAGATGGTAACTTGTTAAAATCAACTTTTAAAACATCCTCATTTATAAGTAAAACATTATCAGACAATCCACCCTTAAGAAGGCTATAAAGCTCTTTGTCAATTTCAACGGCAATAACTTTTTTAGCCTTCCTTGATAAAACATCTGTTAATATTCCCTGACCCGGGCCTATCTCCAATACAACATCACTAGAATTCACATCTGCATACTCAACTTCTCTTCGTGCAACTCCCGTATCAATCAAAAAATTTTGACCGAATTTTTCACTCATAAAAAAACACAATAAACTCTAAAATATTTAATATCGACCTTTTGAAACAGGTGGACGTGTAAACAATCTATATTTCTCTTCAGGATTTGAAAGCTCCTCAATAATTCTATTAGAAATCAATTTATCTGGAGCGCGCAAGAAATCTATTCTATCACACATTTCTTTAAAACTAGAAAAAAGTTTTTTTCGCCTCTCCTCAAGTATATCATGCATCATTTTTTTACCCAAACCCGGAAGTAGCTCCAACACATGGAAACGAGTTGATATCGCAGGTGCTTCATTAAAAAATTTAACGAAACGATCTTCATTATCATGCACAATATCGGTAACAATATACGGTAGTTCACCATGAGCCGTAGAGGTTAAATCATCATAGTTAACACGGCCTTTAATCTTTGAAATTTTCTCCCTTTTTTTACCGTTTTTACCAACGTATATTTTCTCACCAATCGAAAGATTAACATTTTTCTTGGGGACAAGCTCTAAAAGAGTAAACTGACTACTACCCAGACCATACACTACAGGATATCTTTTATAAGGAGGCAAATCTCCTCTACCCTCAGGTAAATGGTCTAAAACATAAACATAGTCCTCCACGCTTATCAAACCCCCAAATTATATTATACTAATCGGAATATTTAGCAACCAAATCTAATATCTTTTTACTGTCATCATCACTTATTGTTACTCGTTCTTTTGCAAAAATCGTTTTAAGATCATCATCTGTAGCGGGCAGGATATCTGCAATTTTATAGGCATATTTTTCTTTTATGAATTCAATCTTCATTAACTCATTTACTAACTCTTTAGTTTTTTTTACAGATAATGTAGCAAACTTTTGAGCATGCTCCAGCGCAATTTTTTGTTCATAGATAAGCTCCTCTCGATCTTTACTTGCTTTCTGCAACATATTTTTAACTTCAGATATAGAAACAGGTTTAACATCAGATTCATCTCTTGGCAATTTATTGCACTCTCCTTAAATGTTCAGGTCTAATAACCAAGCTCTTATGCTTTTTACCATCTTTAATTCCTATTAAATAAGAATTACCTTGTTTACCTTCAACTTTACCGGTCAAACCATGAAATCGTATATGTGGCATACCTTTCTGCACAGATGAATCTATCACTATATTTACAGAATCTCCTTCCTTAAACTGCTGCAGAGCTCTTGTAATAGAATTAACTCCTCGGTCTCTTGCTCTTTTTTTAAGCTTATGTCTACTTTTACTTCTCAAGCCCTTTGATCTCTTAACCATATTCTTATTCCCCCTTAATCTCTAGGACATCCAATTTTGATACTTTACAGGGAACACCAATTAAATCACTAATATTCGGCTGCGTCCTACCATCATCACCAGAAACAACCTCTTTAATATATGTACCAGATTGTGTTTCCAGTTTTAATATAGCTACAGAACCATCTAAGCGTTCAATTTCGCAGTTATATACATGTTTTTCTCTAATCAAATCAGCTCGACGGTGAGCAACTCTTGATGGCGTTTTTTGTTTTACTTTACTAGCCTGTAAACACTGGACCGCCTTTTTAAGCTTTTCGATATCTATTGAGCCTTCTGCATTAAAAACTACTCTATAAACCTTTCTAAAATTTGCTTCTTTAAGCCTTACAACTTCAGATTTATCACAAAACCTTAAGTTAACAATTTCAACTTTACCTTCACAATAATTATTTATCTCCTTTTGTAACTCTTCTAATTTGTAAGTTCGAAGACGTGGATTTTCAATTTCAATTACAAAAGGCCTACCGTTACCAAGCATTTTTACATCAATATCTTCACGACCACAACCATGAAAAGACGCAGATTCCCCTTTAAATAACTCTATAATCTTAGCCGAGATTAAATCTTCAACACTACTATCATACAACACTCCCGTGTAATCACATCTTTTACAGCCTACACCCCGACATATTCTACAAAACCATCTCGTCTGAGGTAAACCACGTTTAAATTTTTTATAACGACCATAGATATATACTGGTTTAATCTGAAGTGAAACAACATCAAACATCGTATCTAAAACAACCATTATATCAGGATTTTTAAAATCTACAAGTTTCCCTAAAAAACTCTCCATTTTTA
>CAZOBL010000114.1:0-4805 GCA_964578185.1 uncultured Thermoplasmatales archaeon
GAATCTTAACAAATTTATTGAAGAAATAATAAAAAACAAGATTACTTTTTTGAAGGTCTCATCAGTTGAAAAAATTGAAGCACAGGAAACATACGACATTCAGGTTGAAAATGACCATGAATTTGTAGCAAATGGAATGATTTCGCATAATTGTCTTGGTAAATACCATCCACATGGTGACCAAGCAGTATATGACTCAATGGTTCGTATGGCTCAAGATTTTTCACTACGTTACCCGCTTGTTGATGGACAAGGTAATTTCGGAAGTATAGATGGTGATTCAGCAGCAGCCATGCGATATACTGAAAGTAGGCTTGCAAAGATTTCTGATCTGATGCTTCAGGATATAGGAAAGGATACTGTTGATTGGGCTGATAATTTTGATGGGAGTTTGAAAGAACCTGTGATGCTTCCGGCAGTTATTCCTAATCTTTTAGTAAATGGTTCTTCAGGTATTGCTGTTGGTATGGCAACTAATATGGCTCCGCATAATCTAAGTGAAGTAATTGATGGTACGATAAAAGTCATTGATAACCCTGAAATTGAAACAGTTGAACTTATGGATACAATTCAGGGGCCTGATTTTCCAACTGGGGGGACTATTTATGGAAAAGCAGGTATTCTTCAGGCTTATTCAGAAGGTAGGGGTCTTCTAAGGGTTCGTGCTAAAACACATATTGAAGAAAAAGAAGGTAGAAAAAGAATTATTATCACTGAGCTTCCCTATCAGGTAAATAAATCAAAACTTCTTCAGTCTATTGCAAAACTTGTTAAAGATAAAAAAATAGAAGGTATTAGTGATCTTCGTGATGAATCAGATAGGGATGGTATGCGTGTTGTAATACTTCTTAAACGTGATGTCATTGAAGATGTAGTTTTATCTCAGCTTTTTAAACATACTGATATGCAGACTACTTTTGGTGTAAATAATCTAGCTATTGTAGATGGCGAACCAAAAACACTTGGGCTTAAGGATTTGATAACTCATTTTATTGAATATAGAGTACTTGTAATCACCCGTAGAACAAAATATGATCTAAAGAAAGCACAGGAGAAAATGCATATCCTAGAAGGATATATGCTTGCACTTAAAAACATCGACGAAGTAATCAAAATAATAAGGGCAAGTAAAACAGTTGATGAAGCAAAAGAAAGACTCATGGAAAGGTTTGAATTCACTGAAGAACAGGTTAAAGCTATTCTTGATTTGCGGCTCCAAAAACTTACGGGTATGGAGATAGAAAAAGTAGAGCAGGATTACAATGAAACAAAGAAATTAATTGAAGAACTAGAATGGCTTCTCTCGGACAGACAACATATTCTTGATGAAATCAAAAAAGAACTAGTTGAGATAAAAGAAAAATTTGGTGACAAACGAAGAACTGATATAGTTGAGGGTGAAATCACAGTTGATATGGAGGATTTAATCCCTGAGCAGGATGTTATTATTACAATTACAGATAGTGGATATATTAAAAGAATTCCATGTGAAACATATAGAGTGCAACACCGTGGAGGTAAAGGGCTTGTTGGTATGAAAACCAAAGAAGAGGATGTGATAGTTGACTCTTTTATCACAAATACTCACGATTACATAATGTTTTTTACAAATCATGGAAAATGCTTCTGGCTGAAAGGATATAAAATCCCTGAGGGGGGCAGGCATTCCAAAGGAAAAGCAATAGTTAACCTACTTCCCAGGCTTGAAGAAGGGGAATACGTTGAAACTGCAATTCCAATTCATGAATTTGATGATGAACACAACCTAGTCTTCTCAACTAAAAACGGTCTAGTTAAAAAAACAGTTCTATCAAAATATAGCAATATACGAGTAAACGGAGTACGCGCAATACGTCTTGATGAAGATGATGAACTTATTGCAACAAGACTTTCAGATGGAAATCAAACAATACTTCTAGCATCAGCAGAAGGTCAAGCCTGTAAATTCGATGAAAAAGAGGTCCGGCCCATGGGAAGAGTGACACGTGGCGTTATAGGTATGAGACTTAAAAAAGATGATAAAGTTGTATCGATGGCAATTGTCGAACATGAAGATGGAAATCTACTCACAATCACAGAAAACGGTTATGGTAAACGCTCACCAATATCTGAATACCGTAAAACACATCGTGGAAGCAAAGGAGTGCGTACAATTATCACTAATGAGCGTAATGGAAAAGTAATCTATGTTCGTGAACTCACTGATGAGGATGAAATAATGCTTACTAGTAAAAACGGTATGGTAGTACGAATACCTGTTAAAGACATACGTATACAAGGAAGAAACACCATGGGTGTAACAATAATGCGCCTAAACGACGATGACAAAGTAGTATCAGTTGCAAAAATCATGGAACAAGATGAGGATGGAGAATGCACTGTTGATTCAGAAGATGAAGAATAAATATAATTCTAAACCCTTTTTTTAAAATCCATATATTTTATATAATTTAATCGAGGAATATTCTGATATCGTTCTATTTATCATTTTTTTCAAATTGATATCAGAATCATTAAAATTTCTCTTAATTAAATTTTTCACAGAATAGAAATTATTTAAGACTCTATTTGTTTCGTTAAAAAGATGTTCAGGTGTCATATTTTTAGGTTGAAAAACTGGGTTTTTTAAATTATATTTTGACCAATTTTTTGATATAATTCTTCCTTCATTTTCAAATTTTTCATACAACGCAGTACCCGGAAAGGGTGTTAATATAGCAAATCCTACTTTATCTATTTTCCACCTATACGCAGCGTTTAGTGTTTTATCAAAAACATCAGGCATATCATCATCAAAACCAAATACAAAAAGTCCTTGAATCGCCATATTATACTCATGTATTTTCTTAATTGCGTTTTTATAATCTTTTACTTTATTGGTAATCTTACCTATATTATCCATGGTATTTTGAGATATGGATTCAAATCCTATAATCCATATTTCACATCCTGCATCCCTTGCAAGTTGTAATAATTCATCGTCTTTTCCAAGTACATTGATGTTGCCATAGCAACTAAATTTTTTATTTAATCCAATCATTTCCTTAAAGAGTTTTTTTGTATAATCGGTGTTAATTGTTAAACTATTATCAACTATGAACAACCTCTTTGATTTAATTGATTTAATTTCTTCTATAACCTGTTCAATGGGCCTCATTCTAAGTTTTCTACCCTGTATTCTATTGACGGGGCAGAATTTACAGCCATATGGACACCCTCTAGAGGCCTGTATTGGAGCGCAAATTAAATCATGTTTCTGCTTTCGTCTTTGAGGGCTCGGTATTTTTTCTGGTTCGACTAATTTAGACTGATAGAAAGCTTTCATCTTACCTTTTTCGAAATCCTCCAGAAGCCTGGGCCAGCTGATTTCTGCTTCACCTATCACAACACTATCAGCATGTTGTTTTGCTTCCTCTGGCATTAGAGAAGGATGCCATCCACCAAGTACAACTTTTTTGCCTCTTCTACGAAATTCATCTGCAATAAAATACGCTGTTTTTGCAGCTACTGTTCTACTAGAGATACCAACAATATCGCCACCCCATTCATAGTTTATCTTTTCACATCTTCCATCTATTACGTCCAGTTCGTAACGATCAGGTGTAATAGCTATTAGTTGTTCCAATGTTAAAGAAGGTTGGTAATAATTGTACAGCACTTTATTGAATACAGTTGGTTTGGCACCAGTATGTGCTAGGATTAGTAATATTTTCATATTTTAATTCTCTACTCTAAAATTTTCTATATATTCAGATTCTATCTAATTTTCTCTATATAATTTAATAAAATTTTCCATAACCATGAATTGAATTTTAGTCCATTAACCTTTATTACCCGTTTATTAATACTTCTAATCGCATAAATCTCTTCACAGACTTTTAGCCAACCTTTCTTTAATTCTTCAGGGGTCATGTTTTTTGGCTGGAAAACCACATTAATCATATCATATTTTTCCCAATTATATGTAATAATCCTTTTTTCATTTTTTAATCTCTCAAATAATGGTGTACCTGGATATGGCGTTAAAATTGCAAACCTTGGAAAATCAATATCTAATGAATATAAATTTTCTAATGTTTTATCAAAAACATCTTTTGTATCTGCATCAAAACCAAATACAAAAGTGCCTCCTACACTAATACCATAGTCGTGTAATCTGTTTATGATTTCTTTATAATAATCCAAATTATTCGTTTTTTTATTTATTGAGTTTAAAGTTCTTTTAGATAAGGTTTCAAAACCCATTTCAACAGCTATACAACCCGCTTCACTTGTTAATCTTAAAAATTTGTCATCTAAAGGGATGTTGGCATTCATCCAACATCTAAATTTTTTATTCAAACCTATCATTTGTTTAAAAAGACTTTTTGAATATTTTGGATTTATTGAGAATGATGTATCACTAAAAGATAAATTTTTATTTGGAATTGTTTTAATTTCTTTTATTACATCATCTACTGGTCTTTTTCTGTATACACATCCAAATTTCTGATTAGATATTGAGCAAAAACTACATTGATATGGACATCCTCTTGTAGCCTGTAATGAACAACCAACTGTTTTGTTTCTGAAACGTGAATGATCAATAATACCTATATCATTAGGGTCAGTTGGTTTTGGCTGTTTATAGAAATGTTTCAATTCACCCCTGTTGTAATCACTTATAAGTTGTGGCCAGCTATATTCTGCCTCCCCAATAATTACGCTGTCCGCGTGCTCTTTTGCTTCATTTGGTAATACTGATGGATGCCAGCCTCCTAATACGACTTTTACACCACGTCGACGGAATTCATCAGCTATTTCAT
>CAZOBL010000115.1:0-4757 GCA_964578185.1 uncultured Thermoplasmatales archaeon
AAAATAAAGCAATCAAAACACCTGAGGATACAGATAAAAAGACAGATAGATTTGATGAAGCTTTAACTGTTTTTACAGCTGTTGAAAAAATTGACGGAAAATCATCCGAGCAAGCAGTTAAAGATGCAACAGAAGAAATCGTAAAAACAGCACAGCAGCTTAAAGTCAAAAACATAATGCTTTATCCTTACGCGCATTTATCAAGTGATCTTGCAAGTCCAAAAAAAGCTCAACAAATACTCATTGAAATTGAATATGAGCTTAATCAAAATAATTTTAATGTTAAACGTTCACCTTTCGGTTGGTACAAAGCATTTAAAATAAGTTGTAAAGGCCATCCTCTCTCAGAGCTTTCAAAAACAATTACACCTGGTGAAAAAAAGGGTGGAGAAGAAACAGAGTCACTTAAAAAAGAGCGGAAGCTTTCATCATATTGGCATATTCTCACACCAGATGGAACGCTTTATGATATAGATAAATTTGATTTTAAAGGCCATAAAAATTTGAAAATATTTTCTTTTTATGAAAAAGAAAAATCACGAGCAGTTAAAGGTGAACCAGCTCATGTTACACTTATGCAGAAGCTAGAAATTGCTGATTATGAACCTGCATCAGATGGCGGAAACATGAGATATTATCCAAAAGGACGGTTTATAAAAAAATTAATTGAGCAATATGTAAACAAAAGAGTCATAGAATATGGTGGTCTTGAAGTCGAAACTCCGATTATGTACGATATGGATCATCCCACTCTTTCAAAATATCTGCAGCGTTTTCCAGCAAGGCAATACCAGATAGAATCTGATAAAAGAAACTTTTTCTTACGCTTTGCAGCTTGTTTCGGACAGTTTTTGATGGCTCATGATGCAACGATTAGTTACAAGGATTTACCATTAAAACTCTATGAGCTTACACGTTATTCTTTTAGACGTGAACAATCCGGTGAGCTTACTGGTCTTCGTAGACTACGTGCCTTTACCATGCCTGATGTTCATGCTATGGTTTCAGATATGCATATGGCTATGGATGAGTTTAATGTTAGATTTGATTTAAGCCTGGATGTTTTAAAAAATATTGGTATTGGAAATCAAGATATAGAAATGGCCCTTAGAACAACAAAAGAGTTTTACAAAGATAACAAAGATTTCATTGTAAATTTGGTTAAAAAACTTGGGAAACCAATCCTTCTTGAGATGTGGGATGAAAGAATCTTTTATTTTATTCTAAAGTTTGAGTTTAATTTTGTTGATAAATCAGATAAAGCTTCAGCACTTTCTACGGATCAGATTGATATTGAAAACGGAGAGCGTTATGATATACAGTTTACAGATAAAGACGGAGAAAACAAACATCCTTTAATACTTCACTGCAGTCCATCTGGTGCAATTGAGAGAGTTATGTATGCGCTACTTGAAAAAGAAGCGCTTAAAATGGATAGGGGGATTAAACCTATGCTGCCACTTTGGCTTTCACCAACACAGATACGTTTTATACCAGTTGGTGATGAGTTTGTATCTGATTGTGAGTTGCTTGTTGAAAAACTTGACAGTATATCAGATTTTCAGTTTGTTCGTGCGGATATAGATGACCGTGAGGAAAGTGTTGGTAAAAAAATTAGATATGCTGAAAAAGAATGGATTCCAATTATCATAGTATTTGGTGACAAGGAAAAAGAAAAAGAAAGTTTTAAACCGAGGTTTAGAAAAAAAGAACTTGGAAGCGAAAACAAAGAATACACTCTTGAGGAAATTTTTAAGTTAGTTGCAGATAAAACAAGTAAGTATCCGCAGCACAGGCTTGCATTACCACTGAATTTGTCTAAAAGACCTAAGTTTAAAGGATAAAAAAAATAATTTTTTTTCAATAAGGGGAAGATTTAATGATAAAAAGAGAGGAAATACAAAAAATAGTTGAAAATTACGATAAAAAAAATATAACAATTGGAGTGTTGGGTGGTCACTCAGGTCTTGATGTATGCCGTGGAGCAAAAAAACATGGATTCAAAACACTTGCGGTTTGTCAAAAAGGGAGGGAAAAAACATATACGAAATATTACAAGACTAGAGAAGATAGACGTGGCTGTATAGATAAAACCATAGTGTTAGATAAATTTGCAGATGTTGTAAAACCTAACACGCAAAAAAAACTTGTTGAGGAAAACACGATTTTTATTCATAACAGGTATTTCTGGGTGTATTTTGATGATTTTAATGATGTTGAAAACAAGTTTAAGGTCCCAATTTATGGTACCCGTGAAATGGTGAAACTAGAAGAGCGGGATGTCCCAAAAAATCAGTATTATCTTCTAAAAAAAGCAGGTATACGTTATCCAAAGATAATCAATAAACCACAGGATATAGATAGGCTTGTAATTGTTAAGGTTAATGAGGCGATTCGCGGGTATGAAAGAGCGTTTTTCTATGCAAGTAGTTTTGAGGATTATAAGAAAAAATCCGAGGAATTGCTAAATAAAAAAATGATTACAAAAGAAGCGCTTGAAAAAGCAGTTATTGAGGAATACATAGTTGGTGCTCAGGTTAATTTTAATTATTTTTATTCAGCAATAGATGACGAGTTGGAGATAATGGGTACGGATACGCGTCGTCAAACCAACCTTGATGGTCTTCTAAGACTCCCAGCAAATGAGCAATTGGAAGTGCTTAAATACATGAAACCTAAAATGATAGAAACCGGCCATATTGCAGCAACCACAAAAGAAAGTATTATTGAAAAAATCTTTAAACTTGGTGAAAAATTTGTTAAAACCACTCAAAAAGAAGTGCCACCTGGTATTATCGGGCCGTTTGCCTTGCAGGGTAGTATAGCCGCAGATAAAGGTAAAGAAGAAATGGTCGTCTTTGATGTATCGATGAGGATACCTGGAAGCCCTCTGACTCGTTTTACACCTCATTCGGGTTATTTGTATGGTGATTCAATCTCTTATGGAGAAAGAATTGCTATGGAGATAAAAAAAGCAGCAAAACTAGATAGATTAAAAGATATTGTAACCTAAAAAGCACCTATTTTATTTTTATCTACGTTTTTTTATATGGGTAACAATTGTTCAATTTCATAAAAATTATAATATAAAAATATCTTTTTTTTATCTTTAAGAAGTAAATGCGATTATTAATATATTTTTTGTTCTCTTAATATTTTTAAAAAATATTAAGCTTGTAAGTAGTATTGTTCTATAAATATTAAATAAAATAGATGTTAATATGCATTTCCCCCAATTCTATTTAATACAATTTAATAGGAGTTTTGTGATAAAAATGAAAAAGTTAATTTGTATACTAATAATATTTGTAATGTTTTCAACAAGTATATCTGCAGCAAATATTATTAAAAAAAATTTTGAAGAAAAACAAGTTAAAACATTCGAACAACAAGATTATGATCCAACAGTTGATTTAAAAATTAATGTAACGATTAAAGAAATTCGAGCTTTTGATCAAATCGATAGATTTAGTGAACCAGATTTTTACGTTAAAGTAATCATTGATAATCAAATATTTAAAAGCAAGGTATTTGAAGAAAACCAACGATATGTAAAACCTAACTGGACTGTAGAATACAACACCCCTGATGATAAAGAATGGGTAAATATTACAATACAGCTATGGGATGCAAATCTCATTAAAGATCAAATATGTGATATAGCAAGAAATGATAACCATAAGTTTGATAGAAAAGATATAACAATTCAATATAACATTAAAACAGGTCATTGGATTGGTGATGACCATATAAATTGGCCACATAACTGGGACCCTGATTATAGTGGATATGGTAGAGCAAGTGGTACAGATGACAACTCCATTTATGAAAATGACAATGACTGTGAATTATGGTTTGAGATTACTCAAAATGATTACGATGGAGATGGTATTCCTTATTGGACTGAAGTAAATGTTTTTGAGACAGATCCTACCATTGATGATCGAGGAAGAGATGACGATGACGATGGCGTTCCTATTGAATGGGAATACAAATGGGGATATACACTAGGTTATGATCATGAAAATGAAACATATATCCATAAATGGGATTATCATCCATTTGAATATAACGACCATGAAAACATTGACTTTGATGCAGATAGTATCAACAATTATGAAGAATATTTAACATCTGCGTGGCGTTCAGATCCTTTTAGAAAAGATATATTTGTAGAACTTGACCAAATGAATGGTAGCAGTGATGGTACAATACCTGCATGTATACTACCAGATGCTTCAAAAGATTTAATTAAAGACTCATTTGACAGGCAAAACATAGTTTTTCATCTTGATGACGGCAGCATAGGAGAACAATCTGGGTCTGAGATGATACCATTTTATAAAAATGGAGAGCAACTAAACAGAACTGATTTAGATAATATATACACAGATTATTTTCTACATGGAAATGAAAATAACTGGAGAAAAGGAGTTTTCCATTATGGAGTCGTGGTATATAAAACAGTCAGCGCTTCAGGATTTCTATTCAAAAGAGATGCCTTTCAAATATCTAGTAACGGCCTGGATTTAAAATCTAAAAAACTTTTCACTAGAAATAGAGACGTCGTTTATGCAAGTGCATATATGCATGAGCTAGGACATAGCCTAGGTTTGACATGGTTGTTAGGCCATACAAAAGAAGGGACCTTCTTGACCAATTTATGGAAATCCCGAGCCTATAAAAGCATTATGAACTATGGATATATGTATGGTTTTCTTTTTAACTTAGTTGATTACTCAGATGGCTCCAATGGA
>CAZOBL010000116.1:0-4556 GCA_964578185.1 uncultured Thermoplasmatales archaeon
ATTGATTATGAAAATATTGAAAATAATGATTTTTTAGTTTTAAACCAATATCGAGTAAAAGGAAAGAAAGAAACAATTAAACCAGATATTGTAGCATTCATAAACGGTATACCACTAGCAGTTATAGAATGTAAAAACCCAACTATTGTAGATCCAAAAGAACAAGCTCTAAATCAAATGCGAAGATACCAAAACCAACGAGGAGGAACAGATGAAGGAGCAGAACATCTCTTTAGATACAACCAATACTCAATTATCACCTGGAAAGATGGAGCAGAAGCAGGGACTTATAAAACTCCCCCAGAGTACTATAAAGCATGGAAAGACCCATATCCGGAAAGTACTGAACAACTTAAGAAAATACTAAAAACTGATAGAATAGCACCACAGGACATACTACTTTACTCTCTTTTTAAAAAAGATAGAATTTTAGATATAATTCAAAACTTCACAGTTTTTCAGGAAAAAAACCAAGAAACTATCAAAATAATACCTCGTTACCAACAATATCGAGCAGTGCAAAAAACACTAGAAAGAATTATAAAACAAAAAGAAACAACTACGCAAGGTGGAATTATATGGCATACACAAGGATCTGGAAAAAGTCTAACAATGTTATTTCTAGGACTAAAATTAAGAAGACAAATGAAAAACCCGACGCTTCTTTTAGTAACAGATAGACAAAATCTTGATCAACAAATACATGAAACATTTCAACAATGTGGTTTTCCTAATCCAAAACAAGCAGAAGACATTAAAGATCTTAAAAATAAACTTAAAAAACCAGTAGGAGAAACAATAACTACATTAATCCATAAATTCGACGATGATCAAGTATTAACAAAAAACAAAGACATATATGTTTTAGTTGACGAGGCACATAGAACTCAATACAAAATATATGCAAACAATATGAGAACATCGCTACCAAATGCATACTACATAGGATTTACAGGAACCCCGATTGAAAAACAAAAAAGAAACACTAAAAAAACATTTGGAAACTACATAGACACTTACACGATAGACAGATCAATTGAAGATGGAACAACAATTCCAATAAAATACCAGGGAAGACTTGCAGATATTCATCTTGATGGAATAAACCTAGACACAATTTTTAATAGAATTTTTAAAGATAAAACAGAAGAAGAAAAAAGAGAAATTAGAAAACGATATGCAAGAGAACAAGACTTAGCAGAAGCGCCAAAAAGAATAGAACAAATATGCCTAGATATAATACAACACTATGAACAAAAAATAGCACCACCATTTAAAGCAATGATAGTAACAACAAGTAAACAAGCAACAGTAAACTACAAAATACAATTAGATGAACTAAATGCACCAGAATCCAGAGTAATCATATCACAAGGACATAACGATCCAGAAGAAATTAAAAAATATACTCCAACAGATGAAGAAAAGAAAAAATGGAAAAGACAATTTTTAGATCCTAATGATGACCTTAAAATCCTGATTGTATGCGACATGTTACTCACAGGTTTTGATGCGCAAATACTACAAGTAATGTATCTTGATAAACCACTAAAAGAACACACACTACTTCAAGCAATAGCAAGAGTAAACAGACCATACCAAGAAAAAAACTACGGTTTGATAATCGACTACTATGGTGTATCAGATAACCTAAAAGAAGCATTGCATATGTTTACAGAAAAAGACATAGAAAAAGCAATGACTCCAATAGAAAAAGAACTACCAAGACTACAATCAACACATAGAAAAGCAATGAGCTTTTTTCAAAAAGTAAACACAAAAGACCTAGATGCTTGTGTCGATGCTTTAGAACAAGAAGACACCCGCATTAGATTTAATAGAGCATTTAAAGATTTTTCAAAAATGATGGATATAGTATTACCAGATCCAAAGGCAAATCCATACAAAGACGACCTTAAAAAATTAGGAAAAATCTATGCAAAAGCAAAAAACAGATACATGGATGACAGTATGAATCTAACTGGATGTGGTGAAAAAGTAAAAGAAATCATAAGAAAACACATCACATCATCAGGAATAAACATACTCAACCAAAAACCTGTATCAATAACAAATAAAGAAGAATTCGACCAAGAAGTAGAAACAGCTCATACACCAAAAAGAAAAATGAGTATCATGGAACACAAAATCAAACATGAAATATCGGAAAGAAAACAAGAAGATCCGCCATTTTACAATTCACTGCATAAAAAAATAGAAGAATTAATAGAAAACTACAGAAATAAAAGATTATCCGAAAAACAAATGATAGATGAATACTGGAAAATAATAGATGCAATACGAACAAGAGAACAACAAGCACAACAATTAGGATTTGAAGACACAAGCCAACTATCATTTTATCACACATTAAACCAGGCATTAACTCCACCGATAAGCGGAGGAATACTTGCAGAAGACTCAGATATACCAGATGAAGAAGAACTAAAAAAGATAACAAAAGAAATAGTAGAAAAAATAAACAAAGAACTAGTAGTAGACTGGAAAAACAAAATAAAAATCCAGAAAAAAATAAGAAAACAAATCAAACTCTACCTATACAGTAGATATGATATAAAAATACCAAAAGAAAAAATGGATCAACTAGTCACACAAATACTTGAACTAGCACGAAGGTGGTACTAAATGCAACAACTACAGATAGGAAAAATAAATGTCCCATATGAAATAACGATAACTCCAAAAAGAAAAACAATGGCTCTACAGATAAATAACTATGGAGAACTTAAAATTAAAACACCTCCTGAAAAAAAGAAGGAAGATATAAACAATTTTTTAGATAAAAAAAAGAGATGGATACTAAAAAAAATACAAACACTCGAAGAACAGCAAATAAAACCACACAAAAAAGAATTCTTCAGCGGAGAAAAACTATCTTACAATGGACGAAGATACAGACTAAAAGTAAAAAAAACAAATACAAAAAAACCTAATTTAAAACTCCAACAAGGAAAATTCTTTTTAGAAACACCAAAAAACAGACAAGAACAAAAAATAAGAGAAGAAGTAATAAATTGGTACAAAGAAAAAGCAGAACAAAACTTAAAACCAAGAATAAAAAGATATGCTAACGAACTAAAAGTAAAAATAGACAAAATCCAAATAAAAGAAACAAAAAATAATTGGGGAGAAAATAGAAAAAATAATATAATTATAAACTGGAGAATTATAATGGCTCCAGTAAACATACAGGATTACATAATAGTCCATGAATTAGCACATTTTAAAGAAGGAAAACATACAAATGAATTCTGGAACCTAGTTGGGACAATACTGCCCGACTATGAAAAACGTATTAATTGGTTAAAAACAAACGCTGATCAATTGTATTTCTAATATAAACTAATTCATTAACTCATTTTCTCTAAAACTTGTATAACCTTTTTTTCCAATAATAACATGATCCACGACTTCAACACCCAGAATTTTACCTGTATCACGAATCATTTTTGTAACTTGTTTATCTTCTCCACTTGGCTTGCTATCTCCACTAGGATGATTATGAACAAGAATTATTGAATTAGCACTTGCTTTAATTGCAGGATTAAAAACTTCACGAGGATGAACCAAAGACGAATTTAAAGTTCCAACCGAAATTAACTCTTCAGAAATAATATTGTTTTTCGTATCAAGAAGTAAAGCATAGAAATGTTCTTTCTTTTTATCACTTAGATTATCAATATAGTAATTATATACATCTTTAGCAGTTTTAATTTTAGTTTTAAAACCATTCTTGTTAAGTCTGTTTGTTCTTCTAAAAATTTCAAACATGGCTTGAACTTTTAAGGCATGAATTTCTTTTTTGAACTCTTTTCTTAGTTCAAGAAGCGTTAAATCATTCATTTTATCAAAATTATATTTTGAAATTACCCTATGAGAAAGATCTATAGCATTTTCATTCCCATAACCACTACCAATGACAGCTGCTAAAAGTTCAGCATTACTTAGATTAGAAACACCTTTTTTCTTAATTCTAGTCCATGGTCTATCAAAACAAGAAATATCTTTAATTTTCATCAAAACTTAATAATATGCATTGCAAATATAATATTTTTGCAATAAAATATAACAAATTAACAAAATTTCATGATTTTATTTTTTGTCTTCAAGTTCAATCTCTAATATTATTTCTTTAGGATTTCTTAACTTGTAAAATCTTTTTCTAGAGTCATCTGGATGAAGTCTTGTAGTAAGCCAACCACGCTTTTTCAACTCAGATAAAACATAACTAACAGTCCCATCCTTATCTATATTTAAGATTTTTTTTGCATCATCATTTAAAAATTCATTTTCTTTATATTTTTTAAACAATACAGAATAACTCTCCATCAACCATTTTGGTAGCGTTTTTGACAATTTCTCCTCTCCTAAACTGGAAAATTAAATTAGTTATTTGCTTAAAAAACTATTGTTTTACTAAACTATCCAGTAAATAGCAATAAGTTTATATAATATAATAGCAATACACTATACTAAATAGTAAATAACTATGATATATTAAAGTGGAAAAAATGACCTACTCTCCTAAAGAAATT
>CAZOBL010000117.1:0-4524 GCA_964578185.1 uncultured Thermoplasmatales archaeon
TTATGGTTTAAATCTTACCATTGTCCGTGGAAAGGGAATTGCATCTTTTATATTATCTAGATTGCAAATCCATGCAATAAGTCTCTCAACACCTAAACCATATCCTGAATGTGGTACAGATCCATATCGTCTTAAATCAAAATACCATTTATAATTTTCAATATCTTCACCGTCCTGTATTAGTCTTTTTTTCATGTATTTGACATCTGTACTTCTTTGTGAACCGCCAATAATCTCCCCATAGCCTGCTGGAGCTATCATGTCAAAACAAAGTGCTGTCTTTGGATCTTTTGGATCAGGTGGTTTGTAAAAAGCCATTATTTCAAGAGGATAATTTGTGACTACTACTGGTGTATCAAAATGGTTCATAAGTTTGTTTTCTTCAATTGTTCTTAGGTCTTTACCCCATTCAACATTCATGTTTTCTTTGTCTTTTAAAATTTTTATTGCCTCACTGTATTTAATAGTAGGAAAATCTTTATTGGCTATTTTCTCTAGTTTTTTGATATCTTGCCCAAGGGTCTCTAATTCTCTTTTGTTGTTTTTTAAAACTTCCTTTAAGATAAAACGGATTTCATCTTTTGCAACCTGAGTTAATTCATCAAGCTGCATCCATGCTGCCTCCATTTCAGCCATCCAAAACTCTGAGAGATGCCGGCTTGTTTTAGATTTTTCAGCTCTGAAAGTTGGCCCCATATTATACACTTTTTCCAGTGAAAAAACTGCTGCTTCTGCATATAGCTGCCAGGATTGAGAAAGGTAAGTTTTATTATCATAGTATTTAACTTCAAAAAGAGTTGAACCACCTTCACATTGATTTGGTTGAAGTACTGGTGCATCAAACTCATAGTAACCATTATCTCTAAAAAATGTGTGAATTGCTCCAACAACTGTCGAACGGATTTTAAACACAGCATTTAATTTTTGAGAACGAATCCATAAATGACGTTGGTCCAGTAGAAATTCAGCGCTCTGATCTTCAACTATCGGGAAATTTTCAGCAAAATCAACAACATTAAATGTTTCAACTTTGATTTCATATCCCCCTGGCGCTCGATCATCTTTTTTTACAAGACCTTTGATTATTACACTTGATTCTATTAATGCTTTTTCTGCATCTTCAAACTCAGAATCATCAAGATTACCCTTTTTGACTGTAGCTTGGATGGTACCTGTTGCATCACGTATAATTGTAAATATAATGTTACCACTACTTCTTGTACGGTAAATCCAACCACGGATTTCTACTTTTTTATCTGTTTTTTTACCATCTAAAATTTCATTAATTTTTGACCATTTATTTTGTGACATAATTTTAATCCCAATGTTTTTTTAAACTGTGATATAAAAAACATCATATATGAATTACGGTTGTTTGCTCATATTTATCTAGATTCAAAACAACAGTTGTATAACCAAAAAATATTTAAACATTACATTTTTAAAAAATACTTCAGAATACATCAGAAGGGTTTCCTAAACGCTTATATATAGCTTCTGTTATTTATGGCAAATACTTTCCCTTAATTAATATAATATAAAATTATATTTGAAAAAAAGTAAGAACTTAAGGAACAATACAAAATGAGGTTATAAATTTGGATAAAGCATCGGAATCAAAAAAGGGTCAAGAAGACAAAGAAAATGATAATTCAGAAAATAAAAAAGAAGAAAAAATTGAGGAAGAAAAACCTCAAGTTGAACAGCAAAAAGAAGAAGAAACCGAGGACATAGAAACAAAAGAAGAAACAGAAGATAAAAAAGAAACTAAAGAAGAAACACCAGATCAAGCAAAAGAACAAGCAAGTAAACCTGAACAAAAAAAAGAAAAAAAGGCAAAGGCAAAAAAAACAACAAAGGACGATAAAAAAGAAACAGATGATTTTCAGTATATTGTAAGAATCGCTAACACTGATGTTGATGGTAACAAAAGACTTGTTCATGGGTTAACATCGATAAAAGGTTTAGGTATGCATCTTGCCTCAATTGTCGCTGATAAAACAGGTATTAATAAAAATACAAAAATTGGTAATCTTTCCGAGGCTCAAGTTAAAAAAATACAATCAGTTCTTGATAATATAGATGAAAATGTGCCTGGATGGATGGTTAATCATCGCAAAGACATGGAAACTGGTAAAGATGTTCATCTTATAGGCCCAGAAATTGACTTAAGGCTTCGAGATGAAATAAACATTATGAGAAAGATCCGTAGTTATCGTGGAATTCGTCATGAAAGTGGTCTTAGAGTCAGAGGACAGAGAACAAGAACAAATAATAGAACGGGGTTAACGCTGGGTGTTTCAAAAAAACAACATCAGTCTAAATAATTTTTTGGTGTGATTTATAATGGGTAAACCAAGATTTTCACGGAAGAAATTCGAGACTCCAAGTCATCCTTGGAAACAGGATCGTATTAAAGAAGAAAATGAGCTTATTCGAAAATATGGGCTTAAAAACAAAAAAGAAGTCTGGAAAGCAGAAACTAAACTTCGTCGTTATAGAGGAGAAGCAAGAGGTCTTCTTGCAAAAGTAGAAACTGATGCTCAGGCTAAAAAAGAAAGTGAGCAGCTATTAATGCATTTAACTCGCTATAATATCCTACCTGCAGGATCAAACCTTGACGATGTTTTAGCTTTGGATACCGAAAAAATACTTAGCCGACGTCTTCAGACTGTTGCTTATCTAAAAGGTCTTGCAAAAACTCCTAAACAAGCTAGGCAGTTTATTATTCATGGTCATGTATCAGTTGATGGAAGAAAGGTTAGTGTCCCATCATATATGGTTACAAAAAATGAGGAGGGCAAGATTTCCTATACTGGTGATTCTGCATTAAATGACAATATGCATCCTGAACGCCCACGTGCTGAATTTAAACCTTCATCAGTTAAAGACATTGGTAAAAAACCCGATAAAAAAGAAGAGGCTAAAAAAGATAAAAAGTCAGTAGAAGAAGATAAAAAACAAAAGAAACCAGAGGATATCACAAAAGATAAAGCTAAAGAACAAGAAAAAACTGAGGAAAAACCTGATAAAGAAACAGAAAAAAAAGATGTAGACAAAAAAGAGGAAAGCAAGGACAAAAAGACACAAGATAAAGCTAAAGAAAAAAAGGATGAAGTTAAAGAAGAGAAAATAGAAAACAAAGAAACAAAAAAAGAAGAAGATAAAGGAGGAAAATAAAAATGGGTCGTTTAGGAGTTGCACATGTATTTGCTTCTTTTAATAACGTTATAATAACTATTACAGATCTTACCGGCGCTGAAACTATTGCTCGTTGTAGCGGGGGCATGGTTACTAAATCTGATAAAGATGAAGGTGCACCGTATACCGCTATGAAAGTTGCACAAAATGTAGCTGACCAGGCACGTGAAAAAGGAATTGACCAAGTGAATGTTAAAATCCGTGGCCAAGGTGGAAATAAATCAAGGACCCCTGGTCGTGGAGCACAGGCAGCAATTCGTGCTCTTGTTCGCTCTGGTATTAAGATAGGGAAAATTGAAGATGTTACACCTGTCCCACATGATGGATGCCGTAAAAAAGGTGGAAGACGAGGTAAAAGAATTTAAAAAATATACTTTACTTTGTTATTTAATGGATTGGTATTATGAAAATTGATGTAAAAGAATTAAAACCAAAAAAAGCAGTTATAAAAATAGATGATATTAAACCTTATTTTGTTAATTCTATCCGCCGTGTTATGATTGCGGATTTACCTAAACTCTCAGTAGATGATGTAATAATATATGATAACACAACAGCATTATTTGATGAGATTATCTCCCATAGGCTTGGTTTAATTCCAATCCCAACTGATTTAAGTCTTTTAAACTTTAAAGATGAATGCAAATGTAAAGGAGAGGGATGTCCGAGTTGTACAGTTCGTTATACACTTAGTAAAGAAGGTGAAGGTACAGTTGTTAGTGGTGATCTGCAACCTGAGGAAAAAAGCTGGGCTATCAAAGAAGACAATATACCAATTGTTGAGCTTTATAATGATCAGAGGATTATTCTTGAAGTTGAAGCAGTACTCGGTCGAGGACGCGATCATGCAAAATGGCAGTCTGTACAGGCACCTGGCTACAAACTTGACAAAAAATATGTTTTTGATAAAAAACATAAAAAAGATGTAGAAAAGTTTGTAGATGACTTGCCAGAAAAAATTGTTGATATCAAAGGAGAAGAACTTGTTTTAAAAGATGAATCAAAACAAGCCCTTCTAGAGTATTATATTGATAATGAAAAAACTGATTTTATAACTATTAAAACTGATAGGGAAAATCTTACATTCAGCTTTGAAACAGATGGATCACTTACTGCAAAAGATGCGTTACTTGAATCTACAAAGATTTTAGAAGAAAAATATAAAGAATTTGGTAAACAACTCAAAAAAATCAAATAAATAAAAAAATCTTCTTTTTTTACCATAAATCATTTTTATACATTCACTATTCATTTTTTTTACATAATAGATTTGGGCCTGTGGGGTAGCTTGGTATCCTTGTAGCTTCGGGAGTTATAGACTTG
>CAZOBL010000118.1:0-4517 GCA_964578185.1 uncultured Thermoplasmatales archaeon
ACAGGACAAGGCCCTCAACCTTGCGCCGTTGGCCAGGCTTGGCTACCCCTGCAAAGAGTATGATAGGATTTGCAAAATAAACAATACTATATTTATCTTTTCTGGTAAAAACTAGAGCAGCCGTTTTTTTATATTTTGTTTAAATCAGTCCCACATACTTTACATAACTCTTGATGTAGTTTAATAAGTCTTACTGCATAATCTTTAAAGCCTTTACTTAAAGCATATTCAACTGCATCTTCTATTGTTTGTTTTTTATCGTATTTTATTAGATTATCAGCATGGCAGACTATTTTTTCTTCTAAACTTATGGGTATAAAATCTTTATATGGCAGACCAAGTTTTTTAGCGTCTTCTCTATTAAGTCCTGCACCAATATGTCTTTCAATGATTTTTACAAGTTTTTTGGATAAGTCTAGTTTTTTTGCTATTTTGACCCCTTCTAAAACGTGTTTGATATCATGTGTTTTGCATCTACCTATATCATGCAGTAGAGCTCCTGCTCTCACTAGATTTATATCTGCATCTGTTTTTTGTGCTATCCTGCAGGCTAAATCTTTTACAGCTATAGAATGATTGATTACATCCTTTGAACAACCAGATTTCTTCAAAATATCAATGCATTCACTACCAGTTGGATAACTACTCATAAGAATAATCAACTCAATTATTTCTTTGTTAAAACTTTTTTATTTTTTTTACTCGGTATAATCTTAATTTCACCGTCAAAATTTCTATCAATCCAAGATCCTTTTTTTAGTCTATCTAAAAATATTGCAAGTGCTGCAACCTCAGAGTGTGGTTGAGTACCAATGGATATATTAAAATCCGCAAAACCATAAATGTATCCTGGTACTTTCTCTGCTCCTACTATTATTATAATATTCTTATCTTGGTCAATTTTTTTAATTGTTTTATCTAATCTTTGTCCATACATTGTTAAATGAACTATTATACCATCCCAGTTTTTTATAAATTTTTTAACTTTAATACCTGTTTTAATTGTAAAATTGCCACCGAAACGTTTGCAGGTTGATTTTATGTTTTCCTCTATTTTTTTATCAGATCTGTCAAAAAAAATATTATCTGCACCAAATGCACGTGCTACAAGTGCAACATGTGTACTTATGCGTTTATCTCTTTGTGGACGATGCCCAATTCGTAAAATAGAGATCATAAAAAATTTTTATTTTTTGTCTATTATCCTATCGACTTTTTTTTCAAGGTTTGAAGTTGGCCGGCGTGCTTTTCTTAAATGGATTTTATCGATTTCTTCTTCAATTGTTGAAACATCCCGCCATACTCTTTGTTTATCGTAGCTTTCTTTGTTTTTCTTTTTTGGTTTTGTTTTTTTCTCAGAGTATAGTGTTTTATGATAATCCGTTGTTTTATCCTCTTGTTTTAAATTTTGATTTTCAGTCTGTTCAATGTTTTCAGTATTTTGTATTTCTTCACATGGTTCTTCATAGTTTATTTCATCTGGGTTGTTTTCATCGTTGTTTTCAATTAGTTTGTTTTTTGATTTGTTAAATATTCTCCATTTTGACATATAAATTAAGCCTCCCACAATAAACAATATTCTTGTAGATGATAACCGTTTGGTTATTGATAAAACTTTTCTTTATAAAAATAATGTATAAAAATAATATTATGAAATGATTTTAATTTCGAAAAAAATATACACTTTAATTCTATTTCTCAAAAAAAGTAGTATAAAAAAAAAGAGTTTTTTTGGGCTTATGGTCTAGTGGTTATGACGTCGCCTTCACATGGCGAAGTTCGCCGGTTCAAATCCGGCTAAGCCCATATACCATTTTTTTTTATTCGATGTTTACTTTGTATCCGTCACCTGGTTTCTTTTTTTCTTTACGTTTAATGACAATATCAAGGACTCCGTTTTTGTATGTTGCCTTTGTAGTTTTTGGTTTTACATCGCATGGTAGATCTATTCTTTTTTGATATTTTCTTTTAGGATTATCGACTTTAATATCTAATACGTCTCTTGTAACATTGAGGTCTATATCTTCTTTATTTACACCAGGTACTTCTACTGTTATTGCTACGTCTTCGTCGCCTTCAATTATATCTGTTAGTGGTTCTCGTTCTTCTGATATTCCAGAGCTACCTTCAGGTGATCTTATTGTTCTGTTTCCAAAGTCTTGTATTTTGGGTTTTCCATCTGATCCGAATTCTACTTTAAACCCGTGTACAAATGGTTTTCCGGGTTGCATGTTGGAAAACATTTTCATCATCTCCTCTGTCATTCTTCTTATGTCGTTTTTGATTCTGTCATCGTTTAGGAAATCATTGATGAAATCATCATCAAATCCGAACATGTCAAAGGGGTTGTTTCGTTTTTTTCTTTTATCTTTGTCGTTATCATCTGAATTCATAAATTTTATCCTCCCTGTGTTTTTTCTTTACCAGCAATAAAGTGTATTAAAACTACTATTTAAAGTTTTTGTTTTAAAATAGGTTCATTATATGTGTTAGAAAGTCACCGAATATAAAGGTGCATATAAAACCTGCGAGAAGTGGTATCATAAAGGGTATTTTTGGTGTAACCCATATTTCGTTTATGTTGTGTTTTTCAAACATTTCTAGTTCCTCTTCTACGTCGAATTCTTTGGGCATATACATAAATTTACGTGTGCCATCTTCTTTTATTGTTTCTAGTGGCCATACAAATGTGTCGCGTGCTTTTTTTACACTCATTTTGTATCCTAGAAAACTGTTTGGGAATTTTAGGTTCTTTTTTGTTAGATTGTAGATAAATATTGCTATTGGAACGCACAGAAATAAGAGTAGCGCGTTGAAGAATGCTGCCCATGAATATGGTAGATAGGTTTCCCCAAAAGGTATGTTTGACACGTTTGGAAGCCAAGTAAGTTCGTTGAAGGGTAGAAGTATCGCAAGTGCCATAATGGCTTTAGCATCAGCTCCACCAAATATTAGACGCAGTTGAAACATAATGTATATCAGCACAATCATTACAGGGATGAAAATTAGATAGATTTTTGCTATTTCAAACTCTGTGCTATTGAAATTAATTAGGTTTATTATTAGTAAAATAGCACCGATACCCGCCATTATCAACCATAGATAGTTTGATGCACGGCGTGTTTTAATATCAGTGTAAGATGCATAAGATAGAATTGCTACTCCAATGATAAATCTCAGTAGGTCTAAAACAAATATGTTACCATCATTAAACATTAAATTTTTGATAATAAGTTTTTACATATTAAGTTAATGAAAAATAAAAAAAAGAGATTTTGGGTTTTAATTTTATACTGTTATCTCTATTGCATCACTATCATATGCAGGTTTACCAGTTGATTTCTGGATAATTTTAATGTACCAATCTCCAACACTAAGACCGTCAGTGGTGTTGTAAACTTTTATTGTATCTCCTGCACCAATCTTACTATCGCCACTGCTATCTATCCATTTAAATGTTCCTTCAGCTGTTAAAGACTCAGCAGACCCTGCAGTTATATCAGCTATAGTTGTAACAGTATCATTCCAACTAGTAATCACAACACGAGCATCATTTGCACTCATTACATCACCAGACAAGGTTATCGTCACATTTTGATTTTGTGTGCTTATAACACCAGTTATATTTGGTGCATTCTTTGGTGTTGGACTAAGCATACCACTAACATATACGTATACTGTAGCAGCGATAGCAACTGTTATAGCAACCATTAAAATGACACCAATAACAGCAGAAACTGCCTCATTTTCTTCTACAAATTTTCTATTTGCTTTCATATCCCATTCTCTCCTAGCCTAAATATTTAATTTCAAAAATTACAATATCATAATCAATATAAAAAGTTTTCTTTTCAGGTGAATATGCAGGTAAAAAAAAATCTGCAACCAATAATAGAAAGATTTATAATAATAATTCCTGCTTACATAATTGTAACACAAGTTATAATGGGATGCAAAAAGAGTATAAAAAAATTTATTGCGTCTATTTAATCTAAAGAGGAGATTAAGATAGAATGCAGAAAAAAAATGATGGGATGCAAAAAATTTCGCAAGCAATTTATTTACTAAATCACCTAGGAATATTGTCAGCATTTAAAGGAAAAAAAATTGTATTTACTACAAAGAGATCTGTACAAAATAAAGAACAAAGTAAAAAAATTAATACTGATTTTACTAAAATGCATATGGACATTTCAGAAAAAGTAGATTCTCTTATATCCACAAGATTTGAAGATAACAACATACAAGATCAACCCTACAACCTTGAAATAGGAGATATTGTAGAATTTAGACCAATGTTAAACAAAGAAGCTTTTCTCTCGGAACCAACTTTTACATCAGACATTAAAAAAGATAAAAAAGAAAACCTGACTAGTAGCTTAAATAAAAATATAGGCACTATCCAACTCAAGTCGTTTATCGAAAATAAAGATGAAAATATATCTCAAACTGAAATGTTTCATGAACAGGATAAAATCAGTGTAAACATGGCAAAAGGTTTACCAAAATTAAAAATT
>CAZOBL010000119.1:0-4476 GCA_964578185.1 uncultured Thermoplasmatales archaeon
AGAAGAGTAAAGAAACTGATAAAAGAAAAACAATTGAGTTTTACTATAAAAAATATTAAGAAAAAAAATAAAAAGAATATAAGAAATAATTTTAAAAGACAAGAACAATTAGAAAAGAAAAAACAAAAACGAAAAGAAGAAAAAAACCAAAAGAAAAATAAGCTTATAGAGAGAAAAACAATAGAAAAAGATGAAGAAGATAAACTTGGAAATCTTCATTTGGACATAATAAAAAAAGTTGAAGAATTAAACGTAGAAAAACCAGATCATGATAATCTAGATGAAAACATAAACCTGTCTGTTGATACAATTATTAACCAGGAGGGTTTTGAGATAAAACCAGCTGAGGGGGCAGAATTTTGTTTAACAAATCCTTTTGATATGAATGTTGGACAAAAACAGGAAATACTTGAAAAAATGGGATCTGTAAAAATATCCAAATCAAAAATTTTAGATGAAGCTAATGAGTCGGCAACAAAAATGATGCGAGCTGAAACTAGTGAAACTGTTCTTCCAAAAGAAGATGTGTCAAACATATCTGCTAATGAAAAATTTGATACCCCTCTTATTGATGAGACTATAGCTAAAGGAAAAGATAGAATTTCAAAAGACAAAATTAAAAAGAAAAATCAAGAAATATATATATATACTAGTATTAAAGGGTTTGATACTTTATTAGAAAAGGGGATACCAACCGGTGCAAATATAATTGTCGCAGGTGGACCTGGCTGTGGTAAAACAATTTTTTGTTCGCAGACTATATATAATAAAGCCGCTGAAGGTAGAGACTGTGTTTTTTTATCCATGGAGGAGAGACCTGACAGACTTAGGGATCATATGTTGTCCTTTGGATTTAATGTTGAAGAGATAGAGAGAAGTGAAGAGCAAATCATATTACGTGCTAATGGAAAAGGAAGGATTTCTCTTAAAAGACTTCAGCCAATAAGACTTGCAAGATCAATTGAAGCCCTTTTGGAAAAAGCTAGTGGAACGCTACCTGTAGATATAGATCTTGTTTTAGATTTTATCCCAGAGGATTTTGATGCTTGTCTTCTAGCTCTTGATTCAATCTCTGCTATTGAAACAGCATTTTCTGGTACAAAAAGACAATACAGAATTTATATCGAACAACTCTTTAGATATTTTGAAGAGATGAATCTTACCACTTTCATGATAACTGAATCTTCTGATGCCCCTCATAAATTCTCAAATACAGGAGTTGAGGAATTTCTTGCTGATGGTATCTTTGTTTTTTACAATTTCCAAGGTGTAAAAAAAAGAACTCGGGGTGTAGAGGTATATAAATTACGTGGAGCTTCACATTCACAGAGAATTGTACCTATGAAGATAACTAGCAATGGAATGAAAATAGATTCGGATGAATCATGTAAAGGACAAGCACAGAGTTAAAAAAAATATTTTAATTTTTATGTCTTTCTATTGCCCTTTCAATTCTAACTTTAACGTTTTCAATCTCAAAAGGTTTCTCAATAAAATCATCACCCAGAAAACGACCTTGCCCTACCGTGAACTGATCTGTTCTAGCTGTTAAAAATATTATTGGTATATCTGCCCATTTATTATTCTCCTTTATCTTCTCAAAAGTCTCCAAGCCATCAATGCCGGGCAGCATGATATCAAGTAAAATCGCATCTGGATTTAAATCACTATTTAAAAGTTTTAAGCAATCTTCACCACTTTCAGCAATTACTACATTGTAATCCCCGCTTTCATCCTCCAATAATGCTTTTATAGTTGTTGTAATATCGGGGCTATCATCTACAACTAAAAGATTTTTTTTCATATAATATTCCTCTTGATCTTATCTAACATTAATTTCCTTTTATTTACTATTTCGTTTATTTTTAGCTTTTTCAAATGTGAAATAAAATGTTGTACCTTTACCGGGACCGGGGCTTAACGCCCAAATATCGCCACCATGTTTACTTACAATACGTTCGCAAATTGAAAGTCCAAGTCCGCTACTATCAAAATCATGACGGCTTTCATCAGCCTTGTAGAACTCATCAAACATTTTATTAATCTGCTCTCTTGTCATACCTATACCATTATCTTTAATTGAAAAAACGATTTTATTATTTTCTTCTTCAGAATTAATTGTTATATGAACATTATCGTCTGAATATTTAATCGCGTTACTTATAATATTATCAACCAGCTCCTCAAACCTGAGCACATCCGCTTTAATCATAACGTTTTTTTCAACTAAATTTTTAAATCTAACATTACTGTCTTCGGGATTATTTAACCTATTTTTTATAACTCTATCGATTATCTCCCAAGCATTTATGTTATCTATATCGAGTTGAAAAGAATTAGAATTTAAAAGAGCCAGTTTTAAAGTTTTTCTAACAAGATTTTTCATATATTTTACATTTTGAATAGACAAATCCAGATACTTCTTTGATTGTTCGTCTTTTACCTTTTTCTTTACCACAGGTAGCAGAGAATTCAAAGGCGAAAGAGGTGTTTTTAAGTCATGTCCCAGTTGATTTATAAATTCATCTTTTTGTTTTAAAAGCTCTTTTATTTCAGCTGTTCGCAGCTCAACCTTTCTTTCAAGATCCTTATTTATTAACTTTAAAAGACCTTGGGCTTCTTCTAATTCTGCTTCCATCTGTTTTCTTTCTGTAATATTTCTTATAATTCCAATTGAACCTATTATTTTTCCTTTTTTATTTTTTAAAACACTAACAGATACATCTACATCAAGTGTTTTACCTTCTTTTGTAAACATTTTTGTCTCAAGATGATGCTGCATACTTTTTTTTCTAATATTTTGGGATCTTATTTTATCCCATTCTTCAGCCGGATAAAAATCTTTTACAGGTTTTAAATATAAATCATCATTATCGAAGCCAAATAATTCCTCAGCAAAACGATTCCATGAAATAAGCTCTTCATTTTTATTGGTAAGCATTATCCCTACCGCACTGTTTTCAAAAATAGTTCTATATCGTTGCTCACTCTCATGAAGAGCTTTTTCAGCTTCTTTTCTCTTAGATATGTCCCTAAAAACACCTATAGAACCAATAATATTTCCTTCTTTATCTTTAACAACACTCAATGAAATATCTACATCAATTATTCCTTTATTTTTATTATATATTTTTGTCTCAAGATGATGCTGCATACCTTTATTTCTAATATTTTGGGATCTTATTTTATCCCATTCTTTTTGCGGATATAATTCTTTTACAGGTTTATTATTTAAATCCTTTTTACCTATTCCTAAAAGTTTCTCAGTGTATTTATTCCAAGACACAATTTTTTCTTCTTTATTTGTTGTCATTATGGCAACAGCACTGTTTTCAAAAATAGTTCTATATCTTTGCTCACTTTCACGAAGGGCTTTTTCAGCTTCTCTGCGTTTGGTTATATCACGAAAAATACCTCTTGTACCAACAAATTTTTCATGGTCAAAAATTGGGTTTACATTTCCTTCAATAAAAATTTCTTTATTATCTTTTGAAACAAAAACTACCTCAATATTATCAAAACTTTTACCTTCTGAAAGACCTTTAAAAACTTTTTTACAATGAGGTAAATAATCTTGCCTTATTACATCAGTAAAATGAAGGTTCTGAATTTCATCATCAGAATATCCCAATACTTTTTTCCATTTATTATTAACAAATTGAAAATAACCTTCTGAGTCAACGCTTTGAATTAAATCATTTGCGTTATCAAAAAGATCTCTGAGTGTTTCTTCACTCTCCTTTAATTTCTCTTCAGCGATTTTCTTGTCTGTTATATCTCTAGATATACCAACGATACCTATTACATTCTCATTGGTATCAAACCTAGGAGCTTTTACGGCAGAAACCCAGGCTTTTTCCCCGTCTGGTCTGGTGAATTCCTCTTCACGAGTTACAACTTGTTTATTGTTTATAACATATAAATCATCATCTTGCATCTTTTTAGCTTCTTTATAAGAATAAAAATCAAAATCGGTTTTACCTATTATCTCTTCCCTATTTTTGTTGAGATGGTCAGCTTTGGCTTTACTGAGCTCAATAAATTGACCTTTTTTGTCTTTAAAATAAATTGAGTCAGGTATATTTTTTAAAAGAGAATCTAGTAAACTAATTTTAAGATAATAGTCTCTTTTAAGGTTTTTATATTTACTATTTTTCTTTTCATAATTATTATTTTTATTGAAAATTTTTTTTTTATTAAGGAGACCTTTTTTTTCCATATCCCTTAATTCTTTTACGATTTCGCAACTAGCAGCCATGTAAAAAACCTCTATGCTTTCTTTTTCATTGATAGTTTTTCATCAATCTTATTTTTTAGTTCTTTAATTTTAAAAGGAAAAAAAACATAATCCTCATCCAATTCACTTAGAGATTCATCTTCAGAATTATCTTTTTCTTTAATGAAAATAATAGGAATCTTATTCCAAGTTGAATTATTTTTAAGTCTGGTAAAAATTTGCCTACTCTTCTCATTTGG
>CAZOBL010000120.1:0-4389 GCA_964578185.1 uncultured Thermoplasmatales archaeon
GTACTACGATCAGTACCTTTACCTCCGGATGTTTTGAAAGGGCCTGTTCCAGGATTTCTGGAGATATAAGTCCTGTCCCGTATTCCACATCCAGAAATACCGGATCAGCACCCCTATATCTGACTACTTCTGCAGTGGAGGTAAAGGTCAAAGCCGGCACAAACACCTTGTCCCCGGGTTTTACTCCTACGGCCTCCACCGCCAGGTGCAGGGCACTTGTACAGGAATTCACCGCACAGGCATATTTGGCTCCCAGAAACTCAGCAAAACGATTCTCGAATATTGAGGCTTTGGAAGAGGTGGTCAGCCAGCCACTCTCCAGTACTTCCTTCAACAAATCAAGCTCATTACCAGCCAGCGGGACTTTTGCGTATGGGATTTTCAATAGATTAATAAAGTTTTAAAGTGCTAATATAGTGTTTATAATGATTTGAATATCCCCCTTTAATGAATGGGTTTCTACATATTCTTCATAAAGAAACATTTTTCTTGGGAGTATGACTTCCCTGTATATAGCATAGGGATCCACCGACTCGGAAAGAATAATTTCTTCATCCCTGTATTCAATGGATGCGTTATCCGTTATACCCGGTTTCACTGTCAATATTTTTTCATATCTGTCACTGAAGGTCTGAACCCATTCGGGCACTTCAGGGCGCGGCCCGACTATCGACATTTCACCCTTTAATACGTTTATTAATTGAGGAAGTTCGTCTAATTTGTATTTTCTCAATACAGATCCACTTCTTGTTATTCTGAATCTATTGCCGGGTTCAAAGGAGTCGGCACTTATTGCATTCTCCATAGTTCGGAATTTAATCAATCGAAAGAGTACGCCATCTTTACCAACCCGGGTATGCTTAAAAAAAATAGGCCTGCCGTCTTCAAGCAGAATAACAAATGGTATGATAAGGAAAATAGGAAGCGTAATGATCATTCCCAGGAGTGAAAAAAAAATATCGAACAATCTTTTTGATGACATAAATAAACAGCCTTTATCCTAAGTTTGGTATCGCTTTCGGATAATACCTTCTAGAGTGCCTATACCATAAGACAAATGAACGAAAGGTGTTATCGAAACCAGGTATAAGAATACCCTGGAGGTATAATTTCTAACCCTTCTGAATGCGAAATACATATCGAGGAGAAAATAGAATCCAATGATCGACAGCAGGGCGATTCGTGGTACTTCGAAAAATATAGAAAGCACCAGACCTGCCAAGAGAAGAAGTAAAGCCAATAGTGGAATCAGGTGTCGATTGCTAACCGACTTACTGTAATTTCGTAACAAAATACCAATGGAGAATCCGTTGGCATACATTTGCTTCAGAAATTCTTTCATTGTGCCTCTCGCCACATAATATGCAATGATCTTAGGATCATATAAAATCCTGTAACCTGCAGAGATAATGCGTGCATTATATTCATTGTCTTCTCCCCTGTGCAAATTCTCGTTCATGGTTCCAACATCATCGATTACCGAACGGGGAAAACAGCCAAAAGGAACAGTCTCGGTGAGTTTTCTGGATACCGAATTCCTAAAGTCAGCACCGCCCATCACAAATGGAGATTGGTTCATTTCAGCGATGGCTCTTCCCATTTCAGAATCTGAACCTGGTTGGATAATCCATCTACCGCCTACATTACCGAAAACGTTCTCCTGATGGTTCTCTATGCAAATCCGCACATACTCTTTATCATAAACTGAATGGGCATCCAAACGAATAATATAGTTCCCGTTTGAGTTTTCGAAACCAAGGTTAAATGCAGCAGCCTGGTTACGCTTGGGATTATGTATTTGTGTGATCCTGATATTGGTCTGTTGATACATCTTTACCAGTTCAATCGTCCTGTCGGTACTGCCTCCGTCAAGAACGAAAATCTCCATACGATGAATAGGGTAAGTCTGTTCCAGAACTGAATCCAGACAGGCTTCTATGTACTCTTCCTCATTCAGGGTTGGGATGATGATGGATACAAAAGGGTAGGAATCCAAACCTCTAGTTTTTCAGTACCTCTTCGAACAATTGCTCAGTTTTCTCAGCCCAATTCCCGAGTTCAAATCCAATTCGGCATAATTCATGGCCCTTCTTGCCCATTCGGTGCCGTAAGGCTTCATCTTCGGCCAGTTTTAACATACTATCGACTAATTGCTGGACATTGTATGGAGATACAACTAATCCGGTAATTCCATGCAATACTGCCTCTCTAACTCCACCCACATCGGTAGTAATAACAGGTAATTCCATACTCATCGCTTCACGAATGGATAATGGTAATGACTCAATTTCTGAGGTCAGAACAAAACAATCCAAGCTACAAAGTACATCAGGGATATCCCTTCTCTTGCCTGTCATCATGATAAATTCTTCCGTTCCTTCTGTCATTTTTCGAATCTGTTCAGATTCCGGTCCGTCACCGATGATAAAGAAAACAGTTTTAGGATTCACATTATGTACCTGAACTGCAGCATGAATAAAATCGATGTGCCGTTTCTCTTTACTCAGGCGGGCAATAATCCCAAAACAGCAATAGTCTTCCGGAATAGTGTATTCCTTTCTAAGCACCGGTACCGCATCAGAGCGAGAAAAATAATCCATATCCACTGCATTTGAAATCACAGAAATACTCTTTCGGCAAACACCTCCACCTGTGAGACGGTTTCGTTCGCAGTTAGATTCTGTGATTATCCTGTCGGAAAAAATATTTAGGGCCCAGGAATACTTATATAATCGTAGTTGTGATATCATATGGATAGTCGTCACTATCTTGAATTGGTCGCGCTTCCATCCAATGGTGGCAAGCCATGAACTAAAAGCAGTAAACATTCCTTGAGGATTTAACAATTCGATCTCATGACTAAGAACTATTCTCCTGATTTTACGTGAGGCCTTCCACAACCCAATCGGATTTCGCGTATACAATGGAGCATCGATAAACCTTACAGGCGTCCCGGCTAATTCCTTATCGAGCACACCTCTTCTTGAGATTACAAATACTGTATGACCCCTGGAAACCAGACCCTGAGTCAGCGTAATAACATCCTGTGCTGCACCGCCAATGTCCTTTCCCATGGTGAGGAATGCAACATTCATCGATTAATCAATTTCTATAGTAGAATTCAATCTCATCCATCATTCTGGCGAGGTTAAGATAGGACCATACAAGATCACGCCCGTTACTCCCCATCTCGGTTGCCTTCCCCTTGTGTTTCAGTTCCAGAATAGCATCGGCAAATGCCTTCGTATTTCCCGATTCGAACAAAAGACCATTATATCCTGAAATAATCTGTTCAGGACTGCCAGCTACATCCGAAGCAACTACCGGTATTCCGGAAGCCATGGCCTGCAATGATGTTAAACTGAATGTCTCAATGTAAGAAGGCAAAACCAACAAATCCAATGCACACAAAATTTCAGGAATATCTTTTCTAAATCCTGTAAACAGAATTCGGCCTCTGGAAGGATGCATTTCTGCAGCTTTCTCTAATTGATATTTTAATAGACCGTCGCCAACAACCACAAGATGTGATTCCGGTAAAGTTTCATGAACTATATCAAACGCTGGAAGAAGTAAATCAATTCCCTTTTCCGGAGATAATCTGCCAATATATCCGATAAGAAAATCGGATGATGGGACATTCAATAATGATCTGACCTTTTTTCTGTAATGAAGACGTCCTTCGTGATCAAAAGAAAACTCATTCGGGTCAATCCCGTTGTGGACTCGGACAATTTTTTGGTCCTTGACCCCCTTTGTCTTGAACTTTATTAACTCATAATCTGACACAACCATTGTCCGGTCAAGTCTGTTCAGAAAATAAGGTAACCAACGGTAAGTACCTGGCCGAATTCCATGACCATGATAAAGCCATCTTTCCGAAGTGGCCATTCCAAATAGTTTCGCTAACCCACCCATCACTGCCGGCCCGGCAGCCTGACAGTGCACAACATCTATTGCATTTGACTTGACAAAGTGTCGAATACTTCCAATTCCGGCTAAAATACCTATCGGACCTCTGCCATTCGTCTTGAGTTCTGCAACTGGCACCTCATGAATACGAAGGTCTTCTTTCTGAACCTCTCCACCGGGGGCAACCCATACATTGTGGCCTCTGTCTATTAAATGCTTAGCCAGATTTCTCGTAAATGTCTCTTCGCCTCCGATATGTCCACCGGTACTAACTAGCAGAATATTCATAGAGCTATAAATACCATCTAACTGATAAGCGATTCATATGAATTTACCATTCCCTTATAATCAAAAAGTGCAACCGCTTTTTCCCTGCTCTTTTTTCTCATCTTCAGAATCTCATGAGGCTCTGACTCGCAAAATCTTTTAATTGTCTGCATAATAGAGTCCACCGAGAGCGGATCAAAGCTCAACCCA
>CAZOBL010000121.1:0-4386 GCA_964578185.1 uncultured Thermoplasmatales archaeon
CTGCGACCATCTGGTTATGAGCCAGACGCTCCGCCAGACTAAGCTACGAGCCCAACAAAATCTAATCTGCCGTAATAGCATTTATAGTACTTAAAATTTAGAGATGTTTTAGCTCCAAGAACTTAAAATAAAAAGAAAAAAATTGATGGTTTTTTTTATCTATTCATATTTTTCCAAAAAGAATTTAGCTCTTTGTTTAATTTTGCTTTCCAAATTAGAAAACATAGCTCATCATGAGAATTATCAAAAAAATCTTCTTTTTTAATATTACAATCTTTAATTTTTCCCACTTTCCTTTCACCTACTATGAAAATTTTTCTTTACCTACATTATATTTTATTTTTTCATACTTAAAAATATAACCTGTGAAAATGTCAAAATGAAAAATATCCAGATTACTTTAAATAAGGCTATGTAAACATTTTTTAATAAGTTAAATGTTATTTTCAAAATAGTATAAAACATGACAGAGTTAAAAATACTAGCCAGATATCCATTTATCGATGAATCCAAAGAATATGTAAAAAATAATGATATTACTGTAAAGGATTTACTAGATGACCCTCTATATGAAAGAGCTAGAGTAATAGGTATAGAAAGAATTGATAATGCATTTGAAAACTCGGATGTGGGCAATCGCAGTCAGACAAATGAAACTGATTATGTAATGGAACTTCTATCTTATCCTATTGCAAGAATGATATCAGTATGTATCGATGATCTTTTTTTTAAAAGACGTTATGCACTAGGAGAAGCAGTGCATGTTTATAAAAACTTGTTAAAAGAAAAAACGTCTTTTTTATTAGATATATCTAAAGAATTTGATTTAAAAGTTAATTTTGATGAAGAGGAGGATAAAATTTTCATTCATTTTACAGATTATCTACATTATGCTCCTACACGTTACAAAACCTGGAAGATGATAAATCGTGAAGTTAAAAATGGTTATGTACACATAGACAAAAAAGGATTATCAAGAATAATACAGGAAAGTCTTCGTAATAGGATAAATAATGAACTGGATGAAAGAAATTGTAATAAAGAAATCTACAACACTTTCTCTGAAGATATCCATCGGATAAAAAACAAAGTAATGATGCACCGTAAAAAAATTGAAGCTATGCCTGTAGGTAAACTTGATATTAAAAAACTACCACCATGTCTAAAAGAAATATTATCATCTATTCAAGCTGGAGAAAACGTACCACATATGGGGCGTTTTGCGTTAGTCTCATTTTTAAATACTTTAAAACTTAACACCAATCAGATATTGAAAATTTTTAGTAGTGCTCCTGATTACGAAGAAGAAAAAACAAGATATCAAGTAGAGCATATTACAGGTGATAACTCTCCTACATCCTATAAGGCACCAGCATGTGATAAAATGAGAACATACGGGCTTTGTCCAACTGATAAAATTGATGAAGTATGCAAAAAAACCCGACATCCTGTAAGCTATTATCGACTGAAATGGAAAAAGGAGAAAAAGAAAAAATGAAAAAATTTGTGACATTTGAAGGAATCGACGGATCAGGTAAATCAACAATAATGAAAATAGTCTACAGTAGACTAAAAAAAAATGGTTATGATATCATAAAAACATTTGAACCTACAGATACATGGATTGGAAAACAAGTTCAAAAAAGTATAAAAACAGATAATGATCCATATGTGACAGCTTTAACATTTATCGCAGATAGAATCCTGCATGGCAAACAAATAAATAAATGGCTAGATAAAGACAAAATAGTACTATGTGACAGATATGCTGAATCAACATATGCATATCAAGGAGCTCAAATGCAAAAGGACATTGAAAACCCTATGAATTTTCTTCAAGATTTATCAAAAAATCGTATTCCTCTCCCGGATAGAACCTATCTTTTTTTAATTAAACCAGAAAAGGCTATTTCACGTATACAAAACCGTGATGAACTGATACCCTTTGAAAGAAAACAATTTCTTGAAAAAGTACAAAATAATTATCTTAGACTAGCAAAAGGGAAACGTTTTAAAAAAATTGATGCAACAAAAAATATAGATGAACTAGTTAATATAATTTATAAAGATATCTTAGAAAAATAATTTTTTTTTTATTTTCTTAAATCAGTTTTTTTAATGAATTTAATAACTTCTTTAATATCTGGATGTTCACCATTCTGTGAGCTTACGTAACAACCAGCTAGAGCATTTGAAAATAACAACCTTTCATAATCTTCAAAGCCTGCCAGGCTTGAAAATATACAACCAGCATTCCAAGCATCTCCTGCACCAGTAGTTCTATAGATTTTTTTAATTTTAAAGCTTGGAACAAGAGTGTATTTATTTTTTTTGTATGTGCAAGAAAAATTTGATGTATGTAATTCTAGCTGAGTAGAACTTTTATCACCTAGATCTTCAAGTGCATTTAAAAAATCATTTTCTTTTTCTAGTTTGTAATTTCCAGAATAGTGTTTTAGTTCATTTTCATTTAGACTAAAAAAATCTAAATTTTCACTGAAAACAACTTTTTTTAATAATTCATCAATATCTTGCTTTCTATGGGTGGGATCGCCGCTGTCAAAAAATGTTTTTACGTTATTTTTTTTGGCAAACTCAAAAAGCCTTTCAGCAAGATTAGTTCCATACTTGTTTTGGTTCCAGTTTACAATTCCCACTAGATCAGAATTAGATATTTTTTGCAGATCTTTTTTATCCAATGACTCAAAAGAAAAATCTGCAAGAGAGCCTGGATCATTTAGCATGACATTAACATGTTTTTCTCCAAATTCAAGTGCAACGGTTGATGCAAGATCCCCATCTTTTTTTACATGATCTAGATTAACACCTTGTTGTCCAAGAAAATAATTTAGTAAAAAACCACCAAAATGATTTGTCCTACAGATTAAATCAACATTTATTTTTAGTCTGCCAAGAGCTAATGCGGTATTTGCAGCATTTCCTCCTTGTTGGATGCTATGATAATATTTTGGTATGTTTCCTCCACCTTGCATGTAAATGTTTTTAATTTCTTTAATAGCAGTTTTGTAAGAGTTAATATTTACAAAATGATCAAGGAAGAAATCTGGTAGCATTACAACAGAAAAATCATTTTTTTGATCTATATGTCTGTTTAGTTTTTCGGCTAAAATATTTTTTAGTGTTTCTTTCATTTTTTGATCCAAATTATAGATATATTACATTTTATTAAATATGTTTATTTTATGAGCCTTTTTAAAAAAACTTTTTGTTTCTTCTAAAAATTTTTGCCCTATGTTAGAATAAACTTTATATAATAGTTTATTATAAATTAATCCATATAATATATTTGAGTTGAACAAATATGGCCAAGAAACTAAACATTAAAAAATCAATGTTGATGATACTTGTTATTTTTTCTGGAATATTATTAAGTTGTACTCCAACTGTTTCAGCAGGTCTAATTGATGTTGAACCTGTAATTAATGTTACTTACAGAACTACGGATGAATTAGCAATTCCACAAAATAACGCATTGAATATTACACTAATCACATCTATTTCATTTAATGGAATAGGTGCAAATTTTGTTCAAAATTCGCCATTTAGCCTATTAAAAGATTCCTCAGTTACAATAGAATTATTATTAGAAGAAGATTATGAATGGGCTACTGCACGTCTTACAAACACACCAGCAGAAATAAAAATTAGTGAAAACGAGAGCTATTGGATATCAACTCTTCAAATAAGCGTTACTGAAAAAGCACCTGCTTTTACTCTCGGCAAAATAAAAATCATTGCAAACTCATCTAAAGTACAAGGTCTTTTATTTGATATAGGAGAAAAAACTGCAGAAGTTGAAATACCCTTTGAAGTTGGCTACTCATCTGTAGTTACTTATGATTTACCTGAAGGTAATTTTCGTGAAATAGCACCATATAACACAACAAAAATCCCAATAAACATAACTAATTTGGGAAATGGAGCTACAAATTTACAAATAGAATTAGTAGAATCACCTGAAAACTTTATAATTGACCTGCCCACTTCTATAACACTTGATGCATTTGATGGTAAAGAACAAATATTTTTGGAAATAACCGCGGGTAATCATGAATTTGAAAATAAACAAATAAAAATCAATTGCACATCTAACTATCTTGGAAGCCCTATTCTAAGAGGAGCGACAACAACACTTACATTTAATGTACAAAACGATGGAAGCTACGAAGAACCATCTGATGAAGATGGTATTAAAATAGATGCTTCAATAATCTCTATTATTGTTTTAGCAATAATTATGATTGTTGCGGGTATCGTCGCATATACAAAATATATCAAAAAACAATGATGCTCCCGACGGGATTCGAACCCGTGTCTAAGCCTCGAGAGGGCTTGATGATTGGCCGGACTACACTACAGGAGCAA
>CAZOBL010000122.1:0-4209 GCA_964578185.1 uncultured Thermoplasmatales archaeon
TACAACCAACTCAAATGCAGAACAAGGTGGATTTGTATATAGTATTGTAGCAACAGGTTCTGGACTTACCAAAACGAAATATTTTCAGATAAATATCGATACAAATCTAACTTTAAACGTTGCAACTGATAAAACATATTACCAAAGAGGAGAAAAAATTTATTTTTCTGGAGCAGTAGAAGATTTTAACAGCGATTTAGTTTCAGATGGAACCGCAACAATTCAACTAACATCTGATGATTGGTCACATAGTTTTACAACATCCATATCAAATGGAGAATATAATACAAATTATCTAATCGACTCAAATGACCCGCAGGGGGCATGGGAAGTTTCTGTAAGTGTAGTAGACAACAAAGGAAACATAGGCAGCACTCAAAGCACCCAATCTATTACTATGGACACCATTTTCGAAAAACTAACAATAGATTTACCTGAAGATAATGATGTATTTGAAAGAGGAGAACTTATAGAAATAGAAGGCAAAGCAAAAGACCCAAGTGGAGGTAATGTAAACTCCGGTACTGTTACAATACATCTATCAGCAAATAGCTGGCATCATAATTTTTCTGCTAGTATTGTTGATGGCGAGTATGAAGCTAGTTATTATATACCGTTTGATAAACCTACAGGTAGTTGGACGATTTCTGTGAGTGGTGTTGATAGTTTTGGTAATACTGGTAATTCTTGGATGTCTTCTTTGTCTGATGAGGAGGATAACGCTGTTATTAGTGTTATTGACCCCGACTCTTATGATCATTATGTTGTTGATATCTCTAGTCCTTCTATGGGTCAGTTGTTTAAACGTGGTGATACTGTGTCTTTTACGTTGTATCTTGAAACTCAGGAGGGTGAGAAGGTTCAGGGTGCTGATGTTAAGGCTGTTTTTCCGTCTGGTGAGGAGATTGTTTTTTCTGAGGGTTCTTCTGGTTCGTATTCCTCTAGTTTTGATCTGGGTTTTGATGCGGTTGTCGGTAATTATAGTGTGTTGATTGAGGCTTCTAAGCTTGAGGATGATAAACTTAAGGTAGGCTTTGGTTGTGTTGATTTTAAGGTTAAAGCAGTTAAACCTTCTATTGAGTTGCTTGAACCTAAGGATAATTTTAAAGTTGAAACTGGTGAGACTTTTCAGATTAAGATTAAGGCTACTTATCCTGATGGTTCTGTTGTTGAGGATGGCGTTATTGTTTTGAAGGGTCCTGATGGCAGTGATCTTATTTTTGAAAAGACTGGTGAACCTGGTGTGTATGTTGCTAGTTATACTCCAGCTTCTTCTGATGTTGGTAATTGGTCTTTAAGTTTGAGTTTTCAGGATGCTTATGGTAATACTGTTACTTTGGATGGTGGTAGTGTAGATATTGTTGAGCCTAGTTTGACTACTAATATGGTTAGGTATTGGTATGTTACTGTTGCTGTTTTCGGTTGTATTGTGTTGTTGGTTGTTTATTTTGTTAATAGGCGTCTTCGTAGGGTTAAGCTTGGTGGTGTTGAGGATGAGATTTTGCAACTTGAGGGTCTTAAGAAGGAGAATGCTGTGTTGTATTTTTCTGAGGGTGAGATTACTCGTGAGACGTATGATCGTTTGAGTCAGGAGTATGAAAGTAAGATCGCTAAGTTATCTAAGAAAAAAAGAATTCTGAAAAGAAAAATAAACAAGAAAGGAGAGAAAAGAAAATGAAGAGGAAAAAAATCGTAATAACTCTTGCAATTTTAATACTATTTATATTACAAAATATAACTATTGCAGATACATCAAATAATGATTTTACAATTGATTTAAGAAATAATAATATAAACCTTAAAATAGGGGGATACGCAACAGATATAGTCTATATAAACGCAACATCTATTTCAAATGAAAATGTTAGTTTGATTACAGAATGGATCGGAGAGCAGCCGGACAATGTATCGGTTGGTATCTCAAAACGATATGGGAACATTCCTTTTTCAAGCACTCTAGAATTTACAAATTCCGGATCTGAAATCGGAAACCATGAATATAAAATTACAGCTACAGGTAATAATTACACTATTAGTGATACAATCCAAGTTAATATCATCCCAAATAATACTATAAAAGTAAATACGGATAAATTAAGTTATAACAAAGGCGAAACTATACAAATTTATGGTAACCTGTCTAACCTGTCTACTAAACCTGCGAATAATACTGTTTTTTCAGGTAATGTAGAAGTTACATTAAAACAAAACAATTGGAAGAGGTTTTTTTCAACTCCTTTATCAAATAACTCATATAATACCAGTTATAATATATCATATGGGGATCCAAAGGGAACATGGAATGTAACATGCAAAATCACAGATAATACTGGCACATCTATAACAAATTATAGAAAAATAAATGTATCATTACCGCCGGATATAATCATATACAAAAGCGTATGGTATTCTCCTTCCGAATCGGCAATTTATCAAAGGGGAGCAACATTTAATGTTTCAGTTTTTGTAACTGAAGACGGTACAGGTGTAAAAAATCTCACCACTAATTGTTTTTTACCAACACTTGATAAAATCAATTTAACTGAAATAAAACAAGGCTATTACAGAGGACAGTATAAAATTCCTTATGACAGCAGAACAGGTATTTGGGTTATAACTTTTGAAGGTTCAAAATATAGTGAAGGTTCACTGAAGGCCGGAGGTGCAAATAATTCCATAGAGATACAAGCCTCAAAAATTAATCTTGAAATAATTGAACCCTCATCAGATAAATATTATTTAGGAGACACCATCGAAGTCAAAACCAGTCTAAAGTATTCAGATGGTACTGATGTTGAAGATGCTGAAGTAATAGCTGAGATCTTAGATGAAACATATACTTTACAAGAACAAGGTAATGGAATATACACTACAGATTATAAGATTTCCAACGAAAACACCGGAAGTTTCTTATTAGAGTTGCATTCAGAAGATCAACATGGTAATTCTGGGTCGGCTACTAAGGTAGTTCACATAATTAAAAAACAAGAATCTGAATTTCCCTTATATACAATAATAACAATTATAATTGTCAGTATAATTGGCATTCTATTTTTTTCACTCTTTAAAAAACGGCTCCATCTGATAAGAATGCAGGATACACAAGAGGAAATCCAAGAATTAAAACGCCTTCAGGATGAAGCTGCTAAAAAATATTACAGAGAAGGATCTATTTCAAGACAATCCTATGACATACTTAGAAAAGAACATGCTGAAAGATTATCAGAACTTCAAGGTGGAAAAAAGAGTAAGGATCAAAAAAATATAATATCTAGATTTAGGAGAGATAAAAATGAATAAAAAAATTATGATAGTAGATGATGACCCTGATATTCTAACTTCTGTTAAAGAAATTTTTGAAAAGGAGGGGTATAGAATCATTGAGGCAAAAGACGGAAAAGAATGCTTATCTTTACTTGATAAAGAAGATAAACCCGATCTTATTCTACTTGATATAATGATGCCAGATCTTAGCGGCTGGGATGTTTTCACTAAGATTAAAGCCAAAGTAGGTTTTAACAAAATTCCTATTGTTTTTTTAACGTGTAAATCTGATAAATACAGCCAGGGATTTGGTAAGTTTTCTGCAGATGGCTACATTACAAAACCTTTTGAAATTCAAGATTTAAAAGATAAAGTAAATACTATTTTGAGAGATTGATATGACAAACTTAAGACAGATGCAGATAATGAAAAAAGTACTTGAAGTGATAGTTAACAAAATTGGGAATTACACTTCAAGAGGTTTTGCTGCTAATTTGGTCTCCAAAGCCATAATGGCTCTCAGATCTGAACACGAGTCTCTTAATTACATTCTCATTAATGAAACACGATATGAAGAAGGATTGAATTCTTTTACGATATCTGAAGATATAAATGAAGTCGAATCCAATGAATTTTATTTATCAATTAAAAATCTTATTGAAAAAACAATGCAAGGTTTTGATGACAATATTGATGTACATTTCATAAACGAACTTCGAGAAGAACTTCCAGATATTTTTTATCTCATAGATCACGCAGATACAAATTTTGATAGAAAAGATAAACGAAAAATTATGATTGTTGACAACAATAGAGAAACAATTGATTCTGTAATAAAAGGCTTTTGCAGTATCTCTGATGATTATGAATTTACAGATGCTAATAATACTGTCCAATGTTTTGATTTACTCTCTAGTGGATATAAACCTGAAGTTATTATTTTGA
>CAZOBL010000123.1:0-4060 GCA_964578185.1 uncultured Thermoplasmatales archaeon
GTTGACCGACCAGCTTATCTAAATGTTTTTTTTCCATTCCATTTCACCTTCCATTCCATTTCATTGCCCGGAAGTTTCTTTCGTTCCGGTCAATGTCTTTCGTGTTAATGTTTCTCAAGATATGGTATTTAAAGATTCAGCGTTTTTTTTCCATTTTGAAAAAGTCACAGAATGGTATTTTGTCAGTTTTTCTTTGAGAAAAGACACAGACAAGATTAGATGCAGTTGTCCATTGTGGAAATATAAAAATTGGTTTTTCTATTGTTATAGCCTCTTCTATCTTCTTGCCATTTTAGCATTTTTCAACGCATAAGAAATTTTTATAGGCCATATTATTATAAAAATAAAAAGTATTTTATATTATTAAATCAACATAAAAAACTGAGGCAAATACTATCATGAAATCCTTAGTATCTTTAACAATGCTTATTCTAGCAATAGTTGCTACTACCATCATCGTTTCATCTGCTACCCTTTATGAGGATACACAAAAAACAGAAGAAATAACTGAGGAAGATCTTCAAGAAATGATTGAAACCGTTTACGCTGACGTCTCTAGCTATATGAATATAGATGATATCCTAGGAAAATTCCACCGGGTTCAACAGAATCGACTGATCAAACAAATTGCTATTCAACTTCACCCTCAATTTTCAACAAATATCAAACTTTCAGAACTTATGATAGAACTATCCAGTGGCAATCAAATCATTTTTTTATATCATAATGGGTGCTGTGTAGATATTTCTAATGAAACACTGTTCAACCATGCTCTGTGGGATGATCTGGGGAATAATTCCTTTGGAATTTTAAGCATATTTGATGATGATGATTCAATGAAGCAATCTCAGGTTATAAATCAACATTCAGATCGCCTCTTCATCATATTTAATATACCGCCTTCATTGAAACTTCAAAGAGGTGATACTATTAAGATAAATCTATATCCTTCTACAGGCGTTAAAAAAGAACTGGATATAAAGATACCATTTTCGGTTGATCCTGTCCTTAGCTTATGGTAATTTTCTTCCTCATCAAATCCGACTAATATATGCTCCAAAATTTTTTTAAAACAATTGTTATATACACAATAACTAAACTAGGAAGCAAAATTGATATTGAATTAATAAGCGTATCAATAAATCCAAATTTACATAAACTGAATGGTTGTCAACTATGATGTCGTCGGAGGGAAATGCTATGGCTAGAAATGCAAGAATTGTTAGGGAAATATTCGATACACTTTACAAAATTTCCAGTAGAAAAACAACTGAGGGGTACACCTATTACCTTATGCAATCACTAAAAGAAGACTTGCATGATCAATATCCTTTTTTATCATCATTTCATTTTGTAGATACAAGATTTAGTGAAGAAGAGACTTTTGTTTATTGGAAAAAAAATCTTGAAAAAATAAAAACTGAGAAGCTTTGTTACGCTCTTAAGGATTATATTCAAAAAGTAAATCAATCACTGGGAAAAAATGCAGGTCCCTTCTTTTTTAAAGAGATTTCATCAAGAATTAGTGAGACTTCAAATGAACTGATGAAATCATATGGGGTCGATTTGATGATCATGCAACTCGAATATGAAATTGATACTTTAGAAAAAAGGATTATTAAAACAACTAAAAATCATAAACAATAGCTTAATAGACATTGTTTTTGATATAACAACCGATTTTCTAAAAAATAATATGATATTTTTTAATGACTCTCCCTCGTAGCATATGTATCTGCATACACTTTAACGTATGCAAATGCAAATAAACTATAATAACAAGAGGGTCTTATTTGAGGTTGCACTCTAAAAACATCTCTATAACAAATGCACTCCAATGAAATGATAGAAACATAAAAATGAAAAGGTGGGATGCAAAAAAATGAGACGACTATTTAGAGTGTCCAAAGAAAAGGATATGGGTGCCATTGGCATAGGAACGATGATTATTTTTATTGCCATGGTCCTAGTAGCAGGTATAGCAGCGTCTGTTCTTATACAGACCAGTTCTCGACTGGAATCACAAGCAATGACCACTGGTGAAGAAACCACAGCGGAAGTAGCAACTGGGCTTTCCGTTGAAAGTGTATCTGGATATGCTGATTCTTCAGATGATATTAAGTATATTGCTATTGAAGTGAGGCCAAGATCTGGATCAAAGGAAATAGATTTATCAGAAGCAATAGTTGAACTATCAAACTCCACAGTAAATCTTGTTCTTACCTATGATAATACTGTTTTCACAACTAAGGCAAATATTGATGGAGATTTATTTGCAAGTACTTCTTATGATAATCTGGATGCTAATGAGTTTGGAATTATTGTTTGCGAGGATGCAGATAGTTCCTGTACTTCTACCGCACCGGTGATTAATCGTGGAGACAAAATTTTGATAACAGTCGATGCAAACGATGGTTTCGGAAAAATTGGCGAGAGAACTGATATTTGGGGCTCGGTAATTCCAGAGGAAGGTTCACCGGGAATTATTGCGTTTAGAACCCCGGCATCATACACAGATAATGTTATGTCATTACAATAAGGAGGTTGATATGAATGAATAAATTATTGAAATTATTTGGTCGTGATGAATCTGGTGCGATTGGTATTGGAACGATGATTATTTTTATTGCGATGGTGCTTGTTGCCGGTATTGCAGCGTCTGTTCTTATTCAGACGAGTTCTCGACTGGAATCACAAGCCATGACCACTGGACAGGAAACAACTGAAGAAGTGTCCGGTGGTTTATCAATTGATGATGTAACTGGTCATGTAGCAACTGAAATGGATATGCTTGGCATTACTGTCAGAGTACGTGCAGGTTCTCCAGATATTGATTTGAATCACACTGTAATTGAGTTGAGTGATGGATCTACAAAGCTTCTTCTCTCATATGATTATACAAATCCAACACATTATAATGGAAGTGTGGATGCTGATGCAGATGTTTTTGGCACAGGTAATATTTCAACATTGACAAATGAACAATTTGGAATTATTGTTCTAGAGGATCCAGATAGTTCCATGACTCGATTTAACCCTGTGCTCAATCGAGGAGACAAAGTAATACTCACTGTTGACTCTGAAGCATGTTTCCTAAGCAATGGTATTGACGTTAGAACAGAAGTTACTGGAAAGATTATGCCCGAAATTGGTTCTGCCGGTATTATTTCTTTTACTACTCCAGCATCATATTCGGATACAGTGTATGATTTACAATAAGGAGGTTGATATGAATGAATAAATTATTGAAATTATTTGGTCGTGATGAATCTGGTGCGATTGGTATTGGAACGATGATTATTTTTATTGCGATGGTGCTTGTTGCCGGTATTGCAGCGTCTGTTCTTATTCAGACGAGTTCTCGACTGGAATCACAAGCCATGACCACTGGTGAGGAAACAACTGCTGAAGTGTCAACTGGTCTTGAGGTCATCGATGTTCTTGGTCATGTAACGAGTGGTGCCATGGATCAAATGACTATCACTGTGCGTCCAAGATCAGGATCAAGAGATATCGATCTTTCAACAGCAGTATTGGAGCTTTCTGATGGAACCAATAAGTATGTGTTAAATTATGATACAACTCCAATATTCCAAACTCCTAATTCTGCAGGGATTTTTTCTACTGATGTCTTCGATGATTTAACCGCTTCGGAATTTGGTTTGATCGAGCTCAAAGATGCAGATGCATCTTGTAATGGAGCGACTCCGGTGATTAACAGAGGGGATAAAGTTTCTTTATCTGTTAATGTCACTGCCACTTTTGGTGGGATTTCTGGTCGAACTGATATCACCGGTAGAATCGTTCCTGAAGAAGGCGCTGCTGGTATTATCTCTTTTAGATCCCCAGCTTCGTTAACTGATGAAGTCTATGATCTACAATAAATAAATAAATGTATTTGGAAGAATTTTTTCTTCCTTTTTCTTATTTTTTTTTGACCACAGCTTTTTTATTTGATTATCTGTTATGTTTTAACGTAAATGATGGGATGCAGACGATTGGATGGGTCTAGATCTATTCTTAATGATGATTCGGCAGCTATTGGTATTGGAACCATGAT
>CAZOBL010000124.1:0-4046 GCA_964578185.1 uncultured Thermoplasmatales archaeon
TTTGATAAAATATTACAAAAATTTGACAAAGAATATATTTTTTGTCAATATGAGGGAGGAGTAAATATGAAAAATAAAACCAAAGTTTTTTTTGTATTTTTAGTGGTGTTTACGTTTTTATTGCCGCTATCAAACGCTGCCAGTCAAAAAATGATAAATCATAAAACCCAGGTAAATAACCCAACCCAGTTACCTGTGTTATCAGTGGGGGATAGCTGGAGATATTCACTTAGTATATCAGGTGGAGACGGCGGGAATCTTTCATTTTCAATTTCATCATATGACCTAGAGTTTACAGTAGTTGAGACAACAACTGAGAAATATATTTTTTCAATAAGCGGGAGTCTTGCTGGAAATGGAAAAATCGCAGACTCGCTATCAGGTAAAATACGTGATGGTACAATAAACGGAGAGTTGGAGGTAATGAAAGATAATCTAGGAATTAAAAAGTTTACAAATCTTCATATTGAAGGTACTATAGCATTTATACCCTTTGAAGCAGATCTAGAAATCAGTATGATACCTGCTTTTTCACCATATGATTTCCCAATTACTGTTGGAGACAGCTGGCTAGTTGATACTACTTTTATACAGATAAGCTATTATGTATCTGTATCAGGGATTATTGATGAATCAAGTTATACATCATATTATGTAAAAGATAGAACTTTGAGTTGTGAAAAAGAAGAAACCATTGTGGTCCCTGAAACAAAATATGAAGCATTAAAGATAAATGGAGATTTAAGCACTCAAAACACATTTTGGTATTCAAAACATGCAGGTGCAATAATTAAAGCTGTTAACAGAAATATCGATCTACACTACAGTGAAGATTACATCATAAAAATCAATACTTTTGATATGTATCTAACATACTCAAGTTATCATCTACCCGACGCTCCATATCAACCAGATACACCCCAAGGTGAAAGTAACGGCAAGCCAGATGAAACATACACTTATACAACCCAGACGACAGATGATGAAAATGATTTAATTTTTTATAAATGGGATTTCGGAGACGGCACTATCACAGATTGGATAGGACCATATGAGAGTGGTGAACCATGTGAAGTAGATCACACCTGGAGTCAAGAGGGTGGCTACCAAATATTTGTAAAAGCAAAAGATGAAAATGAAATTGAAAGTAAATGGTCACGCCCTAGATATATAGATATACCAACCAATAGAGCAAAAAATATACCATTTCTAAACTGGCTTAAAACAAATAATCATAACTTTTTATATCAAATACTAAAAACTCTCACAAGAATGGTATAAAAATAAATACAATTAAACCCTGCAGCATAGTAAACCTTAAAACATCTGTTGAACGCGAAACATATTCAACATCTATAAGAGGTAAAACAACAGCCCAACCACCAACAAAGATAACAGGTATAGACAAAAGCAGATACCAGATACTAAAAACTCCTAAAAAAACAGGTAAAACAAATAAAAACAAAGAAAAACCAAGAAGTATACAAGCAAAATAAGCAGCATTTTTTCTACCAATAATTACAGGTAAAGAAACCCTATTTAACAGATCACCTTCATAGTCCCGTACATCAAGCATAATCTCACGAGCTAAAAAAAGAAAAAAAGCAATAAGTGCAACAAATGTAGGCTCAAGGAGATTGCCAACAACAGCGCCACCAAGGTTAAAAGAAAGAGCCGTTGTAAAAGCAACAACAATATTACCTATAAAACCCTGGTTTTTTGATACAAGCTCATATAAACATATCAATGTGACACCAATAATTGTTAAAAGAAAAACAACAGGGTTAATAAAAAAAGCTAATACTAAACCCGCGGAAAAAAAAACAATACCAGTATATAAGGCGGTTTCTCGTTTTAATATACCTAAATTAAGTACATGATTAGGATGTGCGATTTTATCTATTTCATAATCAAAATAATCATTAAAGGGTGAACTCCCAGAAGCTATGAGAAACACAGATATCATCGCTAAAAAAAGCTTGAAAGAAAAAAAATATGAGCCCATAGAGATGGCAGCACCAACATAAACACATATCATACCTAACGTGGTTATTTCTGGTCTAAGTATACGGATAAAACCAAATATTTTCTGTTTTTTTGTTACATGCATTTAAAATTGTTCCCCGCATAATTTTTATATACCTAATATCCTTGTTATAGGACTTTAATATATAAGTATACTTATTTAAATATATAATTTTTGATACATAAATAAAGTATTAAAAATTGAGATAACCAGATTGATTTTTTTGATAACAACTGTAAAGAAAGCTGGATATATTTGTACAACAACTCCTTTTAAAGGGTATTTACAAAGTATAATGTAGAGATTGTTGTGACGCGGGGGAGAAAAATTTTTTTTCTCATCCTTTCACCTCCTCTCCTCACCACCTCACAAAGGTCCCCCTCGTCCAACAACTTAAAACCTCTTTTAACAAAATTTTTATTTTTCATAACAAAATTTAAATATTGAATAACACATGTTAATTTCGTTGGTGGAGGTATAAAAAAATGAAAACCATATCTTTTTTTATAGCAGGATTGCTAATTATAAGTAGTTTTGCTATTTTGGGAAGTATTGAAGCTGAAGGACAAAATACACAATTTCAGGTTAGTTTTTCAAGCCCGACTATAACAGAAGAAACCATAAAAGGAGAAAATTTTGTAAAAATATCAACTCAAGGTGCAAATACATATCATTTTATCACAGGAGAACCGATGTTACCAGTATTTACAAAAACAATAGTTTTACCTTTTGGAGCAGATGTATCAAGCGTTAGTTGCTCAGTTGATAACACAAATAGTATGCAGTTATCCTCAAGACTTAGACCCGCTCCACAGTATGCAGTACCCGGTTTTGAGAATATTGAAGTTGACTCTTTTATAAATGATGATATTTATCAACAAAATAAGCTGTTTCCCGATAAATGGTATAGCTATGATGTAGGCGTTGGCTTAGATGAAAATAATAATCATAAGACCTTTGTAAATGTACATATTTATTCAGGTAGATACAACCCTCGTACAGATATATTACAGTATATTACTGGTGCTGATGTAACTGTAAGTTACTCAGATTCAGGATCAGATCCATTTCCTTCAAATGGACAATATGACCTTGTTATAATTGCTCCACAGGATTTTACAGGTGATCTACAAAGACTTGTAACACATAAAAACAGTTACGGTGTTGATACACTACTCAAGACAACAGAGGACATATACAGTGAATATAATGGAAATGATAAACCCGAGCAGATTAAATATTTTATAAAAGACGCTCTTGAAACATATGGTGTATCGTATGTAATGCTTGTAGGTGGATTAAACTCCATGATATGGGCTGATCCACGTGATGATACGAATCAGGGTTCAAAAGATTGGCATGTACCTGTGAGATATTCAAATCTTGAGGCAGGTGAACCTGGTTATATCTGTGATTTATATTATGCAGATATCTACAAAAAAGGAGGAGCATTTGACAACTGGGATTCAGATGGAGATGGCATATATGCAGAATATGGCTTTTTGGGCGATACACTTGATATGTATCCAGATGTCCCATTAGGAAGACTAGCTTGTAGAAATACAAGAGAAGTAAAAATCCTTGTAGATAAAATAATAACATATGAAACTTCAACTTATGGTTCAAATTGGTTCGAGAAAATGGTGACAGTATCTGGTGATGGGTTCCTTGACCAGAAGGATTTAAATTTTGAATGGGATACAAATGGGGTACCAGATGGAACATACACAATTAAAGCTCAAAGTACAAACCCTGAAGCTGTATCAGGTCCAATTGACACCATAACTATTGAAAAAAATAGTAATGCTCAGACTTCTATTAATTTAAATCATGATGACCACCTTCAAATCCCAGGATTTCCAAACTATCCATATGATCCTATAGCTGAAATTATGACTATCTCAGATGGAGATGTACTCGGTAGAGACGATTATTTTTATACTCCGGGTGATGGTGAAGCTTACTGTAATGATTTCTCAGGTTATGCAAACGTAGAATATAGAGATGGAATCCTGCATAT
>CAZOBL010000125.1:0-3997 GCA_964578185.1 uncultured Thermoplasmatales archaeon
TTACGTCGAGCAGTAGAAATCTTTGAACCATTTAAAACCACAAAAATATTTTTTTTATCAAGACGTAGGTTCGCAACCTTAGTTCCAGAACCCAGGTTACAATTACTACCAATAATACTATCACCTACATAGTTATGATGAGGAATATTAGAGCTTGAAAAAACAATTGAGTTTTTCACTTCACTTGCAGCACCAATATGACAACTATCACCAATAGAGGTAAAAGGTCTAATATAGCAATTCGGACCAATTTTACAGTTATCACCTATAACACAAGGACCCTCAATGTAGCTACCATTCATAACAATTGTATTTTTACCGATAACAACCCTGTCTTTCACTGTAGCATTTTTTTCAATAGTTCCATTGTTTTCTTTTTTAATTTTTTCAAGATATTCCTGGTTTAAATCAAAAAGATCCCATGGATACACCAAATCTTTCCAGTAATCTAATATAATTGATTTAAAAACCCTGTCTTTTACCATTAAGTTTATTGCATCAGTAAGTTCGTACTCACCACGGGGTGATTTCTTTATTTTATCTAGATATGTAAAAAAATTTTTATCAAAATGATAAATACCTGCGTTTATCAAATCTGAAAAAGGGTTTTTCATTTTTTCATAAATCTTTAAAACTTTTTCATCTTTGGTTTCAACAACACCATAATTTTCAGGATTCTTAACTTTGAAAAGACCCATAGAGTTTTCTTTTTTGACTACACTTTTAATATCTTTTTGTCCAAAAACAGTATCTCCACAAAGCACCATAAAATCTGTGTCAATAAAACTTTTCACGATTTGTACAGCATGACCTGTTCCAATTGGCTTGCCCTGGTTAACATAGGAAATATTTACATTCCATTTAGAGCCATCTTTAAAATAATTACGTATCATCTCACTTCTGTATCCAACTACAAAAATAAACTCAGATACACCTGCACTTTTAAGATTTAAAAGGTTTTGTTCTAACACTGGTTTATTTGCAACTGGAAGCATCACTTTCGGTCGAGTAAACGTTAAAGGATGCATCCTTTTTCCTTCACCTGCTGCAAGAATTACACATTTCATAACAAATTACTCCACAGTTACAGATTTAGCAAGATTACGAGGTTTATCAATACTACAATCACGCAAATCAGCTACATAATAGGCAAGTAGTTGAACCAACACAGATATACAAATACTTGAACCTAAAACACCATCTGAAGGATAACGAAGAACAATATCTGCATGTTTTTCAATATCACGATCGTCTTGCTCAGCTATCGCAATAACACAAGGCCCTCTAGCTTTTACCTCACCTATATTTGCAAGTATCTTATCATAAGTTTTATCCTTTTTAGATACGATAGCAACCACAGGGGTTTTATCAGAAAGGAGTGCAAAAGGACCATGTTTAAGCTCACCTGCAGCAAAACCCTCAGCGTGAATATAGCTAATCTCCTTAAGCTTCAGTGCACCCTCCAAGGCTAATGGAAAATTTATTCCACGGCCAATAAAAAAAACCGAGCTGGCATCCTTAATTTTTTTTGCAACACCCAGGATTTCTTCATTTTTTTCAAGAACTTGTCGAATAAGAGAAGGTTGCCTTCTTAAAGTAGTAAGCATATGATGTAAATCATCAACACCAATCAGATCTTTATTTAAACCAATTTTTAATGCAAGTAAAAACAAAACAAGAATCTGAGAGGTAAAAGTTTTCGTTGCAGCTACACCTATTTCAGGGCCAGATTGCATCAGTATATAGCCATCACTTATACGAGTTGCAGTACTTCCAATTACATTTGTAATAGAAAGTGTTTTACAACCTGCTTTTTTAGCCTCTTTCAGGGCAGCCAACGTATCAGCAGTCTCACCACTCTGAGTAATAGCAAGCACAATTGAGGATTCATCTTTTAAACCAAAATAACGAAATTCTGATGCATACTCAATAGAGACAGGGACATCAACGATTTGTTCAATAAGATATTTACCAAGCAAACCTGCGTAATATGAAGTACCACATGCAACAATTTGAATAGATTTAAAATCATTTTCTAATAATCTTTCAACAACAAACGGGAGCTCAATTTCATTTGTAACCTCAGATATACGACCTCTCAAAACTTGATTAACTACATCAGGCTGCTCATAAATCTCTTTTAACATAAAATGTGGGAAACCAGATTTTTCTGCATCATCAACATCCCAGTCAACCTGATGAGTCTCTTTGTTAACTTTTTTATGATTTTTATCAAAGACCTCTACATTGTTTTTTTCTAAAACACAAAACTCGCCATCATCAAGATACATCACTCGATTTGTATATTTTAAAATAGCAGGTATATCAGATGCAAGAAAATTTTCATTATCACCCACACCAATAACTAAAGGACTTTCATTACGAGCACCTACAAGCACATTTGGTTCATCTTCACACACAGCTACAAGAGCATAAGATCCTTTAATTTTCTTAAAAGCCTTAAAAACAGCTTCTTTTAAAGAACCGTTATACTCATCTTCAATTAAATGTGCGATAACCTCTGAGTCGGTATTTGAAGAAAAACTATGATTTTTTCCTTTAAGTTTTTCTTTAAGTTGCTCAAAATTTTCAATAATACCATTATGCACAATAGCAATTTTACCGCTACAGTCAGTATGAGGATGAGCGTTTTCATCTGTAACAGCACCCTGAGTAGCCCACCGGGTATGACCAAGTCCGATACTGCCCTTAAGTGAGGGAATACTCTCTTTCAAATTAGATATCTCACCAACTTTTTTATAAAAATCTAGTTTTTTATCAACCGCTGCGATACCAGCCGAATCATAACCTCTATACTCAAGTCTCTTTAAACAATCTAAAACAACCTTATCTGCATTTCGGAATCCATTATATCCAACTATTCCACACAAGACTACATCACTCTACTACCACTATCAACCTTTCCAGAAAGTTTCTTCAAAGAACTAACCTTGCAATTTCTTCCAACTATAACACCAGGCTCTGTAACAATATGACTACCAAAATCAGAATTCTCACCAATCATAACACCCACATCATCCAACTTTACAAAACCCTCTTCAACTTCCACAACAGCATCCCCAAGAAGACTAGAAAAATTATCTCTAAGAACACAACCATTACCTAAAACAGAATGAGTCAACAAAGAATTTGAACCAACAACCACGTTTTTCATAACCACAGAATTACGAATCTCTGAAAAAGGCTTAACAACAGTATTATCACCAACAACCGTGGATGGGAAAATGCAACAATTAGGACCAATCTCACAATTCTCACCGATAACAACAGGACCAACAATATAACAACCAGAGTAAATCTTAGTATCTTCTCCAATAGAGACAGAACCTTTTATAACAACATTTTTCTCAACAGTTCCACCTTTAGAACCATCCAAATCCTGAATAAAAGCTTCATTTACATCCACAAGATCCCACGGATACACAATATCCATCCACATATCAGCATCCATAGTTTTAACATTCACACCATCATCAACAACCGATTGAATAACTGAAAATAAAGAATAATTACCCTCACCAGTAAAACTCTCTACTCTATCAAAAATCGAGTTTGGAAGTTTATAAATACCAGTCGAAATAAAACGACCAATATCCTCCGGCGGTTGTTTAACAATTTTTTTAAGACTATTATCTTTAACAAAAACAACACCATATTTAGAAGAAAAAGAATGCTCTTTTATCAACATTGAATACTCAGACTCATCTTTAATTAACTTCATAATACTATCTGAGTCAATTATATTATCACCTGAAAGAACCAAAAAATCATCCTTAATCTTATCTTTCGCCTGCAATAGAGCATGAGCTGTACCGAGTTGTTTATCCTGAGTAACAAACTCAAAATCTACGTCCTCATAATCTTTAAAATGCTCCAAAATAGCCTCTTTTTTATAACCCACAACAATAACCACTTCAGTCACACCACTATTTTTTAAAGCATCTACAACATGCTCCAAAATAGGTTTATTTGCAAC
>CAZOBL010000126.1:0-3967 GCA_964578185.1 uncultured Thermoplasmatales archaeon
AATAGCTTAAGAGATTACTTAGAAAGTGAAGTTGGAAAAAAGAAATTAAAGGCTTATAAAAAAACAGGTGTTGATGTTGCCCATTTTCCAAATGAAGAAACAAAAGTACCAGAAAAAGAAAGAGTTCCATTAGAAATAGATTACGATAAACTAGATAATAAAGGCTTTTTAATATACTATTTGGCTTCAAAAACTAATAAATTTTCAGGGGCGGATATTGAAGCGTTATGCAGAGAAGCAGCTATGCATGCTTTGAGAAATGATGGTAGCACAAAAAGTGTAAAGAAAGAAGATTTCGATGAGGCTATGAAAAGTGTTAGGGCTTCCATCACACCAAATGTAATTAAATTTTATGATAGGCTCTCAGAAAACCTAAGTCTTGGGTTGTCTAAGAAAGAGATAAAAGTAAAAGAGAGGGATATTGAGGTGGCATAAAAAAAGCCAAAAATGATAAAAATACAAAACTACATTCTATATTTACATCTCTATAATAATTAAATCTTAAAAGGAGGAAAAAATTATGAAAATAACTGAAGATGAACTAAGAGGAAAAACAGTTATGAGCGAAGAAGGCTTATATTTGGGAGTTTTAAGAAATACGACAGCAGATAGAAAAACAGGGGATCTTGTAAATATACTTGTAGAACCTTCTGAGGATGTAGATCCAAGACTTTATCATTTGGACAACCAAGGGCATCTTGTATTTCCATTTAAATCTATTAAATCTGTAAAAGATGTAATAATACTCGGTGGGCAATAAATAAACCCACATAAAATATTTTTTAGAAAGTTTACCAACTTTCAAGTATTTTAGGATTTTTAAATATATTATCTAAACCATCCTGAAATGATACAAAATCTGCTCCATCAAGCGCTCTGTGGTCAATAGTTAAAGTTAAAGGAAGTATTTTTCTTATTCCAATTTTTTTCTTGCCTTCTGAGTCTTTGTAGATACCCGGTCTTTCTTGCACTGCATTTATAGCAACTGCAAAAACTTGAGGTGTTATAAGATCGAGTAGTGTGATGCCTCCTCTTTGGTGCTTGAAAACGCTTCCTAGATTTGACACCAGAACACTAGCATCAAAAATATCTTTAGATGTTATTTTATCCTCATTTGGAGTTTTTAGATACTTTTCCTTTTGTTTTCTGGTTATTTTTATACGGTTTTTACCTATAAAAGAACTGAATATTTGGCGCAGATAACCTAACCTTAAGTTCTTTAGGTTATAGATTAATTGTTCTTTCGCTACAAAATATTGCATGACCTCTATATCTGTATTCTGAATTTTTCTACGAATGTTTTTAATATCATCAGCGATATTTTTTAGTGTTTTTTTCCCTACATTATGTATTACCGGCGATATCATTCTAAAATCTGGCAAAAGCCATGGGGTGGATATGCTGATTTCTTTTAAATGATGATGTTTCCCGACGGCAGTTTTATAATTGTAATGAAGGAGAGAGTTTAATTTGGGTGATTTTTTTAAAGCTTCTGCTATTGCCTTCAGCATCACAACAGTAAATGTCAACGAAGAATTTAATTTAATTCTTTCACGAATTTTAAGATAATGATTATGAAATTCTGTGATATCTGGCTCGTATAGGTATGTTGCATGCGGTGCGTTTTTCCATGAATCTTGGGTAGCAAATGCAGTGATTCTACGGTTTATATCGAAAAGATGGGTTTTGTGGATTGTTAATCCTCTTCCAATTAAACTCATTTCCATACCTGATAGATTTTTCCCAATACAGCAATAAAGAGTATAAGTATTTAACTGTGCTATCATATGTCATTATTTTATAAGAGAGTATTTTTTTGTGAATTTAATATTAATATAATATAGAAAAAATATTTAACTAGGAGGGACCCCTCTGTTTCGAGTGGAAAACAAAAGAAACCACCTAGAAAAAATTGAAAATAATAAAAATTAGAAAAATAACCAGATAGTTATGTTTTTTATATTATTTGAACATTCTCATTTATTAAAATATATTTTTGTATTTATAAAATAAAATTCTGCGATATATTATAAAATCTCCAATAGAAACCAAGGGGTCCCTCCTTGAATTTATATACGATGCTTTGCATTATATATCTGATAATTAAGTTTTAATATTTAGCCTATATTACAAACTGTAAAACGGGGGAATTATTTAACGGTTAAAAAATCTACAATATCGAGTGATATATTCGGTAAACTTCTCAAATCAGATGGTATATTTTTAGATAGAGAAGCCATGAGGCCTTCTTATATGCCTGAAATTTTACCTCATCGTGAGAAAGAAATAGATGATTTAGCATCTATTATGGTTCCTGCTTTGCGTGACGAAACCCCTTCAAATGTTTTTATTTACGGAAAAACCGGCACCGGAAAAACGGCTGTTACTAAATATATCGGGAAACAGCTATTGCAAAAAGGCAAAGAAATCAACAAAAAAGTTAATTTTTTATACATCAATTGTGAAGTTGTTGACACCCAATATAGACTTTTACAAAACATTGCAAATCATTTCATCGGAGAATGGTCAGAACGCATTCCTTTCACAGGTTGGCCAACAGATGAAGTTTTTGCTAAACTTAAAAAAATGATAGAAAAATCAGGCGGCGTAATTGTCATTATTTTGGATGAGATTGACAAACTCAAGGGCGATGAAGCTCTCTATAATTTATCAAGAATTAACACAGATTTAAAAAATTCCAAAGTATCAATCGTTGGCATTTCCAATGATCTTAAATTTACTGAGTTTTTGGACCCACGTGTTAAATCTAGTCTTGGTGAGGAAAATATGATTTTTCCACCATATGATGCAGGCGAACTCCAAGATATTTTACGGCAACGTGTAAAAATTGCTTTAAAGCCAAATTCAATCGATGAAGATGTGATACCGCTATGCGCAGCACTAGCAGCTCAAGAACACGGAGATGCTAGAAGGGCTTTGGATTTACTTAGAATGTCTGCGGAATTAACGGAGAGAAGTAATGCCTTAAAAATAACAAAAAGCTTTGTTAGACAAGCACAAAATAAGATTGAGATAGATCGCATAATTGAAGTTGTCAGAACTCTTCCCACTCAATCTAAGTTGATTTTATTTTCAATTCTCCTTCAGGATAAGCACAACAAAAAAACTGAAACGACAGGTATTATTACAACTGGAGAAGTCTACAGTATTTATAAAGATCTTTGCAAGAAAGTTAGAGTTGACTGTCTTACTCAACGTCGTGTTGCAGATCTTATAGGTGAACTTGACATGCTTGGTATTATTACTGCACGTGTAATTTCTAAAGGGCGTTATGGCCGAACAAGAGAGATAAAAATGTCCTCTCCTTATGATGAAATTACCGAGATTCTACATGAAGACGAAATTTTCCAAACCCTATCAAATTATAGATACAGAGGGCAAACAAGATTGATTTAGAATTAAAATATAAAAACAATCTAATAATTTTTTGAATAGCAACCCTAAATTTTTTTCTAATTTTTATTATTTTTGGTTGTGGGGGAATCGGGGTTTTTTGTCTAAATCTTTTGACAATTTGATTATCATAAATTATTCTATGATATTCCGAGGAATCGGTAATGGAAGACCCATCCTTTTTTACCTTCTTTTAATGGTCCGCCAAATTCCCCCATAAAAGGTAATATAATTTTGCGTACATAAACTTTTACCATGCTGCGCTTCATTTTCTAATTTTTTTTAAAATCAAAAACCAAAAACAATGTTGCATTTCATTCATTTTTTAGTAAATTAACTAACTTATTATTATTCTTTTATGTCAAAATTTGTAATAAATTATTTAGAATTTTTTTATTTCATTGATATTGATTTTATCAAAAGTCTTTTTAATATATTTATAATTTGATAGAAATATTTTTATTCAACTATCTTATTAATAATTTTAATTGTGGGAGGTTTGCGATATCAAAGGAAAAAATTATACATTAAAAACATTTATTTTTATATGGGT
>CAZOBL010000127.1:0-3813 GCA_964578185.1 uncultured Thermoplasmatales archaeon
CAGCGTTTTATCGCTGCAACTCTTCTGTCTATTTCTGTTCCTTGTATGGCTCAGACAGCTATGATATTTGGTGTGTTGGGTAGTTATGGTTTTCAGTATATACTAATTGTAATTTTGACTTTAGGCATTATATATTTATCCATGGGTTTTATTCTAAATCATTTCGTAAAAGGAGAAAGCCCTGAAATATTTCTGGAAATACCCTCGTATAGAAGACCTAGTTTTAAAGCCATTTTAAAGAAAACATGGATGAGAGTACGTTGGTTTTTAAAAGAGGCGATACCGTTTTTATTTATAGGTGTAGCAGCTATTAATCTATTGTATGCCTTTGGTGTACTCGAGTGGCTTGGTAACGTGCTTCAGCCTGTGATGATGGGGCTTTTTGGTCTTCCAGGTGATGCAAGTATAGCCTTGATTACAGGTTTTTTACGCAAAGATCTTGCGGTTGGCATGTTAGTACCACTTGGTATGAGTGCTATGCAACTTGTGGTTGCAGTGACTATGCTTACTATTTATTTTCCTTGTGTAGCTACATTTGCTGTTTTAATCAAAGAACTTGGTTTCAAAGACATGTTTAAAGCCGCTTTAATTATGATTACAACAGCTGCAGTTGTTGGAATTGGTTTAAGATTAATTCTACTGGGAGTTTAGATGTTGTATGAAAAGAAAAACCATTGAAGATTATGTTGAACTAATATATAATATTCAGAAGAAAAAAGAAAAAGTACATACAAATGATATTGCCAATACCTTTGATATTAATCCTGCAAGTGTAACTGAAATATTTCAAAAACTCAGTAAAGAAGGTTACATAGATTATGAAAAATATAGTGGTGTAACACTTACCAAGAAGGGCAGAAGGATTGCTATTCAAACAAAAAATAAGCATCAATCATTAAAAGAATTTTTACTATTTTTAGGTGTTAATGAAGAAATCGCGGAAAATGATGCCTGTGAAATGGAGCATATACTTCATAATGAAACCATGAATATGATAATTAAATTCATAGAAGTCATTGAAAGCTGTAAAATAACTCCTTTTTGGCTTAAAAGATTCCAAGATTATGTTAAAGAAGGCAAGCTATCCAAGTGTCCCCCTGAATTAGCCAAGCTTTCTGCTAAGTATTCTAAGGAGAAATAGCTCCAGGCTGTTTTTTTATCATTTTGACTTTTTAACACATAGACTTTATATATGTTAAATTAAAAAAAGAATAGTGTTACGTATTAAATCCCATAAATGTTGGATGGTAGGGATGAAGGGAAGAGTATAATGTATGAAACGATCATGGAGAGTAGGGTTTAGTTTTGGTTTAACATCTGGTATTATTACTACTCTCGGCCTCATGGTCGGTTTAAATTCTGGAACTGGATCCCGCATTGTTGTTATTGGCGGTATTATTACGATAGCTATTGCTGATTCTTTATCTGATTCTATCAGTATACATATAAGTCAAGAGGTTGAGGATAACCATTCACATAAGGAAATCTGGGAGTCGACAATTTCTACTTTTCTTTTTAAATTTATTTTTTCTTCAATTTTTATAGTACCCATTTTTTTATTACCTTTACAGACTGGTATTATTATCAGTATAATGCTTGGGCTCTATCTAATCATTATGATTAGTTTTAAGATAGCAAGAGATAGAAAAGTAAAAATATATAAGGTAGTCGGTGAACATTTGCTTATTACAATTGTTGTAATTATTTTAACTCATTACACAGGGTTATTTGTCTCAAAAATAATAATATAGCAAAATTAATTTTTATATCAGACACAGGTTTGTAATGAGTACGGTTTTCTCATCTTGTGCTAAATCTCCTTGTTCTACATTATAAACCACGCATTTGATATCGCATATTTGGTTTAGATATTTTTCATCCCAATTCCATCTATATGGATCCTGTGTGTCGTTAGATCTATACTCATTGTTAATGTAAAAACGTACTCCATCTATCTGCATATTTGAAGGGTTATCGATTCTTGCTTCAATATCTATATCTCCAAGTATTCTAATTCCAACTGTTTCTTTTTTCCGTTTATTTAAAAAATAAAATGATTCATCTACAGGTTTTATTATTTCTATTGTTGGAAGAGTTTGTGTATCATCATCTGGATTTTGGATGTTATTATCATTGTTGTCATTAATTGTATCATCATCGTTTACTTGGTCACCAAATTCCCAGGTACCAAGTGTTTGTCGAGCTGGTGTGTATACTAGTGTTACAATGCCTGAACAGTCTTTGATAATGTCCCCTGCATCAATTTTACCAGTTGGTAACGTGCATTGGCTCTCTCCTTTGTCTATTTCATGCCATTGAACATTACTTGGAGCATAAGTTACAAGAAGATAATTTGATTTTTGAATAAAACCCGGAAAAACAGGTGGTTCTTTTAACAGACTCTCTGAGCCACCGAATCCGCCAAGTAAATTTTTAACCCAATTTGATAATCCATTAAGAAGTGGAAATTGTTCATCTTTTGCTGAATCTCCTCTACCAGGTATAAATAGTGCATTTGCTGTAACAAATAATAGTATTAAGACTATTAGGAATGCAAGTACCAATGTTACCTTCCGAGACATTATTTTTCCTCACTTAAGCCAAATAAACAATTGTATTTTATTTATTTTTTTTATACAATTTATAATCTATTATTAATTATATAAATATTTTGTGTTAAAAATGATTATTTTCACTGAAAAATGGTCTAAAATCAACTAATAACACAAAAATACGGGGCGAAATTAAGGAAAATATTATAAATTTTAATTATTATAATACAAGCATTAAAAAAAATAAATTTATTTTTATTGAGCCGGGTTTTTTAAAATATGAAGAAAAACAGAAAAATCCACAAAATCTTAATCGGCAGTGTTAGTTTAATTTCTTTACTTTCAATATTGTCTGTAACATTTGTACCTTACTCTTATATAACATTCTATGAAAACAAAATAGAAATAACAGAAAGTCTAACTGACAACTGGGATATTATTGTCCCTGACGATTACAATACTATTCAAACAGCAATAGACAACGCAAAAACAGGCGATTGTATTTACGTGAGAAGCGGCAGTTATAGAGCCGCAGAAAATATATTTAATATAAACCTTAACATCAATAAAAAAGATATAACACTACAAGGTGAAGATAAAAACACGACTATCATCAATGGACGAGGGATAAAAAATGTCGTTTTTTTAACAGCAGACAATATAACAATTAAAAATTTCAAAATAAAAAACAATGCTGTTAATGGAAGCCTTTTAACCATATATTCAAAGAATAATCATATATCCAACAATATTTTTGAGGTTAGAAATTTTTATGACGGATATGAATATGGGGTAATACTTCACAATTCAAATAGAAATAATATTTCAAAAAATCATATTTATAATGCTGATACAGCTTTAAATGTCAAAGCTTCTGATTATAATATTTTCTATAACAATCTAATCAAGGACAACAATATTGGTATAGATTTCAGCCAAGGTTTGATCTTTAATTTCTCAGATATTATCGGAGAAAAATTATTTTTAAAAGAATCTAACTTTAATATAATCAAGAGCAATACTGTTATTAATAATAGACAGGGGATCTATCTTTATTCATGTGGTGGAAACGAAATTAATAAAAATTTTATCGTTTCAAATTTTAAAAACGGCTTAAGTTTGTATTATTGTTGGGATTCTACAATCAAAAATAATATTTTTAAAAATGATGGTTTAAAAATTAGAGGAAACCAAAAAGATCATTACTCTCACAATATTGAAGATAACTGGGTTAATGGTAAAAAATTATATTATGTGATTG
>CAZOBL010000128.1:0-3778 GCA_964578185.1 uncultured Thermoplasmatales archaeon
ATAAAGTAAAAACATCATTTTTAGGTACATGATATTTATCACTTATTAAATCCTTACAGTTCATTATAATCTCAATTGGTTTGTCTGTAATTGATTTAAAATAATCATAAAGAGGCTCATTAACTGTGATGACTTGATCAACATTTTTTATCAGTTTTTTCTCCATATTTAAAGCATAATTTACAATAAATTTCGGATGATTTCTTGCAATCATATAACCAAAAATCTCATGTGCATCATATACAAGTTTCACACCAAGTTTTTTCTTAAGTTTTACACCCGCGTAAAGTGTATCCAAGTCATGGCAATGTACTGCATCAAATTTAAAACCATCCTTATATAGCTCTAGTCCTTTTTTATATGCACGTCTCCACCACAAAGGATTTCTTAAAAAATCACTTTTAAGATATCTCATAAAGCCTGTGTTGTGAACCCTTAAAATTTTTATCTTCTCAACTGTATCTGCTTTGCTGTATGCTTTTTTCCTATCCCAAACTATAACTGATACCTCGTGGCCTGCATCCACCAAAGCTTTCGCTTCTTTGTAAACACGAGGGTCTACAAGAAATGGATTTGAAAGAATCATAAGTATTTTCATAAACCTTGTCTACCTCACCATATATTCTTTTTTACAAGAGCTCTTAAAACACCAAATGCATAAGATAGATGTACAATTGGAAATAGAAGTGCTGCAAAAGGGAGTATTTTTTTGTTTTTATATTTCTGTGAAAGATTTACTGATTCAACAAGTATCACTGTTAAATAAAATATTAAACCTAAAAAGAGTAAAAACATAAAAATCGGTAATCTATCTATAAAATAAAAAAATGAAAGCATTGCAAAAAAACCAATAGTACCATACAATGGCCATAAATATATATGACTAATTATACCCTGCTGCATACCATGTTTTTTAATAATTGCAACTTTTGCTTTAGCCCATTTATATATTTGGCGTACGAAACTACGTATATGATGTTTTCTATAATGCACCACCCGTATTTTTGGTGAATAAAGCAGTTTAAAACCTGCACGCTTTATTCTATAGTTTAGTTCAAGGTCTTGTCCTTTTACAAATGCCTCGTCAAACATTCCAACTTTTTTGTAAACCTCTTTTTTGAGGCATAGATTACATGTTGGAATATGCTCAACATATTTGTTTTCATCCATAAGACTATGCTGAGTAGAAGGATTGAGTTTTCCACCACGTGCCACAGGAGAGCTCATCACCTGTCCTATCATCCTTGATCTTTCTGTACTCTCATCGGGCAGTAGATCAGGACCTCCTACACCTATCACCTTTGGGTTTTGCTCAAAAGTTTTTTTAATCTGGGTAAGCCAGTCTGGATGTGCTATTGCATCTCCATCTATAAACGCTGTGTATTCTCCTTTAGCTTTTTTTATACCTGTGTTTCGACCAGCAGCAGCGTTAAGCATGGGGTTTTGATAGAGTTGAAACTTGTATTTCTTTTTTAAATCCTTTAGTTTTTCATATGTTCCATCTGTACTCATCCCATCAACTACTATCAGTTCAAAATCTCCTTTGTAGTCCTGATTATATATAGATTTTATACATTTTTCAATGTATTCAAACTCGTTTCTACAGGCAATTATTATTGAAAACTCCATTTTAATATCACATAAACTTTTTTTTTATTGTTTTAAAATAAATTCATTTGCGTGTCTTAAATCATCTATTGTTCCCACATCAATATGAGTACCCTGTATTTTTTCATAATATACACGTTTTTTATCATCAATTAAATTTTTTATCGAGTCAGTTAGCTGATATTCCTGATTGTAACCAGGTTTTGTATTTTCAATCGCATGATAAATATCAGGCTTGAAAACATATATACCAATGCATCCCAGATCACTGGGAGTATCGTCTCTGCTGGGTTTTTCAACAATGTCTTCAATTAAATTATCTTTACCTGGTTTTATCATACCATGTCTAGTTGGATCATCCACACAGGCAACACCAATAGTTGCATCAGCTTTTTTCATTTTATGAAACCTGATAATATTTTCAAGGAAAGTCTTGGGATAAAAAAAGTTATCACCCAAAACCACCAGAAAAGGTTCATCTTTGTTAACATGTTTTCCTGCATACACTGCTTTTGCAAGACCTGTTCTTTTCTCCTGGACTACATATGTAAGCTTAACACCAAGTCTTTTACCACTACCCAAATAATCAAGTATGGCATGTTTACGCCAACCTACAACAATAGTTATCTCCTCAACTCCCGCCTCTTTCATAGCATTAATTACATGCTCAATAACTGCCTTATCACCTATCATAAGAAGTTCTTTAGGTATAGCAAGTGTCATCGGTTTGAGTCTTTTTCCCATTCCCGCTGCAGGTATAAGTCCTTTCATTTTTTACCAGCACACTCCTTCATATATTTTAGCCGTCTTTTCTGCGTTTTTTAATCTTCTTCCATCTATAACAATTTTTCCAGAAAAATCAAGTTTTCTAAACTCATCCCATTCAGTAGCTATAAGAACAGCATCCACATCTGTTATAGCCTGCTGAGCTGAACTACAGTATTCTAAAGTTGGATGTATCTTTTTGAAATTATCAGAAGCTTTCGGGTCATATACTTTAACCAAAGCTTTTTCCTCCAACAACTTGTCAACAATCGGCTTTGCTCTTGTATCACGAATATCATCTGTATTCGGTTTAAAAGCAAGACCTAAAACCCCTATCTTTTTACCCTCAAGACTACTCACGTGTTTTTTTAGAAGTTTTATAAGTTGCAATGGCTGCTCTTCATTTACATTTATTGTGCTGTCAATCATTCTGCATGGTATTTTTTCTTGTTTAGCCCAAGTGCGAAGCGCTCTTGTATCTTTGCCAAAACAGCTTCCACCCCATCCTATGCCAGAATTCAAAAACGATCTTTCTATGCGGCTGTCAAGACCCATTCCATCAGCTACCCTATAAGTATCAATATCTAGCTTTTTACAGATGTTTCCGATTTCATTTATGAAACTAATTTTTGTAGCCAAAAAGCAGTTACTGGCATATTTTATCATCTCTGCGGTGGTAAGTGATGTTTCAACTATTGGACATGAGAAATCTTTGTAGATTTTTTTTAAAATTTCTTTGGTTTTATCATCATATGCTCCATTTACTACTCTATCAGGATGTAAAAAATCATTGACGGCTACCCCTTCACGTAAAAACTCTGGGTTCATACCCAGTCCAAAATCCAACCCTGCTTTTTTACCAGTTTTTTCTTCAAGTATCGGTTTAATAATATCTCGGGTTGTACCAGGTACCACCGTACTTTTTACTACAACTACATGAAAAGTATTTTTATTTTTTATCCTCTCAGCAATTTTTTCTGCTACTTTTTTTACAAATGTTAAATCTATTTCTCCGTTTTCTTTTGATGGTGTACCCACACAGATAAACGTAATATCAGAGTTTTCTATTGCATAAATGTAATCATCTGTTGCTTGAATTTTATCTTTATATTCCTTTAAGATTTCCTCTAGACCCTCTTCAAATATCGGCGGAATACTTTTGTTTATTTTATTGATTTTTTCCTTGTCAATATCTACACATATAACATTGTGACCTAGTTTTGCAAAACATGCACCGGAGACAAGCCCCACGTATCCAGTACCAATTATTGAAATATTCATATGAATGAAGAGTATAAAAATATTTGATTTAAAGGTTAGGCTTATAGAGTATCTTGTATTGCTTTTCTAACTGCTTCATCTGAAGAAAGAGTTGGTTGCCATCCTAGTTTTTTGATTTTAGTTA
>CAZOBL010000129.1:0-3732 GCA_964578185.1 uncultured Thermoplasmatales archaeon
TTTATGAAAAAAACTAATGTTGTAAACCAGTTCATTGGAAAAGCTGATTTTCAGGCTGCAAAAGAAATGTTAAAACCAGACATAGTAGTTGAATCTGGTATAAAAGAACTTGATAAACTACTTGGTGGTTTTAAAACAAAAACAGTGACATATATCGATGGAGATAGTGGTTTTATTTCAAATATTCCAAATCAACTATGTGTAAACACTTTTAGAACATTTCATAGTGACACAATATATATTGATGGTGGGATGTGTGCAGATCCTTACAAGATTGCTTGTTATGCCCGCAGGATGGAGCTTCATCAAAAAAAGGTTTTAAGCCATGTTCATATAAGTAGAGCTTTTACCTTGTATCAGCTGTCTAATATCATACAAAACTTGTTAGAGCAGGCTATAATACGCTATAAACCACGGACTTTGATAATTGGTAGTTTCCCAAGTTTTTATCTTGATTCTGATGTAAAAGATAAAGAAGCACAGGTTCTCCTGCGTTTAAATCTTCATAAAATCCATGAGCTCACTGTTAAATATGATCTTATCACGGTTTTTACAAATTTTGAAAAAAATCTGTTGTCTACAAAAAGAAATGTCCGTCGTATACTATACAATGGTGCAGATGAAGTTGTATTGATGAAAGAAGGTGATTTATCAACCTGTGTTAAACTTTTAAATAAAAAAGAGGAAACCATGATTCTTCATCTGCTTAGAGGCCAAATGCGTCTGCAGGATTTTGGGATGGTGATATAATGGGTCGTACTGTTCCTACTTTTAGAAATATTATTGAGTCATTTGGCTGGGAGTGGACTGATTTCAAACGTGCGCTAAGAGAAATGGATCGTGAAGCTTTTGATGAACTTATCAACCATGCAAGACGTCATGCTGCCGCAGGTGGTAATATGAGTAATCCTAACCCATTTGAACCAGTGGTTATGAGTATACTTGTTGAACATGAAAAAACAATAAGAAAACTACGTGAAGATGTTGAAAGGAAACATTCTTGACTGCTATCCTGACTATAAAAAAGATGTGATGGTCACATGGATTACCAACAAGGGGAAAGCCTATAAGATAAATGATTTGTATCAGCCAAGTTTTTATGTTTATGCAAAACGTGATGAACTTATAACTCTTGCAACAATACTGCGTGATAGAGCTGATGTTAAAAAACTAGATTTTACTTTTAAAAAAATAGTTCTTGGAAGCAATAAAAAAAAGTTTGTACTATGTGTTACCCCAAAGAAACTAGAGTTTTTTAGAAAACTTGCTGAAAAAATTGATTACTGGGGTGGTTTTTGTAAATATCAACTCTTTGATGTAGATATACGTATGTCTAGTAGATACTTGCAGGGCAGGGGTGTTTTTTGTAATGGTTTTGTTAAATGGGATGGAAAAAAATTTGTATTAAATGATGAGGATCAGTGGGCTGTTGATTACTCTAAACCCGATTATAAATCAGTTGTTTTTGAGGTTATAAAAGAAAAAGAAGGTAGAGTAATTTCTTTTAAAAAACCTGTAAAATCTATTAAAATTGGTGACAGGCTAATACATGAGCGATCTGAAATGGAGACTATTTTATTTGCAGTTAAACAACTTAAACATGTTGACCCAGATGTTTTATTTGTAAAAAAAGGCGACAGCCTAGTTTTCCCTTATCTTTATCATCGTGCTAAAAAAAACAATATACAAAAAAATTTGATTTTAGGTCGTAGTCAAAAACCCTTGCATTTTATAAAAAAAAGTAAATCCTATTTTAGCTATGGTCATATAATTCATAGACCTGCATTTTACACGTTAGAAGGACGTGCTCATCTTGATACAGGTAACTCTTTTATCTACGGTGAAAGTGGGCTGCAGGGTCTTGTTGATATGTCCCGTTGTTCAAATATACCCATCCAGATTTTGTCTCGTGTCGGTCCAGGTACGGCGATTAGTCAAATACAGGTAAACAAAGCCCGACAAAAAGGTTATCTTGTTCCTTGGAAGAAGAATATTCCTGAGGGTTGGAAGACGGCTATAGATCTTTTAAACGCAGATCGTGGTGGTTTGATACTTGACCCTGTGATGGGTTTACATGAAAATGTTGTAGAGTTTGATTTTGCATCTTTGTATCCTAATATAATGGTAAACTACAATGTTAGCCCTGAGACTATGCTGTGTAGTTGTTGTAAATCTTCTCCAAAGTTTGTTGTTCCACAGCTTGGTTATCATATATGCGCTCGTAAAACAGGTTTAATTCCTGAAGTTTTAAAACCAGTATTATTTCGTAGGTTTTGCTATAAAGCACGTTCAAAAAACAAAAAATATGACACCCAACTTTACAAGGAGTTGCAGCAAGCTTGGAAATGGGTGCTTTTAGTATGTTTTGGTTACACAGGTTACCGTAACGCCCGATATGGCCGTATCGAGTGTTATGAAAGCATTACAGCGTACAGCCGAGATCTTCTTCTACAGGCTTTTGAAACCGTTGAATGTGCAGGATACACAGTTTTACATGGAATAATCGACTCGTTATGGGTTAAAGCAAAAAAGGCATGTGTAAACCCTGCTCAGCTGTCACGTATGATTGGTAACAAAACAGGGGTGAGAATGGACTTAGAAGGGCACTATAAATGGATTGTTTTTCTACCCAATAAAAACACAGATGTAGGCGCGTTAAACAGATACTACGGTTTGTTTGATACAGGAGAGTTAAAAGTTCGTGGTGTAGAGCTTCGTCAGAAAAACTCACCTGTTTTTCTAAAAAACATGCAAAAAGAAATAATACAGGTTTTCTCAAAAGCTGACAACAAAAAAGAATTCCTAGATTTAATCCCTAAAGCTTTGGATGTATGCAAAAAATATGCAAATAAAATAATAAAACGTGAGATTGATGCTGAAGAGCTTGTTTTTAAAACTTGTATTTCAAAAGATATAACCCAATACAAGGTAAACACTTTTGCTAAATGCGCACTACTTCAACTCAGACAAATAGGTGTTGAAGTTGAACCAGGTCAAAGCGTATCATATATAGTGTGTAATGAAAAAAGTCGTAATGTTTACAATCGCGTGTGTATAGTAGAAAACCTAGAAGAAGATAAAGAATATGATATAGATTTTTATCTTCGACAAATTGCACAATACGCTGAAAGTCTACTACTACCTTTTGGTTGTACACTTGAAAGACTTTATGAAATATTTCAAAAAATAAAACATAGGGAGAGATATAATGTATCCATTTTACCTGGAATTAGAACTAATCAAACCAGTTTCTGATTTTTTAAAAAAACAAAAGTATCGCGTTTTCCGAGAAATAAAAATAGGTTTTTGTATAGCAGACTTAGTCGGTTTTAAAAAAGAAAAAACTGTTGCTGTTGAGCTTAAGCTTAACAACTGGAAAAAAGCAATAGTACAAGCTAAAAACTATCAACTCGGTGCAGACAATGTATACCTGGCGTTTCCACTTCAAAAATCGTATAACGTAATTAAAAAAGCACAAGATACTTTAAAAAAAGAAGGAATAGGTCTGTTGGTTATAGAAGAAAAAAACTGTAATGTTAGAACGCTAATTGATGCAGCGCCTTCAAAGAGAAAAATATGTAGTTTAACTATCGAAGAGCTTAAAAGAAACCGGGGACTATAAATCAATGAGAACTGTTTTCGTTTAATGCCGATTTTTTTAACCTAAACATTTTTACAGGATTAATTTATCTGCGGTGTGGTGATTTGATTTGGATTTTAGTCTAACAGATA
>CAZOBL010000130.1:0-3722 GCA_964578185.1 uncultured Thermoplasmatales archaeon
AATCTGCATATGTTGAAGATGGAGTAAAAATTGGTGAAAAAACTAATATTTGGCATTTTGCCCATGTTAGAAAAGGTGCAGTTATTGGAAAAAATTGTAATATTGGCAAAGATGTTTATATTGATTTAAATGTACATGTTGGAGATAACTGTAAAATCCAGAATTTTTCAACTCTTTATCATGGGTTAACTGTTGGTGATGACGTGTTTATTGGTCCACATGTTTGTTTTACAAATGATTTGTATCCAAGAGCTAAGATTTGGTCTGATGACAAGGTTGCAAAGACAATTGTTAAAGAGGGTGCATCGATTGGTGCTAATTCTACTATTGTTGCAGGTATAAAAATTGGGAAAAATGCTCTTGTTGGTGCAGGTTCTGTTGTTACAAAGGATGTTCCAGATAATGCTCTTGTATATGGTAATCCTGCAAGAGTTAAAGGTTTTGTTTGTGAGTGCGGAGAAAAACTTAAACACAAGGAAACAAAAGGGGATGTAAGCGTTTTTGTTTGTTCTAAATGTGATTTAGAGTTTGAAGTTGAAACAAAATTTTGTAAGGAGTTAGATTTATGATATCGATAGCTAAACCTTTAGTAGGTGAGGAAGAAAAAAAAGCAGTGTCAGAAGTGATTGATTCTGGGATGATTGCATGTGGCCCTAAAACTAAAGAGTTTGAAGAAGAGTTTGCTAAATATACTGGTGTGAAACATGCACTTGGTACCACGTCAGGTACTACTGCTCTTCATCTAGGTCTTTTAACACTTGGAGTGGGTAGAGATGATGAAGTGATAGTTCCTTCGTTTTCTTTTATTGCATCAGTAAATTCTATTCTTTTTTGTAATGCAAAACCTGTGTTTTGTGATGTAAATGAGAAAACTTTTAACATTGATCCTTTGAAAATTGAAGATTTAATTACAGATAAGACAAAAGCAATTATGCCTGTTCATTTGTATGGTCTAGCAGCGGATATGAAAGGAATTAAAAGAATTGCTGATGAACATGATCTATTGGTGATTGGTGATGCAGCTCAAGCCCATGGTGCATCTATTGAAGGGAGAAGGGTTGGTTCTTTTGGAGATTTGGAGTGTTTTTCTTTTTATCCAACAAAGAATATGACAACTGGTGAAGGTGGTATGCTTACAACCAGTGATGATAAACTCTTTGAAAAAGCCAGCTCTATTAGAAACCATGGACGAGAGAAAACACAATGGGGATATGAACACTGCAGGATTGGATACAATTACAGAATGACAGATATTAGCTCCGCGATTGGTCTTGAACAACTTAAGAAACTACCAGGTTTTTTGGAGAAAAGACGTGAAAACGCTGAGTTTTATGATGGAAATCTAGAAATTGATGATACTCCTTTTGTACCAGATGGTTTTGAGCATGCTTATCATCAGTATACAATTAAAATTGAGGATAGAGAAAGTTTACTTGAGGAGTTGAAGAAAAATGAGATTGGATATGGTATTTATTATCCGAAACCACTTCATAAGTATTCACATTTAGAAAAAATTGGTCATGATGATTTAAAGGTTTCAGAGAAATTATCAGAGATATCTGTTTCTTTACCTGTGCATCCTGCACTTAAAAAAGAAGAGTTAAAAAAGGTTGTAGATGTAATCAATAGGGTTTTCCAATCCCGCGGTAAATAAACCCAAGTTTTTCACATTTTTCTTTATCAAAAATGTTTCTTCCATCAATGATAATCGGTGTTTTCATTTTGTTTTTAATTTCTTCTAAATCTAGTTTGGTGTAGTCTTTATGTTTTGCAAGTATTACTATTGCATCTGAGTCTTGTATCACCTCATCTAGGTTTGATGTGAAAGGATACTCAAAATCTCTTACATATGGATCGTGAAGAACTGGGTTGGCTTCCTTTTCTTTAGTGATTTCATAGAATTTTTTTGCTGGAGTGTTTCTAGTATCATCTGAGTTTTCAAGAAATGCTACACCTAGAGTTGCTATTTTTGCGTTTTTAAGGTTTTTTCCAGCATCTTTCAAAGCATTTTCTAAGAGCTCTAAGGTATGCTCGGGCATGTACATGTTTATGTGTCTGCTTTTTACAATTACATTTGGTTCTACTTTGAATTTTCCATAGTTGTCAACACCGTATTTGAATAGCCATGGGTCTTTTGGTAGGCAATGTCCTCCAACACCAGCTCCAGGAAAATGCATGTTTCGAACTGGATTTGCTGCAGGGTTTGATGGATCATTTGGTAGATTGTTTACTAGTTCACGTACTCTGTAGACATCTACACCAAGGCTTTCACACATAAGTGCTACTTCATTTGCAAAAGCAATATTTACATCACGATAAGTGTTTTCAACAACCTTTGAAACCTCCGCAGTCATTGCATCTGTTGGATGAAGTGGTGCTTGTACGATTTTTTCATAGATTTGCATTGCTTTTTTTGTACTCTTTTTGTCAATTCCACCTATCACTCTAGGATATTTTGTTATATTATGAATAAGTCTTCCAACCATCACGCGTTCATAGGAGAATGCAAGTGAGAAATCTTCTCCTGCTTTCATACCTGATTCTTTTTCAAGTATTGGTTTTACAATGTTTTCAGTAGTACCAGGTGCCACAGTTGACTCAATTACTATAAGAACATTTTTTGGCATTATTTTACCGACTTTGTGGCTGATTTCTTTTAGTGATTCATATCTGGGGACGTTGTCTTCATCTGTAGGAGTTTGTACATCAAATAATATCACATCAGCGTCTTTACATTCACTGTAGTTATCTGTTACTCTAAATTTATTGTTTTTAACAACACGCTCTATGAGTTCCGAAAGACCGGGTTCATCTCCACCAATAGGATTTTTACCCTCATTTAGATAATCTATCTTCCAACCAGATCTCTTTGATCTTCTCTGAATACCAATAACATAAAAATCTTTAACATCAGCAAGTAAGGCTGCTGCAGGAATACCTACATAGCCCATTCCGATAACAACTATTTTTTTTGACATTATTGAAGGTGAATATTGATTGATTATTAAATTTTTATGTTCAATAGATAGAAATAATCATAATTAAATAGTGATACTAGATATGTAGAATTGAGTCCAATTATTACAAAAAATAAGTATATTTATTAGTCAATGACTTTGAAGAATATGTGTGGAAACTATGAATAATCTTTTAAAAAAAAATGATGAGTTATGGGACTTATTTACAGGGTTAGAAGAATATAACTCCAAGATGTTAGATAATCATAAACGATTTCTTTATAAATATAGTGAAAAAAAACAAGTTCTTAAGCCTAAAGTATCAGAGTTTCTAGCAAAAAATGGTTTTAAAGCTCATTGGCCTGAGGATAAGAAATTTGCAGTATGTCTTACCCATGATATTGATCATATTTACCCATCATTGAAGTATAGAGGGTTGACATCATTAAAACTTGCTGTAAAATGTAAATTTAAACAATCTTTGAATAGATTTTTTAAAAATGATAATCCCTACTGGAATTTCAGCGATATAATAAAGTTAGAACAAGAACATGATGCAAAATCATCATTTTACATTATGACTGATAACAGCAATTATGATGTGTCTGAGATTAAAGATGACCTGGCCGCCCTCGAGCCGCGACTCAAAGCCATCAATGAAATGGCCCGCCAAGCGCAGCAACTGGAAGGCAATGACGCCCCGCTGATCGCGCAGCTCCGCCTGCCAAACGCCCTCGTCGAGCTGCGCGAGGCATTCGGTCAGCA
>CAZOBL010000131.1:0-3699 GCA_964578185.1 uncultured Thermoplasmatales archaeon
ATAGCAATAATCTGGAGTTTGAAATGAATAAAAATGTAACCACTATTCAGTTTCCGAAACATTTAAATACTACCCTATCCTATATATAACATGGAAAATAAAAAATGCCCATACTGTGAAAAAGAAGTTGAAGGATATACTGAAAAACAAGTTGAATATATGATCAATCAACATATCCTTTCAAAACATTCAGACAAAATAAACTTACAGGAGACCTCAAAATGAAAATACCAGAATACAAATTCAGTACAATAAGTAAGATGAAGCCCTCACAGGCCAAAGAAATACAAAAAGACGTAGAATACAAGCAATTCATGAAAAAAGTCCAACAGAGCCTATCTAAAGGCCTTATAATGGCTAACTACAAGAAACGTCAAGCCAAAATACTAAAGGAGATAAGAAAATGACAACACTATTAGAACAAGCTAAACAAAACGGAACTTATCAGGAAAATGCAGAAATAGACCCATTTGCAATGAATCCTAAATCTTCTGTAAAGATTAAACAAACAACACGTGGAACTACGTGGGAAATAAAAGTTGTTTCTGGAGAAGAACATCTTTTAGAAGGATTATGTCAATGTGCATTAAATCAACACAAGATTATTCAAGCTCAATTAAATAACAAGGAGGTTAATAAAAATGGCAAAGTTAAGTGAAGAGGCAAAGGAATACAATCCACCAGCCCAGACAAGAAACATAGCCGAGTTGAATGAAGTTCCTGTGGATATAGATGTCTATGGAGACAGCTTTGAAGCACAAGACAAGGATTCACACGGTAATCTTAAATTTAATGAATCTGGTGAGCCTGTAATGAAGACTGTTAATCAAAAAGTCTTTGATAAAGATGACGAGACATATAGAGTTCCAAACTCTGTATTAAAACAGCTTAAGGTTTTACTTGATGACAACCCAAACCTAAAAAGGTTTAAGGTTAAGAAATCAGGTCAAGGACTTAATACAGATTACACAGTTATTCCATTAATGGATAACACAAGTGTTCCTGTTGAAAAACCAGGACAATAATCTATCGTAACTCGTAGGCACAAATAACTTTCATTAACCCTGCATTATTTTTTGGACAGGGTTCATAATAATCAAATAAGAAAATGGAACAAAAAACACTATATCAAAAAATAGAAAAATTTGTAAAAGAACTACAAAAAGACCCAAGAGTAAAGGGATTCCAATATTCTTGCAAATATTCTGGAGGAGTTTTTGGAGGAAGTTGGGAAACGGAGGAAGAAGGCATAGACAAAGTAAAAAAAGGAGTCAAAGCACTAAGAAGACTAAGGAGCAGAAATTAAAATGACAGATAAAATCAAAGAAGGAGAACAGACTCACAAATGCCCAAACTGTGAAGAAACAGAAGTGGAACACGAAGGAGAATGGTGTGATTCTTGCAATAAACCTAAAAAAGGAGACCCAGTGATGTAAAATGAATAAAACAGAAGAATTGAAAAAAGAAATTGAAGAAATATCTGAGTGGAATTTAAGGCGTGTAGAAGGAATAAAAAGAACTCATCCTATTTCTTACAAATATATTTCAAATAAAGCAGAACTTAAAGGTCGCCAAGATGCTTTTAAAGAGGTTATTGATTATTTAGACAATAATTGTTTCACAAGAGAAGATATTTTGAAATTTAAAAAACAACTAAAACAAGGAGATGAGAAATGAAATATGAATGTCCGAATTGTGGAAAAATAAATCAAAATCCATTAGTAGTAGAAACAAGAAAGAAAAATTATTATTTTTGTAATAAGAAGTGTGAAGAAGAGCATGAATTAGATTTACTATTAGAAGATTATGTTTTAACCAACCTTTTATTCAATCCAATTTGGCAAATAAAAATGATTTTAGGGAAAAATCCGTTAAAATCTTTCAAGAAAGTAAAATGAACCCAATAAACTACGAATACGAAATAATCAAACATGAAATAGAATTAGGGTGCCCTGAATCAAAGATATGTGAAGAATGTATCCAACATCCAGAATTAGAAAAAAGATTAATGGAAGAAGCAAACTATCATACTCACGGACAGGAAAGAACTTTCTATCATATGGATTCTATTGTTCATCACAATCCTGTCCGTGATAATCCCTTAAGTAAATACCCAGAAGACCCAAAGATGTATAATAATTGGACTTTTATGTTGCCTTAGAAAGGTTTAAAGGCAGGGAAACATTTAAATATATCTAAAATAGTAGTAATTAATATGTATAAACTAAAACCTTTCCTTATTGTATTAACTATCCTAACCTTAGTTACCACGTTTTCTACAGTTTCAGCATTACCTGAACCAGAAATACAAAACAATTCTGAATTAGTAATCACAAAATATGATGGAGTAGAAGCAGAAACATATCTTCCAGAAACAAATGGTAAAGAACTCTGTCTTTATCACAAAGCAGGAACTAATGCCACTTCTCTTTCTGAATTAAAACAGCTAATCCAAGAAGCACAAGATAGTGTAGATAATTGGACAACTGGAGTTTCTTATCAAGTAGATGATTTAGTTTCTTATAATAATCAAATATACAAGGTTTTACAAGCTCATACTTCTCAATCTGACTGGAAACCAGACACGACATCTTCTTTATTTACTGAATATGCTTTCCAAGATATAGGAGAAGTTCCACAATGGACTCAACCAACTGGAGGACACGATGCCTATAGTGCAGGAGACAGAGTTTGGTTTGAAGTTAACGAAAACAAATTAATATACGAATCTTTAATTGATGCAAATACTTGGTCCCCAACAGGTTATCCTGCAGGGTGGGAAGAAATAGGAATTATAAACGAGCAAGAAGTTTATGGGAACGAATCAATAGAAGCAGTTAATGAATTAGGAAATAGTATTGTAGTTCCAAGAAACTTAGAAGATGGAGTTTCAACTTATTGTGTCAATGTAGACAAGAAAATACAAATAGGGGAAAATACAATAATTGCAGAATGGCAAGAAGATGTTTTATACATCTATCCAACAGATACAGTAGATTTAGAACCTTTTGAAATAACAGCTTGGTGTAATAACGAACAATTAACTCACCCAGAAGTTTCAGTAGTAGCAAATGAAAGTATAGATTATGGAGTTAAGTTTCATTGGGAAAATGTTACTTGTAATGGGACTTTTGAAACAAGACAAAATCAAAAAGAATTAACTGTCTGTGAAGATTCAATACACTTAACTGAATGTCAAACTTATACAACAGACTATTCAGATTTAATTAATTCTAATCTAAACAATATAACTAATATTTCTCAAAAAGATGTTTATCCTAATTTTGATAGAGAAGCTTTATGGAAGTTCTTAACATTTCAAGACTGGAGAGAATATATGAATACTCCTCTTTACTATTCAAATAAGTTTATAGGTTTTATTAATGATACAGACCCACAGATTAGTGTGACAGATATGTCAAGTTCAAATACTATAGAAGAACAAACTCGTGGGGAAGCTGAGTTCTCACACTTAAACATCTCAGACGAAAACCTTGTAGGATACTGGTCTTTTGATAAGACAACACAAGCATATGATTTAACTAATAATGATAATGATGGAACATTTGGAGGTGATGCTTTTGTTAATTCTTCAAGTGATTTAAAAGGTGGAGAATATGGAGGGGCTTTGGATTTGGATGGTGATGGGGATTATGTTCAAACTGATTCAAGTATAGATATTGGAACAACTCATACTCT
>CAZOBL010000132.1:0-3674 GCA_964578185.1 uncultured Thermoplasmatales archaeon
CATCAGCCATGAAATAAACAGTATGGTAGCCCTGAGATAGTGAAGCAAAATTAGGAAGCTCCCATGATTCATCATCATAACTTGTGCCATCAATATCTTCCTCAATAGGTGTCCAGGTACCCTGATAAGAATCCATTTGGTAGTATACATCGTCTAAATTATAATTATCATCAAAACCAATATCTAATACTGGAGCTGAGTTATAACATTCGTCTTCAGGTTGAGGAATGCCATCCCATGTAGGTGGTATATTTTCACAGCAATCTTTTAACCGAACAATTACTACTACATCATCAAAATCAGGTATAGCTTCTCCATCGCAATCAATATTTGGATAAGTTAAGTCTTCAAAACATACAACAAATTCAGATAAAGAATCTCCTTCCCATTCGGTTTCTGGCACCATGAACACTAAAGCATGTTCTTCATGTTCTCCCAGATAAAGCGGATTGGATGCATTTTCAGTGTAAAATGATACCTCCCCGCTTCCATCAAATGAGGTTATTCCAAATCCAAGGCTATTTCCAGCAGGAACAACTATTTCGCCTGTGTTGTATCCAGGATCTGCATCAGGTAGAGAACCCCAATGATCTCCATCCTCAAATAATAGATTTAAGGAACCATCATCAACATAGTAACCAAATGCATTATCATTACCTGCTTCTTTTCCGACAAATTCAAACTCAAGTATTAAAGGGTACAATGGATGTTCATAATTCCAAATTTGATAGTGTGTTTGGTCATTTCCAGGGCCTTTTACAGTTATCCCTGATAAGTCCACAGGTTCATAGTTGTTGAAAATGTCTTGTAAATCTCCATTACAAGTAGTTCTATCTGAATTATCTCCAAGAGTATCAGCTGTTAAACAAACTGGTTCGTTTGTTGGAGTTGCTGTAGCTGTTAATGCAAATGCTGACATGAGGAAAGCAATTGCGATTATACTTACGCCTAATATTTTTTTATAGTTTCTACTAACTTTACTAAAATTATTTTTTTGCATCATTTTCACCTTATATTTTTTTAATCTTTTTTATTCCCCCGTATGCATAAAAAGTACGAGATACGTTGAATAGCCTATAGTGAGTCTATATATAAACTTATCGATAATATTCTTTTTAAAAATATTAATATAAAATTAAAAATCACAAAAAAAGATATGAATATTACTTTACCTTTATAACTTGTGATACAAATGTTACACGTAAGGCCTTCAAAAACAACCATATTATTATTGAATTTTTTTCAAATTCCTATAATCTAGAATATTATATTACATAATATATATAATATTAATATATAATTGTATTATGAATATAAATCACTAAATGTAATCACTAAGAAAATCTGCCACACATTCAAGATCCTTATTTTCAAAAACAAAATCAGCACCCTCGCAAATACAGTCATCTGCGGGATTAAAAGCAACACCCAAACCACAGGCTTTAAGCATCGGTAAATCAAAACAAGAATTACCAACTGATGCTATCTGAGATAAATCAACATTAAACCTCTTTGATATTACATTAACTACTTCATCTTTATACATCAACTTAACACGACAAAGACCCTGGGATGTATAACATCCGTTTTCATCTGCTTTTAAACCGTTAGCATAAACAAAATCCAGCCCTAGCTTTTTTTGAACATCTCTTGCAAGAATATCCAAACCCGCACTAACAATACCTGTTTTAACACCTAAACCGTTTAACTTAGATATACAATTTTGAGCACCTTTCATAAGAGGAATACTGGAAAGAATTGAACTCAATTTATCTTCTGAAAAAAACTTATCTTCCTTAAGCCATAAACTACAATCCCGGCTAATAAACTCTAAATCATCAATGTTACCTTTCAGGTATTCGTCAACTGACTTCTCATTTGATGTATTAAAATAATCATGTACATATTTCCATGAACTATATGTATCAGTAAGGACTCCATCCATATCAAAAACTACAATCTTAATCTTTCTATTGTTTCTAGAAGTATTTTTTAGTTTCTTTCTTGTATTCATATAACAAAAATAGTTGCATTTACTTCTCATTTAAGCAACTGATAATAAGACATTATATAATAACCTTAAGGATGAAAATATCCTTTACTATCCTAATATAATTTAATGTAGTATAGAAAATTACTTAAAATTAGAGTATTATAACAATATATAATAAAAATATTATTTAGAAGGGGGATAAAAATTTTTGAATAAAAAAAACAGTAAAGAAAAAAAACTATTTACTATAGCAATAACTTTATCGCTTTTATTGATTATACCAACAATAAATGCAAATTCACTATATACAAAGAAAACACAAGAAAATATAACCTACTTAAAAACTGAGAACACTAATGAAAATATTTATGATCTCTTAATATTGACACCATCTGAATTTGAAAACTTATTAAAACCACTTAAAAACCATAAAGAAAGAGTTGGTGTTAAAACACAAATAGCTACATTAAATCAGGTTTACAAGCAAACCTTCTGGCAAGGACGTGACAAACCTGAAAAAATCAAATATTTTATTAAAAATGCTTACGACAACTGGGGAATTAAATATGTAATGCTAGTTGGCGATAACCATAAAATGCCAGTTAGATATGTACATAATCAAGACAACTGGGAGGGATATCCAGAGCTTACATTTATATCAGAGCTTTATTACGCTGATATTTATGATGAAAACCAAAGTTTTTCAAGCTGGAATAGCGACAACGACATCTATTTTGGAGAGTGGATTGATGACAACGAGTCAACTCAGGCGGAAGATAAAAACATTGACTTACGACCAGATGTTTATGTGGGTCGTCTAGCCTGTAGAAATAAATTTGAAGTAAAAATAATGGTAAACAAAATTATTACATATGAAACACAAACCTATAACAAGGAATGGTTCAATAGATTTGTAGTTGTCTCAGGTGACACATATCCTGAAGGGCAATATCCTTTTAATACATCTGGTTATGAAGGTGAGGAAAACACAGAAAAAGCAATTGAGAATATGACAGATTTTAACCCAATAAGACTATGGGTATCAAATAATAATTTTACAGGTCCAAAAGATGTAATAAGAACAATAAATAAAGGCTGCGGCCTTATGTTTTTTGAAGGACATGCATCTGCAATGTCGTGGGGTACACATCCATATAACAGCCATGAATTTATTTATGGGCTAAAAACAAGTTATATGTGGAAGCTTTTTAATGGCTATAAATTACCTGTTGTTGTAGCTGGAGCCTGTCATAATGGACAATTTGATATAACACCTTTGAATCTTTTGAAAAACTTTAAACAAGCTATTTATCACGGTACATATGGTCTTGAATGCTGGGCTTGGAAGCTAACGAGTAAACCATTTGGCGGCTCAATTGCAACAATTTCAAACACTGGACTGGGTATGACAAAAGAAGACAAGGATTCAATGCAGGGTGCAGGTGATTTCATGGACGTACAGTTTTTTTATCACTACGGACGCAATCATTCAGATATACTCGGAGAACTATGGGGCATGTCAATAGAAAGATACCTTGATTATTACCCAGTTGACTGGAATACACCAGCTGCATGGGATTACGCCTATGACGCAAAAACCGTACAGGAATGGACACTTTTTGGAGATCCCAGTCTAAAAATCGGTGGATACAACCTAGAATAAAAAAAAATATAACCTTTT
>CAZOBL010000133.1:0-3549 GCA_964578185.1 uncultured Thermoplasmatales archaeon
AAGCGGTTGCGCAAGTAATCAAAAACGGACTATGTGTTTTGGGTATTCCCGTGCCTGAGAGAATGTAAAATCATACTAATTTGACAAAATTAGTATGGGTACACTCCTAGTAACTAATATTAATTAATGAGATTTTAACACAATAAAAGAATTTCTCTTAGAAAATAAGTTAAGACATTTTGTTATTAGTATAATTCCTTGTTTAAAACATCCTATAATCTTGACAATTATTCCATTTTCTGCTATTATTCATCCCTAAATATGAGATAAGTATCTATATGGGGTAATCAATCCTATAATTCAGTTACGAAGCTCATATTTTTGAACTTGAAAATTAAGCTTAAAAAAGAAAATATCTTAAAAGTGATATAATAAATGAATATAGGCAGGATAATAAAATGATAGCTGAACAAAAAGAACTATCAGGTTTTAGTAAAAGATCAGTTTCTGAGGGTTTGACTTCTGAACAGAGGATAAAAATTGCTTGGAAAAGAATTAAAGGGAGATTAAGGGAAGAAAAACAAGAACCATATTTTATTGGTGATCTTCGCCAGGGTGAAACTATTAATGAATATTGGCTTAGGATGAGGAGTCGGGGGCTGGATAATTCTCCTCAAAAACAGCAACAGCTTCCTCTTGAGTTAGGTTAGATTCTTGTATTGAACCAGCAATTAAAGCTTGGATAATCCCTGTTTTTCTAAGGAATTCAAGCAATTCCGGATTTTTAACTATTGTGTTTAAGGTTTTAATTGATTCCTCTTTACTTAAAGGCGGTTTCTTTTTATATTCCTTTGCTTGGGCTATGGTTTGTTTTAAAATTTCATTCATTTTGATTAATAATTATACTAATATTTTAGATATTTATTAATAAGAAAATCTGTTAAAATATATTACCGATGAAGAATCAATAGAAGAATTACTTAAAAGGTTAGAAGAAAAATAAATTTCTAAATTTGAGTTAGACAATTTTTTTTGTTTTTATATATAATATAAAGGTGAATAGTTTAAGATTTAAAAATTATGAATTATTAATTTTTATTTTTACATCCCTCTTTTTATTTTATCTTTCTTACAAGCACGTCTATGCTAATCCGATTTTTAAAAATGACGAACAGTTTCCCCGTCAGCTGCCAGAAAACAGTTATGCTAAAGGTGAGGTTATAGTTAAGCTTAAGAGCGGAACTACTTTGCGCAGTGCTACAAGGTTTGAACAAACTGTTTTCAATAAGCCAAAGATAATTAGTAATAAGCAAGAAATAAATATAGTTAGTAGACAAGCTTCTTTTCAAAATCTTAAAAGTGTGGGGAAAAGTGAACAAGGTATATATAAAATAGGAACTCGTCAAGAGAATGTAGAAAAAATTGTTGAGCAATTAAATGCTACAGAAGATGTTTTGTATGCAGAACCCAATTACTTAGTATATTCTACAGCAATCCCTAATGACCCATATTTTCAGTATCAGTGGAATTTTGATGCTATTAAAGCTGATAAAGCTTGGGATCTCTTAAGCAATAACCACTCAGTAAAAGTAGCAGTTTTGGATTCTGGGTTGGCTTATGAAAACTATACTGATCCTAATCCAGCTAAATGTATAAATAATACAGGTACAGATTATTATGACTGTGTATCTGCTGGTACAAATTACGCAGCTGCAGATGATTTGCCTTTATCCAGAGTATTACCAGGTTATGATTTTATAAACCGAGATTCACATCCCAATGATGACCAGGGACATGGTACACATGTAGCCGCAATTATTTTTCAAACTACTAATAATAACAACCATGCTGCTGGACTTACTAGTTCATCAAAGATAAAAATTATGCCTTTAAAAATACTCTCAGCAAATGGTTCCGTTTTTATGACTGAGGTAGCAGAAGCTATTGATTATGCTGTAGATCACGGAGTAGATGTAATAAACATGAGTATCGCCAGCTCACAAGAATCTAATTTATTAAGAGATGCAATACATCGTGCAAAATATGATCACGGTGTGGTAATTGTTGTTTCTTCAGGAAATGAAGATAGCAGTGTTAGTTTCCCAGCAAGAATGTCACAAGTTATAGCAGTAGGTGCAGTCAGGCAGGATAATCAACGGGCTGATTATTCTAATAAAGGTTCGGAATTAGATATAGTAGCTCCCGGAGGGCAATATGTGGCAAATAGGGAAGTGCTTGATCAAAATAACGATAAACTTCCAGATGGTATAGTTCAGCAAACTATTGATCCAGGAAATTATGCAAATGCAGATTTTGATCCCACGCAAATAACCTCTATTAAGCCGGGCTCTAATCCTTGGGACTTTAAGTGTCTTGATTGTAATTTGTTTGAATGTTGGATAAACACTCGCTGTGGGCTTTATCAAGGCACATCGATGGCTTCTCCTCATGTTTCTGCAGCAGCAGCATTAATGCTTTCTGAAGATAATTCTTTGACTAATGATCAAATAAAATGGGTTTTGCAAAATACAGCAATTGATTTAGGTCCGGCTGGTAAAGATAATGATTATGGATACGGATTGCTTAACATTGAAGCAGCGATTAATTTAATAATAGACGAGAATTCAGATCCATGTTCTGATTATGATTATGATACAAATTCATCTGTGAATGTGAACGACTTGTTACATGTTTTGGATAATTGGGGTTTAGAATATGGCGTGAATGAGCTACTTGCTGTTCTGGATTGTTGGGGTTGGCAAGAGTAAATCCTTAACCTTTTTGTCTTTTTGTAATAAAATAAGAGAATGAATTTTAAAGTAAACAAAACAGTTTTAGAAAATGGTTTAAATGTTTTGACTGTGCCTATGCAGTCAATCCCTTCAATAACATCACTGGTAATGGTTAAAGCCGGTTCCAGGTGGGAAGAAGAAAAAAGAGCCGGAATTTCCCATTTTTTGGAACACATGGTATTTAAGGGAACAAAAAAATATCCTTCACACATTGCTTTGGCAAGTGCGGTTGATTCGATTGGTGCGGAATTCAATGCTTTTACAAGTAAGGAGTACACCGGTTTTTATGTCAGGGGCGCAAGCGATCACTTGGATCTGTCCTTGGATGTTTTATCGGAAATGATTTGGCGGCCGCTTATACCAAGTAAAGATATTAAAAAAGAAAAGCCGGTTATATTTGAAGAAATCAATATGCGCAATGACCACCCGATGCTAAAAGCAGAAGAAGAGTTTGAGTGCTTACTGTATGGGGAAAAAAGCCTGGGAAGACCAATTATTGGCAGTCGCAAGACAGTGGGTGCTATTGACAGGAATGATTTTGAAAAATACAGGGAAAACTGGTATTACCCGAAAAATATTGTCCTGGGTTTGGTTGGAGATGAAAACATTATTAACAAGTCCAATACTTTAGAACTCGTCAAAAAATATTTTGCAATTAAAAAAGAAAAAGGCTTGGAGCAAAAAAATAGTTTTACAATTAAAAAAGACAAAAAAAGGCTTTTAAATAAAAAGACCCAGCAAGCACATTTTTGTTTGGGAGTGCCTGCATTGGAAAGGGGAAACAAAGACCGGTATATTTTAAGTCTGCTGACAGTAA
>CAZOBL010000134.1:0-3542 GCA_964578185.1 uncultured Thermoplasmatales archaeon
TACTGAAGAAAAAAAAGAAAAAGACGAAGAAACTGAGGACAAAAAAGAAAGCTCTAAGAAAAAAGAAACATCTGAAGAAGAAAAACCAGCTGAAAAAAAGCCGGAAGAAAAACCAAAAAAGAAAGAAACAAAGAAGAAGGCAGCTAAAAAAACAACCAAAAAATCTTCAAAAAAGAAAAAGACAAAAAAATCAGAAAAAGAAAATAAAGATAAAACCGAAAAAAAAGAAGATAAAGAATAACTTAATCTTATCTTCTCAAATTTATTTAATTTTTCACTTTATAATGCATTTAATCTATATTTTTAATCAACCCACTCAATCAAAAGAATTAAAAACAACTTCTGTTTAACAAACAACTAGGGGATTTATCGACTTGTCTAATCAAAATGAAATAGTTATCATCGGCTGTGGAGCAGGTGGGGGGACAGCAGCACAATTTGCTAGAAAAACAGATAGAAAAGCAAATATTACAATATTTGAAAAAGGAAGCTATCCTCAATATTCAAAATGTGGACTTCCATATGCAATTTCTGGTGAAATACCAGATATCAAAGATTTAATAGAATTTTCTGAAGAATGGTTTAAAAAATCAAAAATTAACTTAAAACTTAATACAAAAGTTGAAAGTATAAATATTGAAAAAAAAATTCTTAAAGCAAAAAATAAAAAAGGTTCATTTGAAAAAAAATACGACTCATTAATATTGGCTACTGGTGCCATCCCATTTATTCCACCTATAAAAAACATTAGAAAAGAAGATAATTCATTAATTGAAGGTGTTTTTTGTGTTAGAACAATCAATGACGCTAAAGGAATTATCAGATACATAGGAGATGACAAAAAGGTTGTAGTGGTAGGCGCAGGTCTAATTGGTATGGAAATGGCCGATAACTTGTATACGAAAAAAATGAATGTTACAATAGTTGAGGCATTATCAACTATCCTTGCTACCAATCTTGATGCTGATATGGCAAAAATTGTTAGAGAGGGGATGCCCGAAGATATTACTGTCTATAATGATTATTTTGCAACAGAACTAAAAGTTTCAGATGGAAAACATAAAAATTTAGTTATTAAAAATAAAAAAAATGATGAAGAAAAAAATATAGACTTAGATTTATTAATTATCGCTACAGGAAATAAACCGCAAACATATCTTGCCAAAAGTATAAACTGTGAAATTGGAACAACTGGTGGAATTAAAGTTAATAATAAATGTATGACTAATATTGAAAATATTTATGCTGTGGGTGATTGTACAGAGTACAATGACCTTGTTTCAAAAAAACCATTTTTAATTGGTCTTGGAAGCATAGTAGTTCGTCAAGGTATTGCAGCAGGTATAAATGCTGCGGGTGGTGAATACAGTTTATTAGATGGTTTTTTAAATACTAATACCTCAGAGTTTTTTGGTTTTGAGATAGCATCCGTCGGCGTAAATTCAAAATATGATGATATAAAAAATTGTATTTTTGCAAAATATACTGGTTTATCTTTGCCAGAATATTTTCCTGGTGGTAAGCCTGTTACAATGAAGGTTACTTTAGATGAGAATTCTGAAAAAATTGTAGGTGCTCAATGTGTAGGTTATAATGCTGCAAAAAGAGTTGATACTTTCGCATCTGCAATCCTTGGAGGATTGGATGTTGAAAAATTCAGAAGACTTGAAACAGCTTATGCACCCCCAATCGCTCCAACTCTTGATGTAGAAACCTTGGTATGTGATTTAGCTGCAAAAAAACTTAAACGTAAAAAAAGAAAATAATTTTTAATTAGGATTTGATATGAAATTTCTACATATATCTGATACACATCTTGGTTTTTCCGCTTACCGTAAATCCACGCCAGATGGTATAAATCAACGAGAATTAGATGTCTATAAATCTTTTGAACAATTTGTAAATTATGCGATAGAAAGTAAACCAGATTTAGTAATGCATAGTGGAGATTTGTTTGATGCAGTTCGCCCTAACAATCGAGCGATAACTTTTGCATTAAAACAGTTATTAAAACTCTCAAATTCAAACATACCATGTATTATTATAGCAGGTAACCATGAGCATCCTAAACTTAGTGAAACAGGACATATATTTAGTATATTTGAACACCTGGAAAATATATATCCAATATACAAAGGAAAATATGAAAAAATTTTGTTTGAAATCAAAAATAAGAAGATAGCTATTCATGCGATTCCTCAAAATAACTCAAAAGAAATTTTTAAAAAGGAAATAGATAGACTAAAAACTGATAATGATGCAGATTATAATTTTTTAATGTGCCATGGGGCTGTTTCTGGAATCCAAGAATTTACTATGAATGAATTTAATGAATTAATGATACCAACCGAAGTTCTAAGTAAAAAATTTGATTACATTGCACTTGGTCATTATCATAAATATACAAAACTGGCAGACAACGTTTTTTATTCTGGGTCCGTAGAAAACTTAACCTTTGCAGAAGCCAATGAAGAAAAGGGTTTTATAGAAAACACCATAGAAAAAAATCAGATTAAAAGTAAATTTATAAAAATAAAAACGCGCCCTATGTTTGACTCTAAACCAATCAAATGCAAAGATCTTAAAGTGGATCAAGTAATGAATGAGATTAAAAAAACAGTTCAGTCGATAAAACCTGAAGGGAAAACATTTAGAATCACTCTTGATGAAATACCCTCACATATCTATCGGAATTTAGATTTCAACGAAATAAAAAAATTAGGAAGCAAATCGGTTCATTATGAAATAAAAACACGTATACTAAAAGACGACGGAACAAAAGAATCGTCATCTTCAAAAATTAATGCTTTAATGAATGAATTCAAAGAGTTCATAGATAAACAGGATATAAAGGATAAAAAAATGATTCTAGATCTTGGTTCTGGCTACATTGAAAAAATTGAAGCGAGGGAAGAAGGAAAATAAATGATTTTAAAATCATTAAAACTAAAAAATTTTAGGAAATTTGAAGATGCAAAAATTGAATTCCCAGATGGTCTTACAGGTATAATTGGTTTAAATGGAGCTGGAAAATCAACTATTTTTGAATCAATAGCCTGGGTTTTGTATGGTCCGATAGCATCCAGGACATCAGCTGATGAAATAAAAAGACAAAATGCAGAAAAATCTGAGAAATGCAGTATTGAACTAGAGTTTATTTTTGAAGATGATGCTTATAGAATTGTAAGAGAAATGAAAGGAAAAAACCTTGTAAGTAATGCTACTGTAACTATAAATGGAAAAGTGGCAGCAACAAGTGCAGAAGCAGTAAGTAGATACATAAGAAAAAAACTAGGAATGGATTCAAAATCTTTTTACACAAGTATATTTGCAAAACAAAAAGAACTCAACTCTCTAAGTAATATGAACGCAAGTGAGAGAAGACCACTTATCCTTAGAATGCTAGGTATAGACAGCCTAGATGATGTGATAAAGGAAATAAGATCTGATAAAAAAAATAAAGAGACTTTAATCAAAAAACTAACAGATGATCTAACAGATGAAAATGGTGAAAATAAAAAACATATATTTAAAAACAAATT
>CAZOBL010000135.1:0-3498 GCA_964578185.1 uncultured Thermoplasmatales archaeon
TTTCAGCTAAATAGAGTAATTTATTAGAAGTAGTAATTATATCTTTAGTAAACTATAAATATAATGTAATATAATAGTAATATATAAATATAGAACATATAATTTGGTTTATATTATTTAGGGGGAAAAATATGAAGAAAAATATACGAAATATTAGAAAATGTTTTTTTGCAGCTTTAATAACAGTGATTTTTATTGGTACTGTTTTTGTGCCTTTAACACAAAATACTGTTATTGCAAAAACTAATAGTAAAAATGATCAACAATGCAAAGGTTTTGATAAAGGCCCTTCTTATCTACCTGTATCGCCTTTGGAAAAAGTTACGATTGTAAATCACGATGATGAAACATATGTTGATGATTATGCATATTTGGCAAGTATACCCTCTTCTGTTTTTAGTCAAAACAATCAATTATATTCTAATCCATTGCTTTATTATCAAGATGAATATGAAGTAGAAGAAGATAAAGACAGATCCTTAAACGCACATCAGGGTATTGACTATTTCATGGAAGACTGGATGAGTTACTGTAACGGCGAAATGGATGTAATGAATGTTATTAATGTTGATGAAAATAAACTAGATAGTTCTTGGAAGGCAAAGGAATACAATTCAATACAAACTAACAACATATACAAGATTGCTAAACAAATAGCTCTACAAGATTGGTCTTACTCAGATGATGCAGTTGTTGCAATTGTTGACGATGAATTCAAAGAAATTAATGATAAAACATCTGGTAGTATGAGTGGTCAAATAACCATAAACAAAGAACCTATAGAAGAGCATTTTGAAGTTGAACAAACAAATAGTTTAAATCCTGTTTCTAACTTTTTTACCGTCCCAGAGGGATACTTGTATGTATATGCAAGATGTTGGTATCCTTCCCTCACTTTAAAGGTTAATCTCCCTGTTCCTGGATTTGAAATGTCTAGACATATAGCCATACCTTCAGGTGATAAAGATTTACAGCTTTATTGTAACCATGAAGGTAACTGGATGCAGGTATTAGCATTGGATGCATGGAATCAAGGTAGTGGAATGGATAAAGAAAAGGAAGGGACATATGTTTATAACACAGGTCAATGGCGTGCGACAGTTACAGATATTCCAACTAAAAAATTCATCGAGATAACTGAAAGGCATGGAACATGGGGAGAAATTATAAGAAATCTAAGACAGGTTGTCTATCAAGTAGATATCACCATGTACCAAGGTGAAAGAGTGACTCTTTTCGATGAATTACCTTTTGATTGTAGAAATGTTAAAATCGAATTAGAAGCTCAAGGATCAAATTCAGATTTGGGTTTTAGTTTAATAGGCCCATGTGGAGAAGAAGTTAAAGCAGCTGAAAACGGCGTTATTAAATTAGATAAATTAGGTGGTCTTCTACCTGGTGAGAGCTATGATATTGCAATATATTCAAAAAGCGATGAGCAAGGTTCATTTAATTATGAAATCTCTTATAGTTATGAACAAAATGAAACCGAGTATAGAGCTAATTGTTTAACTAATGCAATAGAAGGAGCTATTCTTGCATCAACAATGAATGCCCCATTGTTATATACTCAAAAAAATAAATTATCAGCTGAGGCAAAAGATGTTTTATACAAACTTGGAGTTGAAAAAATAAATCTTGTGAACATTGGAAATCATATATCTTCAGATGTCGAGAGTGATTTAAAAGATATAGCGCCAATAAAGAGTAACTATAAGACACATGAGTCGATTTATAAAGAAATTCAAGAAAAAAATGAAAAAACGGATGTAATTATCTCAACTTTTGAATCATGGGTACCATGGTATGTTTATGATTGTGAACCCGCTAAAGATCTTAAATTAGAGAACTCATTGTTTATAGGTCCTGCGGCATATTGTGCTGCGCATCACGGTAGCCCATTGCTTGTAGTGGAGAACCATCCAGAGCTTTCTTCTGCAACAATTTGGCATAATGAATTTTGGAATAAAGGAGGCTCTAAAAACCCGGTAGGTAATTCTCCAACCACAGCAGAAATGTATCTTACAGGTAAACGTGTTTATGATTTTCTAAAAGAATATGATTTTGATCATGTGGATAAAGAGTCGATTATAACAGTGGCAGGACAGTTTAACATTGGTGCATCATGGGATAGAGTATTTTTTGGACCTGCTAATTATGGTAGATTCATCGGTTCACCTGTGGATACAGCATATTGGATATCTCGTAACATGTTTTATCCCGCTCTTATATTTACAAACCCTGCGATGAACCCTGGTGGATTGCAGATGTGGAATGGAAGTGTTAGCCATAGAAGAAATATTCTGCCATGGGGTGGTAGCGGTCTACTCGGTGGTTTAAAAATTGATAGACCTTCACAACAAGAAAAGATGACTTATCCTGTTTCTAGTACATTTGTACATTTTGAGCATCGTTTCAATGAAAGAGCTAGTAAGTATTGGGGCTTTAAATATCAATGTGCTGACGGTTTAGTACCGGGTGAAACTAACACCATGAATCCTATAGATCAAGGTATATCAGCATATATCGATGAAGAAGGAAGTATTTTCCCGGATATGAGCATGTCTGATGTTTTGCCTGCTTATCTAAACAAAGGTGGATACAGCAATGCCCTTTGTACAAATTTTGATAATGTCGTTGAAAATGTAAACAATGGTGTACTGCTTTGGAACCATTTTGCACATGGATATCATAAAGATAGTGGACAAACCCAGTATTTCTACAATAAACATGACCCCAATCCGTGGAGGATGTATGAATTTTATCTTGGTTCAACTGAAGAGCCGGATACTTTAACACTTGAGATACATGGTATATTACCAGCGCTATTTGGAAATCCTGATATGAATGGATTTATGCGAACTGCTCTTGACTGGGCTCCTGCAAAAAAACCCATATTAGACAAAATAAGTACAATACTTTCTTATACACCAATTCTAAGGAGTATACTACCAGAAGGTTTACTTGACACACAGGATTACTATGACGGTATGATCAATACATTATTGCTCAGTAAGCTTGGATGTATACATGCTACTGGAGTCCAGATAGATGATGCAATTGAAAATCTTCATTCAGCAGGTTATATCACAAATGCTTGTTTAATGGCTACTAAATATATCCATCTTATGCTGATTAGACATGGTGCTTCATTTCAGATAATGGATCCATGGCCGACTTCATGGTATGGGGCTGTTTGGTCCCAGAGCGTCCCACGAGACATAATCCTTGGTAGCACTGTTGGAGAGGCTTTCAATAAAGGTATAGGGCATGTTGGAATTTTGTATCTAACCGATCCACCTCAATGGTGGTGGGATAACAGTGAATGTGTCTGTTATTATGGTGATCCTGACCTACGCATGTTTGTTCCAAGTACCGAATACAGTGATGCAAATCATTGGACACAAGAAGAAACACTATCCATCCGATATGATAGCGAGCTTAACATTAATGGTCATATGCCATTTGGAGCAACTAGCTATCCACATGAACGTGAAC
>CAZOBL010000136.1:0-3465 GCA_964578185.1 uncultured Thermoplasmatales archaeon
TTCACCTATAATTGGATTTGCTAGTATACTTAGCTTGTTTTGTATTGAAATTGGAACGTCAATAGATTGGAACGCAAGTTTTACTGGAAAAAGGTTAACAGAAAAACAAAAAAAAATTTGATAAAAATTGAGGCAAAAAATCTATTTATTATTAAGCAGAAAAGAATATCTTTCCTAGCTCTTCAGTAAATTCCTTACTTAATTTAACCCTCATAATATTAAATTATTATTTTTTTGTTATTTAATACTTATAGTACAAATTTACTCATATAACTATATTTTTATTTTTTTTGTTTATTATAGTTTTGGTAACTTTATAAATATTGTCGTACCCTCATCAGCTCCTTTACTTTCAGCCCAAATTTCACCTTTGTGTTTTTCTACTATTCTTTTACTGATACTTAAACCAAGCCCATTTTCATTCAAATCATGCCTGCTTTTATCTGTTTTATAAAATTCATCAAATATATGATTGATTTGTTCTTTTGTTAAACCATCGCCATTATCTTTAATATAAATCTCAATAAAGTGATCTTTGTTTTTCGCACCAAATTCTATGATTTTATTTTCTTTTTTTGTGTATTTAGCAGAATTTTTTAAAAGACGATCAAACACTTCTCTTATCCGTATCACATCAGCATGAATATTTATATTTTCATCAACTTTATTTTCAATAAATATATTATTTTTTTTCAAAAAAAACTTATTATATTCAATAACTCTCTCTATTTGATTTAACAGATTAGTTTTTTGAATATTTAATTTGATAAGATTTGAGTCATATTTAGCTATTTCAATTGTTTCATTTACCTTATCTCGTAGATAATGTATGTTTTCGAGACTTATTTTTAATAATTTTTTTAATTCCTCATCTTTTTCTTTTTTTATTATATTTGGTATAAGAGCCATAAGTGGAGTTAATGGGGTTCTAAGGTCATGCCCTAGGTTAATTATTAGTTGGTTTTTTTCGTCTAATAGATCTGAAATTTTTTTGGTTCTATCTTTTACCTTTGTTTCTAAATTTTCATTTAGCATTCTAAGGGATTCATAAGCTTTTTTTGTCTCATAATAGTTATTGGAAAGAATAAAACCGAAGATAGAGAAACAAATACTAACAAAAACCCTTATATATATTTCACTTGTAGGTACATCTGTTATAACTACTTCGATAAATGGTTTATCATATAAAAGTAAAGAATCAAGAACTGATTTCACAAGCCATCCTAAAAACCCCAAAAAGATAGAAATAATAATAGTTATACATTTCTCGTTTTCCTCCTTTTGCATTAGTTCCACCCTTAAATATCCTGGAAAAAGCTTTGAATTATTTTATATTTAAAATTATCTTGATATAATGTCAAAATGGGTTTTTGATTATTTTAACCGTCCAAGTAAAATTAAAAAAATAACAACAATTAAAAAAGGCAGTAAAAAAAGACCAAAAACAGCCGATTCAATTCCGACAATACATGAGGCTATTATTGCAAAGATAAAAATTCCTATTAACCAAGCTCTGAAAATTTTCTTCATCCGAATCCTTCTGAAACATAAAAAAATTTTGATATATAATATATTTGTGTGTATAGTCTATAAAGACAATTCGCCTTTTCTTAAAGCTTCTACTGGTGGTAGCATGCTTGCTTTTTTTGCTGGTATAGCAGCAGCAATTACGGCAAGTAAAACTGGTAGTAGTAGTGATACAAGTATTGTAAGCCAGTTTACTATAAACCCTATTTGTAATTGCGTTCCGGCAATGAACTCTACACTAACACCATATAAATTAACAATATTCATTACTAATAGGGAAAGACTAATTCCTAAAACCCCTGCTACAAAACCTATAACTAAGCCTTGATATAAAAAGATCTTAAATATAACTCTATCCCGAGCACCAAATGCTTTCAAAGAACCTATTTCTCTAGTTTTACGTATTACAATTGAATCCATAACATATTTTATGGCCGCAGCGCATAAAAACAAAGTAACTGCAATACTTCCCCAAAGCATAATTGTTACAACATCTTGCATACTACCCGCGATGTATACTAAAAAGTCATGCCAACTATATACCTTAAGATGAGGGACAACATCTGATACTTTATTTTTAATATCCTTAGAATGTCCGAAGGGATCTAATTTATGAACTGGTTCTGGGGCTCGTACTAATACTGCGTCTCCGCGATTTTTATTTATTTTGATTGGGTTATAACCTTGAAATGTGCCCACTCCAGGTACATACCAATTTCGGCCAGTTATCTCACCATAACGTTTAATTTCTCGAAGACTGTCAGCGTGCATAAACCACATCAAAGCATCAAGGGTTGGTGTTCCACTTTCATATAACCCTATGACTTTTACCTGAATGGTGGAATAACTGCTTTCTTTTCCTGAAACACTCAAAGTCAAAGGAAAAGTATTCCCAACATCTACAGATGGATGAATTCTTGATACTGTAGCACCAACAATTATTGGATACGGCTCTTCATGTTCGAAAAGTTTTTCACCTGTTCCATAAGTAAAATCAGGGAGGCTTCCAGGCCCTTCAATTTCAATGTATAGTGGTGTATGACCTCTTAAAACTACATCATCTTTATTAAAAAATCTACCTTTTACAATTTTGTCTTTTATCTCGGGGACAAACACATCCTTGTTTGGGTCAATACCTTGAATAGTACAACCATCCACTGCCTCACCTTCAGATCCAACTCCATACGTGCCCTGCGCAGTAACTCTTATACTGGTTTTATAGTCAGGCAGCTCTTTTTCAATACGCCTCGCGATATCTCCCGCTCCGTTTAGCTCTGGTTCAGTTCCATATAAATCACGTATGTTGCTGCTGGGGTCAACTATTACGGCATCAGCTGTTACAAGTTTTGTAGTATCATCTACAACCTGCATCATATAGTTAAGATAGGCATTTTCAAGCATAAAAGAGGACATTGTAAGTGCAATTACAACTACAATTATCGCATAAATTCGTTTGTGATCTTTTAGTTCACCAAGTGCTAATCTACTACTTACCTTCAGAGAAAAAACCCTCCTTTATATTGTTTTTTTGTAAGTTTAAAACTGAATTATATTTCCGACTCCCCTTTTTTTTATCTGAAATGATTTTCCCATCTTTTAATATGATACTACGCTTACCATAATTGGCGATATTCTCCTCATGAGATACAAAAACAATGGTAACTTGTTTTTTTGCGTTCATTTTAACTAATAAACTCATTATGTCTTTACTACTATCTGAATCCAGGGCTCCTGTTGGCTCATCTGCTAATATACATAAAGGATCATTAATTAACGCTCTTGCTATGGCCACCCGTTGTTGTTCTCCTCCGCTTAGATGTACGCCTTTGTGTGTCGTTCGATGAGATATACCAACTTCTTTTAACAACATTTTAGCTTTTTCTACTAGTTTTTTTTGATCTTTTTCCATTATCAAACCGGGTAAAATTACATTTTCTA
>CAZOBL010000137.1:0-3124 GCA_964578185.1 uncultured Thermoplasmatales archaeon
TGCAAAATAGTACGAAAAATTATTTATTATATAAAAAAAATAATATATAATATAAATATGGAAAAAAAAATTGCAATTTTGCTAATAATACTTTTAATTTCTTCTTATAGTCTTAGTAATGGACAGATTTTAGAAAATAAAAAAACCAGTTCAAATACATATAATTATATTGTCATTACAAGCAATTATCTTAAAAAAAGTATTCAAGAATTAAAAGAATGGAGAGAATTACAAGGTCTGAATATAAAAATTGTTACAAACCAAAAAAATCCAGATGAAATACGTGAATTTTTAAAAACAAACTATGAAGAATGGGGTATAGAATATGTGTTAATTGTTGGGAGCCATAAAACTATACCAATAAAAAGATGTTATACTGATAGAAACCATAGCAAAGAAAATTCAATACCCACAGATCATTACTATGCAGAATTAACCCATAACTGGGATCTGGATAGTGATGGATACTATGGAGAGTTTGATGATGATATTAAAAACGATACAGATCTAATACCGGAGATATCTGTTGGGAGAATACCTTTTGACAGACCATTGAAAGTAAAAAGATTTTGTAAAAAAATAATTGATTATGAAAAAGATAATGGTAATTGGAAGAAAAAAGCCTTATTTCTTGCAGGCATACAAGAATATATACCTGTTTTCATAGATGGTGCATTTTTCGCTGAAAAACTTCAAAACGAAATTTTAAAAAATTATGGATTTAATTGTACAAATTTATATGAAACAGGCGGTTTAAAACCAACAAATTACACATATGATTTACCCCTTAATCATATTAATACATTAATTAAATTAAGGGAAGGTTTTGGTTTTGTAAGTATCATGGGAAAAGGAACACATAGAACAGCAAGACGTTATATGTGGGTCAAAGATAATGGAAACGATATACCAGATAAAGATGAGATTAAATTATGGCCAATATATATTTTTCTGCATTCTTTTGACAAGTTTTTCTTAAAAACTGATAAACCATCTGTGGTTTATTCTTTTACTTGTTTTACTGCAAATCCAAAAATATTGAATCTTTGTTCATCTTTACTTGATAGTACTGCGATTACATTCATAGGCCCTGCAGTAGGAAACAGGGGTGGTTGGCAGTTAAAATACAATTTTACAAAATATTTTTCATCAACCAACATGAGATTAGGTGATGCATTTTTTACTGCTAAAACAGATTATCTAAATTCAGATGGTGGACTTGATAATCTATTTTATTTTTATGACAATACATCTATAAAATGGACTGTTTTAACTACAGGCTTTTATGGAGATCCCGCAACTTTAAAATTTTTGCCACCAGTTTTATAGATTAGTTAATTTTTATATCATAGGTGATCTAATATCTGATTTTTCAATTAAATCAATAGATTCCTTGTAACCAGCATCAGCATGTCTTACTATACCCATACCAGGATCTGTTTTAAAAACACGTTTTATACGCTCATCTGTATCTATTGTACCATCACATACAACCACCATACCAGCATGAGTGGAAAGACCTATACCAACACCACCACCATTATGGATTTGAACATTATCTGCACCAGCAGCACAATTTAATAGGGCATTTAGTAGTGGCCAGTCCGCAACAGTGTCACTTCCATCTTTCATACCCTCGGTTTCTCTATAGGGTGACGCTACACTTCCACTGTCAAGGTGATCTCTTGTAATAGCTACAGGTCCAATTTCTTTTTTTCTTACCATTTCGTTGATTTTAAGAGCAAATTGCTCTCTTTCACCATATCCTAGCCAGCACACTCGCGCTGGAAGGCCTTCCCATGGTAGGTTTTCTTCTGCAAGATGAATCCAGTTAGAAAGTACTTTATCTTCTGGAAACATCTCTAAAACTGCTTTATCTGTTTTTAAAATATCATCTGGCTCACCTGAGAGCGCGAGCCAACGGAATGGACCTCGCCCTACACAAAGCATTGGGCGTACATATGCTGGAACGAAACCAGGGTATGCAAATGCATCTTTTAGTCCTGCTTTTTCTGCTTGACCACGAAGATTATTACCATAGTCAAATACTACTGCTCCATTTTTTTGAAAATCAAGCATTGCTTTGCAGTGTTTTTTCATACTTTCCATTGAATGTTTTACGTATTCATCTGGATTTTCACTACGGAGTTTTAAGGCATCTTCTAAATTATCTCCAAAATATCCAGCGGGAACATAACCTGCTAGTTCATCATGTGCACTTGTTTGATCAGTTACTACATCTGGTTTGAAACCCATTTCAACCAGTTTTGGATGTGTTTCAGCACAGTTACCGAGAAGACCTATTGAGAAAGATTCACCTTTTTGTTTTTTCTCTTCTGCAAGTTTTAGAGCTTCATCTAAATCTTTCATTTTAACATCACAAAAACCTGCTTTTATTCGTCGGTCTATACGTTTCTCATCACACTCAACTGCAATACATACACCACCAGCCATTTTAACAGACAGTGGTTGTGCACCGCTCATACCACCTATTCCACCAGTTAAAACAATTTTACCTTTCAAGTTACTTTTAAAATGTTTTTTTGCAAGTGCCGCAAACGTTTCATAGGTACCCTGTATAATACCCTGTGTTCCAATATAACACCATGAACCAGCAGTCATCTGTCCATACATTATAAGACCAAGTTTATCGAGTTCATGAAATTTATCCCAATGACTCCAATGAGGTACAATATTTGAATTAGCCATGAGTACTCTTGGTGAATTCCCCCATGTTTTAAACACAGCTACAGGTTTACCCGATTGAATAATCATTGTTTCATCGTTTTCAAGATTTTTTAAAATCTCGGTTATCTTATCATAAGATTTCCAGTTACGAGCTGCCTGGCCTGTACCGCCGTAAACAATAAGCTTGTCTGGTAGTTCGGCATTTTCAAGGTTGTTTTCAAGCATTCTAAGTATTGCTTCTTGTCTCCAACCCTTGCATCTAAGATTTTTACCTCTAAAGGCTTTTATGTTTCTCCCCATAAGAATCAAAAAACAGGTATCCTTAGATATTACTTAAAATTTTTTAGAAAATAATGTTAAAATTGTTAGAAAAAGGAAGGATGGCTGGCCTCACTAGGAGGGGATGGGATGCACTCTAACAAAAACTACCAGCCCG
>CAZOBL010000138.1:0-3039 GCA_964578185.1 uncultured Thermoplasmatales archaeon
ACTTTGGGAAATGAATCAATCAATTTGTAAATGGGAATACAGAAATTCAATCAGTCATTCTGATTACCCATATAAATTAAACAATTCATTAGAATTTGGTGGAGTATATAACAGAACTACCAATGTTGACTTTAAAAAATCTAATATAAGAGAAAAGAATTTAGATTATTTTTATAGAATAGGTAGCTTTTACGGTATTGATGATTTACCAATAGTAGAAGCTAATGAACAACTCGAATGGCAAAATAATTGGTCGGGTATTACAGGTTCTTGGTCATGGGATTCGGGTAACACATATTATGAAGGATCAATAGTAGGTACTTCTGATTGTATTTTAAAAAATACAGAAATATCACTATCGGTAGGTCAACAATACTATGTATATGTTAAATTTTTCATTGATGGTGGATCAGGAAATGTTAGTACTGGAATTGATGCAAATTCATTTGATAATATGACTTCATCGATTTATTCCCAAGATGTTATACTTGAAGGTATTAGAACAGCTAATAGTCAAGATTTCAATTTATACATACAATATGTATCTGGTTATCCAATTAATACTGGTTTTTATGAAGTATATTTATATGAATTATCCGATAGATATTATTTAAATCAAAGCACTAATATTCAAACAAATTTATTTAGTTCTTTAGATTCATCTACTGATAATAGATTTAATTTAGATTATTATATTAATTCTGATTTTGATTATTTTGATTTCTTTTTTAGAAATATAATGTATTATGAAGATTATGGTCAATTAAAAGAAAAGCCATTCCTTAAATATGCATCATTTGGTGGTGGTGATGGTGATTTACCCGCTACAGCTTTATTTAAAGGAGTTGAATATAAGATATACAATGTTGAAGATATGGTTTTAAATTCACCAGTAGGAACAACAGAAACGATAAGAAATGTCATAACACAAGGAGGTGTTAATTTTAATGGTTATAAAATGTCTGTTATTTTAAGTGAGAATTATAATTATTATTCATTTGGTAAAGAAACAGTTAAAATAGTAGAAGAAGATATAGTACCATCTGATTATAATAGTTTTTCTGATTTTGAAATAACTGGATCAACTAATATTAATTATGGATGGGCACAAAGTAGTAATTTTTTAGAATGGTTCTGGTGGCCAGAAGATGAAGCAGCAACAAGGCAATGGTCAGTTAAAATAGAAAATCCAAATATTGATATTAGTTCACAATATACATATGATGTAGAAATAACACTAAGTTGGAATTTATTTGGTTTTAATTATGGTAGTAACTCACCAATAACTTTTGATTTTGAATGTAATTCTTTTAGTACTAGTATATCATCTAGATTTATTGATGATAATTACGATGATGGAATATTTGGAGTATACGACAACACTACATTTAATTTAAGTAACGTAACACCTGTTGTTAATGGTGAAATAAAGTTGGAATTTGTTTGGAATAATGCTGTAGAAACATCATGGGGTGATCGTAATTATATGAGAATAACAAAAGTTAAAATAGATAGAAAATCAGAAGGAACAGAATATAGTGATCCCGTATTTGAATATTCTTATAATCCATCAATAAACGGTATTTTAGATAGTCAAGATAAAAATGGTATACATGTTTATCTTAATGATAAATACCAAAACATGTTAGTTGTTATAAATCAGAATATACCTATGAATATTGACTGGGGAACATTAAATAATATTGACAATTTTGGTGAAAATTATGGATTATATTATGGTAAAACATTAAATGGTTATAATACTTTCCCTGTTAGTGGAACGTCTATTAATGAATATAACCCTGATAATATAACAGCGTTTAATTACATAGGAGCATTAAATAATTTAAACACAAAAGGTTTATTTGAAAATTATGTTTATTATCATTATATTGATGAAAATGCAAATTATGCTAAAACACAAATGATTAAGTTTGGAAATTCAACTTTTGAAAGCCTACCAGATTGGGACGAAAAATTTCCACCTTTCATCATTGAAGTTGATGGTCCTTTAAAATTAGAATTAAAGAAAAATTCTTATATTAGAAAAGCACTATACAAACCATTAACTAATATCACAGATAAATTTTTGATTTTTGATCAAGGTGTTCCTTTATCACAATCTATAATTGATCAACCATTAGCAAGAGAAATAAACATCAATGAAGTAGATGAAACTTATCGTTTCATAGAACATGGTGAATCTCCTTACCAAACAATTAATATTAAAAGATTTGTGGGATATTATGAACCATTGTTCAAAAAAATACCTATGTACAGACCAATATATTATTGGAAAGATGGTGATAATTATTATTCTGTTGGTGCTAATTATGTATTTGCTGATAATTTAGAACAATTTGCAACAATAGAAGAATTAATGTATTCTAAAGTAAACGATGAAATTAATGTTTTAAAACTGAAAGATACCGATAATGATAAAAGTGTTTATCCAATGGTTGATGAAATAGGATTATCTCAAACAGATAGATTCATATTCTTATCATCTTGGGATAGTGAATTTTTCCTTCAAACAACAAACGAAATAACATTCTTAGAAGAATTCATAACAACAGATATAGAAGATCCAACTATACCTATTTATGGTCAAATATCTAATATAGAGGTAACTAACCCAACACCATATTATAGTGGAATGAACATTTATGGATATGATTTAAGTGGTTCTAGTCTATTACAATTTAATTTAACAATTAAAAATTTAAGTTCTATTAGCGAAACATTTGATTATCAAATGAAATATATATCTAATTTAAATGCAACTGGTGTACTGAAAAGTGGTTCTACTTCATCATTATCACCAAACAGTAGTCAAATAATACCAATATCATATAATAGACCCGATGAACAAGATTTCGGTATCCCATACTATGAAGAATTCACAACATGGAAGGTTGTATTCGAACTCTTTGATAGTAATGGTGATAGTATAAGTGATAATGATAATACTACTTTTGATGTATATAATAATTTAATTAATTTTGGTGTAGGTGAACCAAATTATGAGAAAAACGGAAA
>CAZOBL010000139.1:0-3033 GCA_964578185.1 uncultured Thermoplasmatales archaeon
TCTTCATCAACTTTTACAAAAACACCGATTTTATTATCCTTTGTAAGAGTTACATTATAAAGTCTACAGGCTTGAGCGATATCTCTACAAAGACGTATATGTGGATCCTGGTCTACCCCCACAGGTACAAGAGTAGGTTTAACTCCACCATACTTTCCTAGTTGAACATGTAAAATATCTCCTGTCTGAATAAGTGGTGAGAAAATATGGGACATATTAGTCTGACCATTGAAACCATATGTAGCTGTCATCTGAGACCAGTTAACTTTTTTTCCAAGAAGATATGCTAAATCTTTAACATCCTGGTTTTCGGATTGGAAATAAATCCTTGTTTTTTCTGGTTTTAAACCCAATGCTATATAATTTGAAATATACTCTTTTAAAGCATACTCCCTAGCTTTCTTAAGAGTGAGCCCTCTAGTTGAATAAGCTTCGATATCTGCAACTGCTATAACAATTTCAGCGCCAAGACTTTGATAAAAGATCACCTCATCTATAACCATTTTATGGCCAAGATGCATTTTACCGGATGGCATGAGACCTGTAAGTATAACCCAGGGTTTATCATTTAAAACAGCCTCCTTTATTTGTTCAAAACCTCTATGGCCAAAAACTACACCCCGTCTTAGAAGTTTATGAGATTTAGGTAACTCCTGCCAGTCATCTTTTTTGAATTCCTCAATTCCAAATTCATCTCTAAGACGCTGGTAATCTTGATATGTACTTGAGCTCCATGGATCTATTTTCATTATATTAAACATGTAAATAGATTTTAATATCTAAAATTTACCTTTTCTTTTTGTATAAAAATTTAAAATAACCTGGCTATTGTTTTTTTAGAAAAAAAAAGAAAAAACTCTTAATCTAATAAATTATTATAGACAAGGTGGTAAATTGCCTAGTTCAAAAGCTCAAAAAAATTATAATAAAGATTTTAATGAATTATTTAATGCAGCAAAACAATCCTTAGTTGCACTTCAAGCAAATATTGAATTTGCAAATGAACAAACTGGTGAAATAAAAGCTATAAAAAAATTTCAGCTAATAAAAAAAGCTAAATTTTCAATTAATGTGGATAGATCGGGTACTGTAACAGCAGAGTCTTCTATGTCTGCATTAACTATGGGTGCAATTGATATCGGCAGAAATGCAAAATTTATTGAGAATTTCTTTTCAAATCTTGACAGACTTGTGGCTTAAATGCTCACCTATAAAACAATTAAGAGAATTGCTTTTTTGTTGATTATAATTATGACTATAATCAACTTTTTTATAATCCTTCAAATAAGTGGCAGCTACACAGATTATAGTTTATTGATATTTATGGGATTTAATATAGTCATTTGGAGTATCATAATTATCTTGTTATTTTTCATAAAAGGGAAAAGTGATTCTGATAGTAATTTAAAATGGATTAAATAAAAAAAATTTAACGCTGAGGGGGAGATTTGAACTCCCGCTTCCGTTAGGAAACCGGTTTTCAAGACCGGCGCGTTAGGCCAGACTTTGCTACCTCAGCATAAAATAATGATATTTTTGTGTAATAAAGGATTAATAAAAAAAGTTTTGTAAAAAATTTAAGACCGTAAAACAATTTCAATGTTTACGCCATCTGGAACTTGTATACGCATAAGTTGACGCAGTGCTCTATCACTTGCATCTAAGTCAATTAAGCGTTTATGGACTCGCATTTCCCATCTATCCCATGTTTCAGTTCCTTCCCCGTCAGGGCTTTTTCGACATGGAACTTTAAGATGTTTAGTTGGAAGAGGTATAGGTCCACTAAGTGCGACTCCTGTTTTTTCTGCTATCATCTTAATTTGGTTACATACACGTTCTAGTTTTTTCGCATCAGTGCTTACGAGTGAAATTCTTGCTTTTTGAGCCATTCTATGTTTTTCTCCAAAAAACCTTTATGTTTTCCAGTTTAAATATTTTACCATTAAAATATAAAAAAATAAAAGTTTGAAGAGACTAAACTTGTTTAGCCTTCTTCTACAACTTTAAGACATACACCTGCTGCAACAGTCTGACCCATATCACGAATTGCAAATCTTCCAAGATGTGGAATCTTTTTAGCCTCTTCAATGACCATTGGTCTTGTTGGAACAATTTTGACAATAGCTGCATCACCGGTTTTTATGAAATCAGGGTTTTCTTCTTTTACCTGGCCAGTTTTAGGGTCAAGTTTTTTCTCGATTTCATCAAAGCGACATGCGACCTGTGCAGTATAGCAGTGAAATACTGGTGTATATCCTTTGGTTATAACAGATGGATGATTTAGAACCATTATCTGTGCTTTGAATGCTTTAGCAACTGTTGGCGGATCATTTACTGGTCCTGCCACGTCACCACGCCTTATATCCTTTTTAGATACTCCGCGCATGTTGACGCCAACGTTGTCACCAGGTTCTGCTGCTGATATTTCTTCATGGTGCATTTCAATAGTTTTACATTCACCAGTTGCTCCACCAGGTTTATTACTTGGTTTAAATATAAGTTTTGCACCAGGTTTTAAAACACCAGTTTCTATTTTTCCAACAGGAACTGTTCCTACACCTTTAATTGTGTATACATCCTGTATCGGCCATCTTAATGGTAGGTCTACTGGTTTTTCTGGCACTTCAAAGTTGTCAATTGCTTTAAGTATAGTTGGTCCCTTCCACCAATCCATTTTACCGCTGTCTTTTGCACTGTTGTCGCCAGCAAAAGCGGAAACTGGTACAATTTGAAGTTGATCATCTTTATAACCAACACTTTTAGCAAGTTTTGTAACATCTGCTTTAACTTGCTCGAATCTGTTTTTGTCATACTCTGGTTTTGTTGCATCCATTTTATTTATTGCAACAATCATTTGTTTAACACCAAGAGTACGAGCTAGAAACATGTGCTCTTTGGTCTGAGCCATTACACCCTCTGGTGCTGCAACAACAAGTATTGCTGCATCAGCTTGTGATGTACCAGTAATCATGTTTTTTACAAAATCACGGTGACCTGGAGCATCGATAATTGTGATATAATATTTATCGGTAT
>CAZOBL010000140.1:0-2994 GCA_964578185.1 uncultured Thermoplasmatales archaeon
TGCTATCAAGATCATACACTAGAGGATCTTTTACATGACAATGATAACCTCTTCACCCACTAAAATAGAGTTCCATATTTTTTTCATCAAAACCAAAATCTTTAATTAAAAAATCGTCGACAAGTTTAAAAAACTCAATTTTGACTTTCTCAAGTGATTCCTCAAAAGTTATTTTTTCGACTCCGGGTAGATGGTCGCTGTCAAGATCAAATATCAACTCTGCACCCATCCAGTTTTTATCCTGCATCCTTGATGCATCTGGAAATTCATAATATGCTGTAGAATAATAACAATGTGCAGGAGCCTTATCATTAATAAAGTCCATAAAATTATTTTTACGAATAAATGATAAATGTCTAAGCATGCCTCTTCCACCAAAAAAAACAAATGCGTATTCTCTTCGACTGAATCTATCCGGGAGTGTTGGAGGATTTTTCTTGTAATAATCTTTAAATCTATTTTTTTGAAATTCAAGGTTTTTATTTTGATTATTATTTTTCATATTTATCTTTTCTAAATTTTGATAAAGTATTTTTTATGTATTAATTTTTGTTATAAATTCTTGATGTTTTTCAAATTAAATATAAAAAATTTAAGATAAAGATTTATGAGAGTAAAATGTATACTGTTTTTCCAATGAGTGATTTAATCGAAGATGAACTAATGTCATCATCTGTTATCAAAGAATTAAATGCCCTTGATTTTGACTACATACCAGATGAACTACCGCATAGAGATAAAGCATTAAAGATGCTTGCTCAGATGTTTAAACCATTACTCTCTGATATATCTCAAAATGCAGTTATCAAAGGACCAGTCGGTACAGGTAAAACTGTTATGACCAAAAAGTTTTGTAAAAAACTTACAAATATAGGGCGAAAACAGGGAAAGGATATTGAGTATGTTCACATTAATTGTCGTAAACGCTCCACTGATGCCATGGCTCTATTAGGTATTTTAACTCATTTTGATCCACGCTTCCCAGATCGTGGCTTTTCCGTTCAAGAAATGCTTCAGGTTCTTCGTAAGCAACTTATTAAAAAAGAAGCTCAACTTCTTGTTGTTTTTGATGAAGCAGATGCTTTATTAAAAAACAAAGATTCAAATCTTGTTTATAATCTATCTCGTTTCTCCGATGAATCATCTGATAAAAAAATTCCGGTATCCATTATTTTGATTTCTCAGAAAAACGTACTTTCAATGCTTGATTCATCAAGTCTTAGCAGTTTTAAGAGAAGTAATATTATTGAGCTTGATAAATACAGTCGAGATGAAATGGTTAGCATCATAAACCAACGTGTAGAAACTGCTTTTCACAAAGGAGCTGTTGATGTGCAATGTATTGATCTTATTGCAGATATTGCCTCAGAATGGGGTGATGCAAGATTTGCAATAGAACTTCTTTGGAAAGCAGGAATTGCAGCTGATAACCAACATAAAGAAATGGTAACCCCTGAGCATGTTCGTGCAGCTAAAGCAGAAACATACAGTATGGTAACTGAAACCAAGCTAAGGAATCTGAGTCGTCATCAACTTTTAACACTCTATTCAGTATCCAAACGTTTGAAAAAAGATGGAACCGCATATGTAAACACGGGTGATGCAGAAAAAACATATATGGTCACATGTGAGGAATATAAAGAAAAACCTCGTAGCCATACCATGTTTTGGAATTATTTAAAAGAAATAGAAAACGCTGGTTTCATAAATATTAAACCCTCAGGTAAAGGACAACTAGGTACCACCCAACTTATATCATTGCCTGATATCCCTGCAGAAGTAGTAGGTGAAAAAGTCCAAGATTTACTAAAATAAATCTTTTTTTTCACAATATCTGTCTAATGGACATTGAGAACATAATGGATTTCTTTTTTTACAATAATTTTTAGCAAGTTCAACAATTAACGCATGAAGTTCATTGTAAACAAATGTAATTTCATCAGATTTACAGTTTTCTTTGAGGTTTTTTTGAAAATAATTTTGTATGTCCTCGTAATCTATTTTTGTATCAAGAGGAATTCTTTTAGATATTCTTCTAGTATATGCATCAACAACAAATATTGGTTTATTTCCTGCATATAGAAGTATTGAATCAGCAGTTTCAGGTCCAATCCCATTTAAACTAAGAAGTTCCTCTCTTAAATTGTGCAAATCTTTTGAAAAGAATTTATCTAAATTGCTTTTATAGTTATTTTTTAAATACTTAGCAATATTTTTAACCCGTTTTGATTTTTGTATAAAAAAACCTGAAGGTTTAATTAATTCTTGTAAATCTTGTAATTTAATTTCAGATATTTTCTTTATTTCAAGGAGATTGTTTTCTTTTAGATTAATAATTGCCTTTTCAACATTTGACCATGCAGTATTTTGTGTAAGTATAGCTCCTATTATTACTTCAAAGCGAGGGTCACTTATATTTTTTTTGTGATAGTCTATATCCATTGGCCACCAGTATTGTTTGCCAAATTGCTTGTATAATGTGTTATAGAGTTTAAATGGGGTAAATGTCATCTTTTCAAAAAGTCTAATGTATAATTTTTCATTTTAATTTTATCTATAAAAATTTTTTTACAATAATCTATTAAACAGGTGTGTTATTACTTTTATTAAACTGTGGGATGAATTATGTTTGATGAAAATAATGTAAACACGAAAAATATTTCTCTTGATGCTTACAGGCAAGCTGAAACGACTATGCATACTGAGCTGATGAACATATGTAGAAAATATGTCCATAAACTAAGTTTAGTATCACTTATGGGTGTTATTGATATAGTAAAAGAGGAAACCCGTGATCTTGAGAGGCATACTAAAAAAGATTTCAATCAATCTACGGATCAGCCTAATACTGAAAAACAAGCTCAATCTAGTTATTTTTAAACTTTTTTTTTTCAACATTTTTTGTATTTTAAATCTTTTCTTATAGTAAATTACTAAAACAATCATTGTATTTCCCCTCAATATATAAGGGGCCAGTGGTCTAGGGGTTATGAC
>CAZOBL010000141.1:0-2916 GCA_964578185.1 uncultured Thermoplasmatales archaeon
CCATTTTTCTTTTTTCATAGAATTGAAAGGGAGAAAGAGCTATCATCATTGCAGTGACATACATTGCTTTAGGAAGAAATGGCCAATCAATCCTAAATCCATTGTCTTTTAAAATCTTAAACCAATTTCGTAGATAAGAACCAGAAAGCGGTTGTTCTTCAATGCGAAGGAAATCTTGTTTGCTAAAGGTTAACTGTTGCATCTTGTATCATCATTTTCAGAAAGCCCATAAAAAACCATTTTGATGTTTTAACGAGCAATGGCTATTAATTAATGGTATGGTGTTTGAAAATATTTAAATGTTAATGGTAAAAAAACCAATATCTATTCCTACATTTTTTAAACAAATAGGATATTGTTTTATCTTACCTATGGATACATTAATAGATACTGTTTATCACCCATTTTAATCAATTCAACATTCAATGTTACTGATCCAGATTGAGTAATAACAAGCGGGTCAGCAATTTTTGTGGGAATCCAACGATTATTTTCCTGATGACCTTTTATCAATCCATATCCAGAATCCATCCAAATCACCTGCTTTGTTTTTCCTTCAAACTGATAAAAAATACCTGTCATCATTTGATTATTAATGGTTTCATTTTCAATTTTTTGGATACTGGGATCTCCGCCAAAAGAGAGAAACTCAATATTATTTGAAAGATGAAAAACAAATGTTCGTTTTGAACCATTTGCTGATAGGGGATCATCGATATCTCGTGCAGACCCTTGCTGCATGAGCACTTGTATTGACGCCTCAAAGGCATTGATTTGCTGTCCCAGTTGATGATTACTTGTTTGATTATAAAGCGTAATCATGCCAGAAGTAAAAAGGACAGAGATAACACCAATGATTACCACACTCATGATAAGGCGAACAGGAATCAATTCTGCTGCATCAGAGTTCATTGAAATCATATGTATAACCCAAAAATTGATACCAAAAAAATCTCCATCACACTAGGAGAAATCTAAGACAGATGGTTCTCCACCCCCATGCCAGCTCTGCCGTGGCCTCATTTTTATAATATTGACAAATTCCTGAGTATCATCAATAACTAAAGCAACACCCTTCTCTGAACCTAATTTTGCAATTTGAGCTTGCATATCACCAGACATATAGGTCGGATGGATTTGTTTTAATGATTGTAAATCCTCTCCTGCGGTTAACCGATGGCAGAAAATGAGATCTGAATGGGAAAAAACCTCTGGATCAATAAGACTTGGTTTCTGCGTGGCAAGAATAAGAGAAAGACCAGGTTGTCTTCCCTGTCTCATCCAGCGGTCTTTTAAAATAGTCTTGCATAAAGTATCCTTGTTTCTTGGAAGAAAGAGTTGCGCTTCGTCAATTGCTAACCAAACCAATGGGGTAGTATTCTTTTCTAAAGATAACTTCATATTGTTGAGTTCAGTAATTTTTCGTGCATCAACTCTAGCGTTAAACAGTTTATCGGCGATAATGCTAGTGATGATAGTTTTTAAATAATCATTATCAATTCCACTTAAATCGATGATATTAATGGTTTTGTTATTTAACAAATTTGTTATATCCATCCCATTTTTTGAAAAAATATTCCAGGACTCCGCCATAGTAAGCAAATTTTCAGCAGCAGTTTTGGAAATACCATCCACTGATTTATTATTCTTAATATGATTTATTATATCATTAATGGTATATCCTTCTTGTTTTTTCTGAAGATGCAACACTGCCTTTGCAATCACAATACTAACCGTATTTGTAGGTGTAAGATCAAACAGTTGACACCAATGAACCGGAAAAAGATCCGCGGTTCTCATCGATAGTTTTTTAATGTGCACTCGCTCGTTAGCATTTGTAATCATATAATCTTTTGATCTGGTGAATAATTGAATGTCGAATCCTTTTGTGGATAATCCCCATTGATTGAGCAGAGTCTCTTGTTGTTTATTTGGAAAAGAAAGCGTCCAAAAAATCCCCAGAGTATCAACAAGGATGATGCTAAGATTTTTTCTAACGGAGGGTTTCTGTTTGACGATTTCCTCGACTAAAACCCCCATAGTATATGATTTTCCATAGCCTCTTTTTCCACAAATCAAACAAACATGTGGATGACGCACATCCATAAAAACAGAGGAACCAAGAGAGGAATCCAATGCATGAAAGTTACCAATATACAATGCTGTATCTGGTTTCTGATCACATCTTCCTAAGATATATGATTTTTGAGAAAGAATTTTTTTCTTATTTGTGTTTTCCCCTATCATTTTGTTTTCTCCGGCAGCAGACCCCACAATATATTGGCATAATTATATATTTTACTATTTATTTTAGGGGTGTAATGCAGAACAATGTCTGTCCACATCAAATCGTAAAAAAACCTAGCACATTCACCATCAAAATAAATTGTAGATCATGCATCAAGGGAAATGCCTCTATTGCACATACCACGTGCCGGAAAAACATTATTTCCATTATACAGCAAAAACCACAAACACAAAAACTCATCCTCAACCACGCACTCATACAAGTATTCCAAGGTGAATCATTACAAATCCTCAAAGAACTCGCCAGCTTTGCTGATGAAATCACAATGGCACAGACCATAAAAACAAAAAACCCATCATTCAAACAAAACAAAAAAACACAAGAAACACAACCAAATTATTATAACGAACTTTTCTCAATTCAAGAACCCGACCCATACCAACAAAGCATCACACTCACCAAAAGGCTTAAAAATAATTCAATACAAAACCAAAAAGAAAAAGAAGAAATACAAAAAATTCTCCACAAAGCAACATTTCTTAAAAGAATACCAACTGAACTACCCACAAAAGAAACATTTTACACTCAATATATCCGACCATACATCCGACCTGGATTTATTGATTCATTTATCCAACTCAACCCTCCAGCTGAGGCAGTCTTCTATG
>CAZOBL010000142.1:0-2847 GCA_964578185.1 uncultured Thermoplasmatales archaeon
TACGAAAAAGATGCGGAAAAAGCCGGTGTTGAATTCTTACTAGATACAGAAGTTGAAAAACTAAGCGGCAATGATTTATTATCTAAGATAACATTAAAAAACAAAAAAACCGGGGAATCAAAAGAAATAGACATGGATGGATTATTTATCTCCATTGGCGTGGTACCACAGAACGAGTTAGCCAAGAAACTAGGAGTAACTCTGGATGATCACGGATATATCATCGTTGATAAGAATATGCGGACCAATGTAAAAGGGGTCTATGCCGCTGGTGATATCACTGGTGATCTCAGACAAGTTATCACCGCTGCAGCTGAAGGAGCAATAGCAGCCTTAACCTCAACAGAAGTTCTTGGGAAACAATATCCCTATTAAACAATCATTATTTAGCTCATCCAAAAAAAGGAAAAGAGGAATGTAATAGCTCTGATTAATCCACCATCAGGATAATGGCAAAAAAGATTGGAAAAAAGAAAAAAATGATGTTTGAGGAAAATCAAAGAATCGAATAACTGAATCTAACCATGATTTAATATCTATCATTGAGGATTGTTTTGATTTGGTTTCAGCTGAATGATCGATTTCAAGTTTTACTACACCATCTGAAAACGCAGATTCCTGTTTTTCTATAATTTCACCATTACTGCTTGTTGCTCTAACGGTAAACTGATGCAACCCTTTTGGATTCGTTTTATTCGCGGTATAATAATACAACACTGCTTCTCCAGAAGTGTTTGAGTTATTAATAATAGCAGTATCACTTTGCCCGTTTTCATTAAATGACAGTGTAATGGTCTCATCTTTTTGTTTATCAACTTCAACAATAACCTGAACCGGTCTCAACCATGGATCATTTTCTTGAAATGAATAATACACAATCAAATCAGTAAGCATCACCGTAAGAATTGTTAAATCAATGAGTAACTCTCCTGAAAGTGGGTCTTTTCTCCATTGTTCTGTAGCATTTTTTGCTTCTTCAATTTCATCAAGAAGTATAAAGAAATCAATGACTACCTCCCTATCTCTCGGTCGCACAAAATCAAAAAAGGCAACAGGAACATCAATGAAGATTTCCTTTAAATACTCAACTTTAATCGTGAAATCCTGGTAATCCTCTTTTAAGTCCCTTGCACTTTCAAATATGAAATAGATATCCTGAGCCATTCTACTCAGATATCCCATTTTAGGTCCAAGATAGTAAACATATACCCCGTATGCCGTTGAAATAATGCAAAATTCAAACGCATCCTTTGCAACATCATTGAATGTTTCTTTTAAGTATTGTTTCCTTTCTTCAGGAGTATCAGGTATATCAAGTGCATAATCCTTGATTATTTCAAGTTGTATCAATGTATCGTAAATATCCGGAAGGAAAATATGAAGAGACACAGCAGCAATAAACTCAGGTTCACTTAAACAATCAGTATAATACTGCATTACATCACTAACATCATCCATTATTTGTAGAGCCATCCCAAATGTGAGAAATATTAAACTTTCAACAATCATAATTAATATAAATTCAATGAATTCATTAACGCTAAAGGGAAAAATGTAATCAGTTGGTAATTCAGAAGGTTTCTGATCCTCCAAATAATCAACCACTGCATCAAGCATCTGAAGCAAAGCAGAAATCTCGATTTCATTATCCTCATTCAAACCAGCTTCATAAATGCTAAACAATTCTTGATATAACGTTGTTCCAGTAAAACGTTCGATTAGAGATTCAAGTTTTTCCTTTTGATCAATACCGAATGATACCATATCATTATTTTGATTTTGAGCAGTAACTGGAGGAGCTAAAACGACTTGCGTCAATAGAATACAAATGGTAAAAATACTTCCCAATACTATGTTTTTTTTCGTGAATTTATTCCTCCTTTCTTACATAATTCATCAATTGTTACAATAATCACCTATGAAAAGATTAAACCCAAAATGGAATAGGGAATTAACACATCAATGAGTAATAAAAGCGAAAATATAACGGAATAAGGAATCACTGTTTCATCTGAAACTCTTAGTGCAACTGGACCTATGAAAAAAAATCCTAAAAAAAACCCCAGCAATGATGATAAAAAAACAGGTAAATCAAATGTCAATAAAATAGATTCAACCAACAAAATGGTGATGATTGGGATTAAAATTCCTTTAATCAAAACCTCTGAAAAGAGATCGGAATCAATAAGTTGTTCTAAGTTTTCTCTTTGCTGCTTAGTTAAATCTAATTTTAAAAATTCCAATAGTATCTTATCTATTAACTCATTTTGATCAATGTTTTGAATTGCATTTATTTGTGATTTGGTTTTTTTAAACTCAATTAAGTCATATCCCAATTTAGCAACATTTGCATCTACAGTCTTTTGATATTCAATTGCACTCACATTTGGTATCATCAGCATTAAAAAAACAGCCAACAGGCTCCCAAACAGGATGGTTTTCTTCATTTATATCCTCCCATATTTAAAAACATAGAATAATTTATAAGTTTTTCGTAGGAAAAAATGGTAAAAACAGTTACAAATGATGATTTTTTATATCTATTTCTTTAAAAAACATTACTTCATTGTTTAGTAAATTAGAAAAGAAGGAAAATACTCATTCCAATAAAATGAGAAGCAATGACCACAGCCATCGTTAACGCTAAATGCTCAATAATAACGGTAATGGGAGATAGTTTTTGTTTTCGAGCCAAATAAAGACTGTTGGCAAAAATAAGATACATCCCAATTAATACACTGATAATAATTGCTTTGTGAAGTTCTAACATTAATACGGGAATAATAAAAATAGAGGAAAACAAAAACTTGTAAAACATGGTAGAAAACGTGCCTTCCCAGATTTCTT
>CAZOBL010000143.1:0-2752 GCA_964578185.1 uncultured Thermoplasmatales archaeon
CTGAGGCTAGTAGGAAGAACATGTTAAACGGTAAGCGTCAACTAAGCCCATCTTGACATTTGTTTGCAATGATTATCGATTTTTTGCCCAGACGTCAGGAAGGAGCTCGAAAAGCTTTTGACTATCGTGACTCATAAGGCGGCGCATAACATCTTCTAGGTAGTCTCGAGGATTAATTCCTAATCCCCTACATGTTTGCACGAGCGATAGAATGATAGCTGCTGCCTCTCCACTATCCTCATTACCAATAAAGAGCCAATTTTTTCGACCAATCGCCAAGGGACGTACAGCACGTTCTGCGATGTTATTGTCTAAATGAGCCCAAGCATTTTTTGTGTAATTTTTCATATAGGGCGCAAGGGAATACAAATAACAAAGCGCTTCTTTAAACTTTGATTTGGGTAGATGTTTGCCCTCAACAAGGCGTTCTTTTACTCGGTTTATAAGTTCATCAATGATAGGAATAGCCTTTTCTTGTCTAATTCTTAAGCGCTCTTCTGGAGATCTAGCCCATCCAATTTTTTCTAATCTAAAAAGATTTCGGATTTTTCTTAACACCCATGTCCTGAATTCAGGATCACCAGATTCTGCCTCGAAAAATTTTCTTCGTATGTGGCTCATGCAGGGATTCCAGACATACTGTTTTTTCTTTGCTAATTCCTCATAAGCACCATATTTGTCAGAATGAAGATTACCAGAGTATCCTTCCAATAGGTTTTTAGCATGCTCATGGTTTCGATTTGTATGAAACTTGTAGATGCGATATGGGGGATTTTTCCCACGTCCACCTACAACTACCCACATATATGTTTGTTTTGTTTTCCCCTTACCAGGAGAAAGCATTTTAACTGGTATTTCATCTATAAAAACACTCTCACTGTTTAGAACATGCTTTTTCATTTCTTGATAAAGAGGCTTTAGGGCGTGCCCACAACGAATTATCCACTTAGATAAAAGTTGTCTACTAATACCAAGATCATCTCTACCAAGCTTCTCGGAAATTCTATAACAAGGGAGATGATCCACAAACTTCTGCACAAGGATGTGAGCAAGAAAGCTTTCATCTGCTTGACATCGAGACAAAAGAGATTCAGGCAAAAAGGCTGTTTTCATCCCACCATCAGCCTCTTTGGGAAAAGCATACTTGGGACGAACATATTCTTTGATAAAATAGCTACCGGGTTTATAGGCTAATTTCCTGGTTACTTCTTCACCTATTTTGACAAGAGGCTTGCCTGTTTTTGGACAGACCTTTTCTTTTTCATCGATATCAAGGACATGTGTTTCAACAGGAAGATTTTCGGGTAGAGAAACTGTGTCCTTACCCTTGCCAGGGGATTTTCGTTTTCGACGTTGATGTGCTTTGACTGTTTTTGTTTCTTCGTCTTCGGGTGATTTGGATACGACATCAAAGCCTTCAAAAAACAGTTGTCTTTCATCCACATTCTTGATGATCTTTTCTGATTTTTTACCAAAAATTTGTCGTTGAAACCAAGCCAATTGTTCCTTGAGATATGAATTCTCATTTTTATACTGGATAAGCTCTGTTTCTAATGAGTCTAGTTTTTGAATATATTCTGGTAATGTTTTCTCAGCCGTTTTCATATATCAAAATATACCAAAAAAACGCATAAAAAGAAAGTGAAAAACAAACAAAAAATGGCCTGTAATTATATCCTGTAGCGTTTTGATATTCGCTTCGGAACAATGCCTTCAAGCATAAGGAAAAATTCTGTTTTACTCATCTCAACCTGACACGTTTTTCCAAACGTTCCTTTCTCAAGTCGCTTATACCAGATAGCAAGACCATCACCATCCCAGTACAATATTTTCAGTCTATTCTTTTGTCGATTTAGGAATGCAAAATACGTTCCGCTAGTCAGCTCTTCTGAAAATACTACCTCAACAAGCGCACTCAATCCTTCGAATCCTTTTCGCATGTCAACAGGATCTTGATGAACCAAAATTCGCCTTGGCGCACCCCACATCACATTGCCTCCAATGTTTTAAGACAATTCAAAAGAGCCTGTTCTTCAAATTGATCTGGAACACTGATCGTGAATTCACGAAAATGTATTTTGATGGATTTTGATGCTTTTTCATCAGTGAGTTCCCTAAATATGAGACAAGCTTCTTTTGTGCTCATTGCCTCAAGTCGTTTTCGCCATACGAGAAATTGCGTGTAACCAATCTTTTGTTCTCTACACCAGTGCTTTGCGCTTTTCTTGGTACATCGCCATTCTCTGATTATTTTTACCCATTTTTCAAGCGCTCTGGTATACCTGGAATCTGGTTTCATGAATCCTCCTTTTTAATTAAAGTAAAGACCATACCTGAATGTTGGCTGAGCGAAAAGATGGGCTTAGTTGACGCTTACCAATCACTTTCTGAAACTGTTGGAGCTTGTCCAATCAACCCATACAAATCAACATCCATAATTGGCATAATTGGATCAGGATTATTGCTCACATATGCGTAGAGATTAGGGCCAGCATCATAGCTAGCAGGGTCTTGGGTGAGCCAAGTAGAGGTTTCTTGGTCGTAGTAACGTCTGCCAAAGTGGATAAAACCTGTAGAATTATGGCGTTTTGAGCTAAAGGTCCAGGGAGTAATATCAGAAGAACGAGAGACAAGACCTGTAGCTGAATAGTCGAGCTCTTCTTCCAAAATGCCATCTTGATGGATGACTCTACGAACATTCCCAGAGAGATCATGAATGGGAACATGGAAAAATGTTCGCTTTATTTTTTGT
>CAZOBL010000144.1:0-2634 GCA_964578185.1 uncultured Thermoplasmatales archaeon
CAAAATTGTTGAAGAAACAAAACCTGGTTGGATAAATATTACTCCAAAAGAATTGATTCTACCTATTGATGGAGCATCTGAAACGGTTGATTTTGGAAATAAAAATATGACTGAGGATCCAAATCAAGCACCAGTTGCTGATGCAGGTGGACCATATTACTCTGTGATTAATGAACCGGTTCACCTTGATGCCAGTAGTAGTTATGATACTGATGGCAGTATTGTTTCCTATGAATGGGATCTTGATGATGATGGATTTTATGATGATGCCACTGGTGAAACCATAGAACATATGTGGTCATCAACAGGAATGTATCCAATCTCCTTACGAGTAACTGATGATGATTCTGCAACTGATACAGATAATACCATGGTTGAAATCATTGAAGAAGATGAAGGTAATATTACGATTATTAAAACCGTGAAAGAGGACTGCTGCGGGGAGTATGGCAAAAATATTTCAGTGAACTACAGTGATTTTGTGATGTATCGACTAGATGTCTTTATGAACCGGTCTACTAATGTTCTTAGTCTTCATGTACGCGATAATCTCCCCCAAATTGATGGTTTAGTCTATAATGAAAGCTGTATGTATATTCTTGATGATGAGGACAATTATCTTCCTGCTTCCATGTTTAATCATACCATAACAAATAATTATCTATATTGGAATTTTACCTTTTTCCCACCACAAACACATTACAAAATCTTCTATCGGGCTGATACCTTTGCCTGTGGCAGCTATGAAAACGAGGTGAATCTCTCCGTGCATGTCAGACCATGTTGTCCAAGCTGGCTGTATGATAATGATACTGCAACGGTTAATGTTATCTGTCCATCTGGTCTCTGGGTGGAAAAACAGGTTTCTCTTGATGGAAACAGTTGGCATACCGATGGTGTTGAAGCAGTGGTTGGTGATACCATATGGTTTAAAATCACGGTTGATAACCTTGCTCTTGCTACACCTGTGCATGCGGTAAATGTCACGGATTACCTGCCGGATCATGTGGTCTTTGATAGTTTTGTTTCCACGGATAATGCAAGTGAGATAACCATGGGATCGGGTTGGTGGCAGATCTTTTACCAATATATTTTTGATGAAAAAATCATTATTTTCAAAGGAAAAGTAATTGATGTAGGCTATGATTGCAATCTAGCAGTGGTTTCCTCTTGTGAGGAAAACACCGTTTCAGATACTGCTTGTGTGAATGTCAGTGATGGCATGCGAATTAAAAAACAGGTCTCAACTGATAATAGTACCTGGATGGAAAATGTTTCAGCTGCTGCCGGTGAACAAGTGTTTTGGAATATATCGGTGCATTTTGCTTCAGCGGATCAAAATCTTACCCTAGTTGAAATCGTTATCAAAGACCAGCTTCCTGAAGGCGTTGAATATGTTGATGGAAGTAGTCTATTGTATAAGGATAATGAATTGATTCTACAACCAGATCCCGATGAGGATGACCATGAGTTAACCTGGAATCTTACCATGGTTGAGGATGCCTGGCTAAGGAATGGTAGCCATCTTTCATTATTGTTTGCCACTGATGTGACCGGTGAAGTGAATGGAACACTAGTAAACTGGGCCAATGTGACTGCGCTTCAATGTAATAATACCACGGTGTTTGATGAGGATAATGCAATTGTTTATGTAGAAGCAAGTACGAATCATCCTCCAGTGTTCTCTGATCCTGTTCCAGAACATAATGCGGAGAATGTGTCGACTGATGCGACATTAAAGATCACGGTTTCAGATGCTGATGATGATTTGTTAACGGTTGTGTTTTATGATGCCAGTGATGACAGTGTAATAAAGACTATACATACTGTTGATCCCACTGATACGGTTTCTGCAACCTGGACTGATCTAGCATATGATACTACGTATACTTGGTATGCAACTGCTGCAGATGATAATATTACTGAAACATCTCCGGATTACTCTTTTACTACTGCAGTGGAACCAGATAATCGACCACCAAACACTCCAGAAGATGAATCACCAAATAATTATGCAAATGGTGTCTCTATTAATCCTACGCTTTCTGTATCTGTCTCTGATCCAGATGAGGATGATACATTACGAGTTGAGTTTTATGATGCAGATACTGATCTTTTAATTGGCACGGATATCTGTCCCAATGAGTGTACGGCATCGGTGACCTGGGATGGATTGATGTATGCAACACAGTACCATTGGTATGTAAAGGTTAAAGATAGTGGTGATTTAGAGGTTGAATCAACCCATTGGACCTTTACCACACAATCGCCAGATGTTCAACTAGATATTGATATCACCGGTGGTATTGGGGTGAACGCAGAAATATTGAATCTAGGTACTGATGATGCAGAGGATGTGAGTTGGAGTGTGCATGTGCAGAATAAGGGGTTGTTCACCCGGATTAATAAATCAGATGAGGGTGTTGTTGATCTGATTGAGGGTGGTGGTGATGTGGTTGCGAAAAAACTGAGTCTATTCGGCGTTGGTCCGATTAGGATTACAGCGACTGCTGATTGTGATATGATTGATGAAGCCGTGGTAGAAACCAAGGATGCATTATTGCTTGGTTTTATGGTATTTATTCAAGAATAAAAGAGTTTTTTTCTTTTTTTCTTTTTTTTCTTTACTTTTTT
>CAZOBL010000145.1:0-2591 GCA_964578185.1 uncultured Thermoplasmatales archaeon
TGAATTTGTTTTTAGCAATTGCTTCAGAAAGTTTATCTATGTTGTCAAAAGAAGTAGAGCTTTTTATGTATTTATCTGTAATTTCCTTGTCGCCTACTAGTTTTCCTCGAGCGCTTATCAATTTTGATAGAACCTTGGAGTCAATTTCACCCCATGTTATATAGTCTTTAGCTACTTGAAGCATACCTTTAGTTGATGGTTTTTCATCAAGTAATACACAATGATTCACTCTAGTTAGATTAAGTAATTCAAGTGTTTTTTTAATGTCTGGTTTTATATTTATTAATCCTCTAATTCTTACTGCTGCAATAGTCATCTATTTATGCCTCCTTGACTTGTTTTGGTGCTTTTTCTTTTTCATCGGTTTTTTTTATTGCACCTGATACGATACCAACGTTAGAAACTGATTTTTGCAAGACTCTCATTTCAGCGTTTTCAACTAAAGCATTGAATACAGCTTTAGCATAGTTTACTGTAGTTCTAGTTTTACCTTTTGTAAAAGCCCAGCAGTCTTCAATACCAGCAAGAGTAAGGATCTTTTTTGCTACTTCCCCTGTTGCTAGACCTATACCTCGTGGTGCAGGTTTAAGTCTTATTTGTACACTTCCACTTTTACCACTTATTTGATATGGAACAGTGTGAGGTTTTCCACAGCCGCATTCCCATGAACCGCATCCGCGTCTAATCTCAATAATATTGAGTTTAGCATTATCTATTGCTTTTCTAATACTTGCTCCTACTTCCTTACCTTTAGCTTGACCAAAGCCGACATATCCGTTTTTATTTCCAACAGCAACAGTTATAACAAACTTTACACGTCTGCCAGAATCAGTCATACGCTGAACCATATTAACATCAATTACTTCATCATCAAGTTCAGTTAAAAGTACATCAACTATCTCTGGTTCTCTGATTGGTAGGCCTGAGTTGATTGCATCATGCATGGTCTTTATCTCACCAGATTTAATTAGTTTACCTAATTTTGTTTTCGGTTCCCAACTGACTTCTCTGGGTTCTCTTCTCTTTCTTCTGTTTCTTCTTCTTGGTGGCATTATTTACCTCCAGATATTTTCTTTTTAATGTTTTCGACATCAGAACTAATTTTATCATCAATGTGTTTACCTTGTATCCTATCTTTTTTAGGAAGTTTTTCAGGTGTATGAGGACAATCTATCCCTGCATCAAGAGCTCCTTTTAATGCTGCAAAAACTTTTGATCCAGTAACTGGTCTTTGTCTTCCAATGTCTAATACAACTTCACTTATTCCTTTTTCAATTGCTCTGTTTGTAGCCAGATATGCTGTTAGATAGGCTGAAGGTGTATTTGAGATAGAATGTTTCCATTTGAATTTGTTTTTTAGTTCTTTGGATATTGCTTGAGAAATTATGTGATCTCCATCTTCTTTGTATTCAACAAACTGAACTATTATTTGTTGATTTGTATTTCTAACAACCATTCTTGTTTTATTTGATCTAAGAAGACTAAGTCTTTTTCTGTAATCAGTCATACCTTCTCGTCTTCTTCTTGGTTTTAATCTGTATCTTGGTCCGTGGCTCATTTTTTATCCTCCTTTAAAACTCCATCTGATAAAAGATGTGTTTTGAGGTGCTGTTTACTTCTAAATTCGCCGCCTTTTGCTTTTCTATAATACCTTCTATACACAGTCGGTGTAATCTTTTTTTCACTTCGAAGTTCTTTAAGATGTTTTCTAATAGGTCTGATTGTTTTCATCCATCTTTCTTTTTTAGACAGCCTTGCATATTTTGCACCTTTTCTTTTGCCATGGCCTTTTCTTCTGCCTTTTTCTTTTTGTTTAAGGGCAAATTTCTTTCTACCACTGGATATCCCTTTTTTCTGTTTTGCTTTTATTGCTTTACCTTTGATTAAAACACGGATATCTTCTTTAGTAACAGCTTTAGCTATCTCATCAATACGGTCATGGTCCATCCATACTCTATTTTTTCCACATTTAAGGAGTTCAGCTGCCATTCTCTGTTGGTTTCTCAAGTCTGCCATTTTATTTACCTCTCATGTTGAATGTTAAGTATTCTAATATTTAGCTTCTCAGCCTCTTTTTCAATATCAATCCTTTTCTTAGTTCCAACTGAACTTCCGATTCTAGCTGCTTGTTTGTCTGGATTTATTTTCTCTAGATCATCTAAATTATATATCATTACTTCTTCAAAACCTGATGAATGAAGTCCGCGTGTTTTTTTTGGTCCTCGGTAACCTACTCTTGCTCTGGCAGGACGGTATTTTATGTTAATTCTCATCTTTGAATGAATTCCATCTGGTCTGCGCCAGTTAGTTCCAACTCTTTTGTATCTATACCATTCTTCACGTTTGAATTTTGGAGTTCTTGCCTTGATCTCCTTTCTTTTTTCAAGAACTTCTTTTAGATCTTTTGATAGTTTAGGTTTAATTTTAGGAAGTTTCTTTTTCTTTTCTTTCTTTTTTTCTTCTTCCTCTTTTTTCTCAGGTTTCTTTGTCTTTTTCTCTGTTTTTTCCTCTTTTTTCTTTTCAGCTGTCTTAGGCTCTTCTTTTTTAGTTTCCTTTTTGGTTAGATATTTTTCAAACTGTCTACTGAGTTT